>JANTFI010000005.1 GCA_024763505.1 Gammaproteobacteria bacterium
GAAAACATCAAGATCGTCATGGTCGAAACCACCCATCCCGGCAATATCGGCGCGGCCGCGCGGGCGATGAAAAATATGTGCCTGTCGCAGCTGGTGCTGGTCAACCCGCAATGCCCGATCGGGCAGATCGCGTATTCGCGTGGCTCCGGAGCCAACGATATTCTCGACCAGCACATCCGCGTCGAAACCCTGCCGCAAGCCGTCGCCGATTGCCAGGTTGTGATCGGCACCAGCGCGCGTATGCGTTCACTTGCCTGGCCGGAATTGTCGCCCGAAATGCTAGCGCAAAAGATTGCCGGCATGGGCGAGGATGAAAGAGCCGCCATCGTGTTCGGACGAGAACATTCGGGCTTGACCAATGATGAATTGCAGCATTGCCATTACACCGTCACCATCCCCACCAATGCCGATTTCAGTTCGCTGAATGTCGCTTCGGCGATTCAAGTGATCAGTTATGAAATCTACAAGCGATTTCAGCATCTACCACAGCAAGCGCCAAGCGAAAAAAAGGAAGATGCCGAAGCGGCAGCCGATAGCGCCGAGATGGAAGGTTATTTCTCGCATCTTGAACAGGTCATGGTCGCAACCGGTTTTCTCGACCCGGACAACCCGCGTCAACTGATGAAGCGGTTGCGCCGGCTGTATCAACGCGCCGAACCGAGCAAGAATGAAGTGAATATCTTGCGCGGCATTTTGAGCGCGGTAGAAAAATACAAAAAGGAAACGTAACGGTCAGATGATTACCGAGTCGTTATCAGAAACCGGATTAATCCGTGTCTGACTGCTCACTGGCTTGCAGGATCGCCCGGTTGTGCGGTACCTGATTTAAAAAGGCATGGCGCAGCTGGTTGTCGGTTATTTTGTCGGCGCGCTGTTGCAACAGCTGTCGGGTTTGTTGCAGAAAAGGCCCGGCTCGGGCATCGCCTGCCTGTTGCAATACCTGATAGACCGTCAAACGAATCAGTATCGGTTCTTCAGTGCCATCGAGGCTACCGCCTTGTTGTAAGAAATCGAGTACTTTTACAACTTGAATGTGGGCCTCGGTGAGGTTTCCCTGTTGCAGCGATAGCCGTGCCAGTGCTGCGAAAACTTCCATCGCCAGGTGTTCACCCGAATTGGCTTCGAACAGCTCAATAGCTTGCTGCAGAGCCTCGTGCGCGGCTTCAAACTCTCCGGTTTCTGTCAGAGCCTGACCCAGCTGCAAATGGGTAGCGGCCTGCAAGTCACGAAACTCGCCCTGTATCGCAATTTTCAGCGCCTGCTGTGCCAGCTCGATTGCATTTGGAAAACGCTGTTTGAGATTGGCTATGATCGCCAGGTTGAGCTGTACCACGCATTCTCCGATACTGTAACCTATGCTGCGCGCGATACTGATCGATTGTTCGAAACAGGCTTCGGCTCTGTCATAGTCGCCGATACGCAGGTAATTATCGCCCAAAGTATTGTAGGCATTGGATTCTCCTACCTTGTCCTGCAGGTTGAGCACAATGTCGAGGTATTTCCTGTCGAGTTGAAAACATTGAGCCAAATCACCGCTTTCCGCGCAAAGTGCGGCCAGATTGGTGATGAGGCGGCCTTCAATTTGAGGGTTGGATGCAAGACGCGCCAACGTCAGCCCATTTTCGGCGGCTTGCCGGGCATCGGGGAAGTTACCCATCCGGCGCAAACACATGGCTTGAATTTCTTTGGCTTGCGCCGCGATGTCTGACTGTTGACAAGCCTGTGCGCGTTGAAACGCACGAATGGCAGATTGCTCCGCTTGCTGGTAGTCACCCGCATCGCAAATGGCACTTGCTCGCCTCAGTATGGCTTCTGCAATGCGAGGCTCATCCGCTAATTGCTGGGCGGTTTCCAACAGCGCATCGAGGTCGGCTTCATGTGCTTTACGGTCATGCTGTAGCGAGAGAATCTTTTCGCGTGCTTCGAGCAGGGACCAGCGTAATTTGAGGTCTGCAGGGGTTAGATGAGGTAGCGCGCGTTGAACATAATTGAGCGTTGCATCGCCACTGTGACGTGCGGCGGCTTGCTGGGCAGCCTGAGCATAAAACTCGACGGCTCTGGCCCAGTTGTTGGCACATTCATAGTGGTAGGCAGTTATCCCCGGAAAATCACTTCCACGCTTGTTGGCCAGGCTTTCATACCAGCCGGCGACGGCCGCATGAAAATTCTCTCGATGTGTTTTGAGCAGGCTCAGATAAGTGACCTTATGCAGAATATGATGCTGAAAACTGTATTTTTGTGCGCCTTCAAATCGACTGCCGGGTTGTTGAATGATCAATTCGCGCTGAACCAGTTCGGGTAGATATTTCAGGCTGTCAGGTTCGATTGTGGCCAGTGTATTGTCCCAGAACATGAAACCGATGACCGAGGCCAACTGCAACGTCGCGCGCTGCTGCGCATTGAGGGCATCCAGTCTGGCCTGCAAAACGCCAGTGAGTGAGTCCGGCACCTGAATATTATCCAGTTTTTGCGGTACCAGACGCCATTGCTCGATATCGCTGATGATGGCACCATCGTCGATCATCATCTTGACCAGTTCTTCCATGTAAAAAGGGTTACCATCTGCCGAATCGGTAACGAGTTTCAATAAGTCGGATGGAATCATATCCAGTCGCTGCAGCAATGTTGTCGCCAGTTGCTGGCTATGTTGATGGTTCAACGCCTGCAGGTCGATGCGTAAGGTATTCTGGCAGACAGGCCAGGCTGGACGATGCCGATAGAGTTCAGGCCGGGCCAGTGCCAGCAGCAGCATCGGGATATCGTTGTTGGCTTTTAGCAGGTAATCCAGAAAATTCAGCGAGTCGGTGTCGGCCCAGTGCAAGTCGTCCACGATCAATAATATGGGGTCTCCGCTTCGGTACAGCCTGCGCAGCACTTCGGCAGCGCAATGCAGTCCTCGGCGGCGAATTTTTTGCGGGTCATCGAGAAGCGCTGCCAGTTTTGGATTATGACTGAAATCCAGCCCGATCAATTGCCCGAGCATTTCTACCGAAAGCATTTCTTCGGTGCTGAACAGGGGTTGCAGCCTTGAGCAAAACTGTTCGCGTGTATGCCGGATGTCATCTCCTTCCGATAGTTGTAGACGCCAGGCCAGAATATTGTACAACAGGCCGTAGGGTTGCTGGCGAGCTGTCGGTTGGGAACGACCTTTAAACAGGTAATAACTGTACGGTTGCGTATCGGCCCAGTTTTCAAATTCATACAGCAAGCGTGATTTTCCGATGCCGGCTTCAGCAACAATGGTCACGACACGGGGGGCAGGCGGGACCGTGTCGTCGAACAATGCCTGAAATTGCTGCTGCAAATGCCCAAGCTCAACCTGACGGCCGATCATTTGCGTTTCAACCCCGTCAATGCCGCGCTGAAGATTGTGAAAAGCGCGCGGCTTGGCGGAGTGGACCAGATAGGTTTTGAGTGGCTCATCCAGCCCTTTGATGTCAATGGGGGGCTGTTCGGTGACATCGAAAATGCCACGGACATGACGAAAGCAATAGTGGCTGATGCGCAAGCCACCGGGCGGCGCTTGCTGCTCCATGCGCGCGGCAATATGAACCGTCAGGCCGCGGATACTGTTATCGGCATCGACTCCGCCGCCAATCAATACGCGGCCGGTGTTGATGCCGACCCGCAAATCAAATCCTTCCAGTCCAAATCGATGCAAAACATCGTCAGCGATTTGCCTGGAAGCTTCAAGACAGGCGAGCCCGGCTCGCACAGCGTTTTCCGGGTCTTCTTCATACGCATCGTCGGCACCGAAGGCGGCGAGCAGACTGTCGCCGGCATATTGCAGTACACGGCCATGAAACCGGTCGATGATATCGCTCAGTTGCTTCAGAGCGCCATCCAGAATGCTTTGTGTTTCTTCCGGGTCAAGCTGACGCGCCATTTGTGTGGATCCGACAATATCGGCAAACAGAACACTGACCTGTTTCAATCGTTGTTCGGCAAAATCGGCCCATCCCTGTGACCTGAACGCGTCAAGCTGAGCCTGCAACGGCGCAATGGCCAGGTTAACGACGTCATCGCCAAGCAGTTCGCGCTGATTATTCAGTGCAGCAATGGCGGATATCAAATCCTGCTGGCTACTCATGGCTTTGCGGGTGAGTGTAGAGATGAATCAAACGATGGATTTTTTTCGTCGGGTAATGCTGACGGTTGAGCCTTGCCGTTGAATTTTTCGATCAAACCATTGCGTTCTGCCTGACGCTGAGCCTGCACCCGGTTCAAATTGAGAAAAATTCGCGCTGCGATGGATGGGTAAGCACGGCACAGACGTTCCTTATCTTCATCATCGAAACGCAGCAGGCGGGTTTCACTCACTGTATCGACACTGGCAGAGCGGCGCTGGCCGAAATAGCCGATTTCACCCACCACATCGCCCCGTTGCATGCGTGCCAGTTCGATGTGGTCATCACCAATATCCTTGAATACGGTGACTTCACCATCGATGATGACATAAATATCACCCGATTCATCCCCTTCGGTGATCAGCCGTGTGCCCGACGGTAAGGTATGCAGGTTCGCCATCAGTGCGAAGATGCGCGACTGGCGATCGCTCAGGCCACGAAACAGTGGAATGGTTTTTTGCACTTGCGCGCCGAGGTTGAGGCGCAAGGTATCCCACAAGGTAACGATGCGCAGGCCACTCATGAAGGCAGGCGTCACGAAGATATCCACTAGCCAGGTGCAGAATAATGTCAATGCAGCGAGCCAGCCGAACAGTGCCTGCGAACTTAAATCGCCACTGAGCATGGTCAGGAATCCGGCGATCAGAATGGTTTTGGTGACGGTGACCGGGCGCAACACGGATTGCAGCGCCCGCTGGGCCGCGATGGTTTCGGATCCGGAACGCTTGGCCGCGCTGGCAAAGCGTGACAGATAATGAATGGTGTCATCAATGGCCAACCCCAGCACCAGAGTTTCGACCAGCACCGAGGTCGGGTTGAGCGAAACGCCGAGTAACCCCAACATGCCGAAATACAGCGCTGTCTGCAGTGCGGTCGGCAAGGTGGCAAGCAAGCCGATTTTAAATGACAGGAATTGCAGCGACAGGCACAGATAGATCAGCAACAGTGCCAGTGCCACGCTCATCAATTGGCCAGAGGTAGCCTTGCGCACCGATTCGGTCATGATTACTGCTCCGCCACCCAGATGGATTTCAAGGCCGCCAGGCAACTGTTTCAGACGTAGTTGCAAACGATCGAGAAATGGTGCAATGCGGGCGGTGTCATCCACTCGCAGGCGAATCTGGATCAAGCTGGCCGAACGGTCGATATTAACCACACTGCGTTGCCATTCGCCATCTCCGACAAACAGCATCTGGCGGATCGCATCACGTGAGGCGGGAATAGCGAAACTCGCTTCTGCCGCAAGATAGCGATTGAGCAACTTGACATGGTCTGCCAGCCCAAGCACCGAACCAACTTCAGGTTGCTGGCTGACCCATTTTTCGAGCTGGTCGAGTTGCTGCAGGATATTGGGGTCGGTAAAGACATCCTCGGCACCCCCCTCAAAGGCCAGATAAACCGGGTTGACGCCACCCATTTTCTGGTTGATGGCCGCATGATCGATACGAATTCTCGAGTTTTCCGGGAATAGTCCAATCAGTTGTTCGCCGATCCGAATCTGCGCGGCATACAGTAAAGACCCTGCGAAAACAATCAGGGCGACCCACAGTATCTGTTTGCGATGCTGCTGGTCAAATTTGCTGAGAGTGTCGATGGCTTGATCGAGCATGGCTTCGCCGGCCAGCGGCTGATCGCGCCGCCGAGGTTTGCAAAAATACAGCAGAGAGGGTACCAGCAACAAGGTCAGCAGCATCAGGAAGAGGGTTCCCAGTGCTGAAAAAGCCGCAAACTCAATCATCGAGCGCTGTTCGTTCAAGGTCAACGCAAGCAGACCGGCAATGGTCGCCAGCCCGGTCACCATCACCGGTATCGAGGTTTCCTGCAGCAGGCTGGCGATGTGCTTTTGCGCTGACAGGGCCGGTTCACGCCGATGTATTTGCTCGTATTCGGAAATCACATGAGCGCAATATGCCAGCCCCATGGTGATTATGAACGGTGGGGTCAGGGCAGTCACCAGATTGATCGGAATTGCGGCGACACTGAAACTGGCAAGTACCCAAAGCATCGCCACACAAATGGTCAGTAATGGAATTAGGACTGCGCGCAGACTGCGAAAAACCAGCGCGAGCAAGACCGCAATCACCAGCATGATGGCCGGGATCATGGTTTTCATCTGGGAAGTCAGAGTATGGCTTATTTCACTGCGAATCAATGGTGCACCGGTGACATGGATGCGTACACCCGGCCCAGCCTGTCGGTCGGCGGTTTGGCGAATCCGGCGAGCCAGATCACTGTGCAGAATTTCCAGCTCATCGCTGGACGCCGGGTGAACCAGAACCACGGCGGCGCTGCCATCACGCGATACCAGTTGCCCGGCGATCAAGGGATTGTCCAGCGTGCTGTGCCTGAGTTCCCGGGCGATCTGCGGATCTTGCAGACTGGTCGGGGTCAGAGGTGAATAGTTGAGATCGTTGCGTTCGATGCGCGGTAATCGGGTCAGGGTCAGTGAATCCACTGATTTGACCCCGTCGAGCTGTTGCAAATCGTGCGACAGGCGATCCAGCCGTTGCAGGTTTTTCGGCAGAAAAACATCATCCACCTGCATCATCACCATGACCGGTTCCCGGTTGCCAAACCGCAGCCGAACCAGGCTATCGAATTTACGTTCCTGCGGGGTCAGAATCGAGATGGCATCGAGCGAAGGGTCGATCGACAGGCGTAGTCTGGCGTTTTGAAAATCAAATAATTGTAGCAGAGCCAATAGCGACAGAATCAAGGTGGCCATCAGCACAGCGATGCTGTGCTCAGCGATCCAGCGATGAAACCGGTTTGGCACTTCGACCTCCTGTCGGCAGGTTACTCCTGCTCGATATAAAAACCTTCCGGAGTAAACAGGGATTCAGGCAGCCGCTCATTGATGAAGATATCGCTCAACCATAGATCGGTGCGCGTACCGGCCCGTAGATCGGACATTCGATAGCCCTGAATCAACCACCACGGATCGATTTCAAGCAGGGTCGAGATATCGGCCTTGAGCACTTTGCTCAGGGTATCATCGGCCGTGAAAAGTTCTGACTTGAGTAGCAGACAGCTTTGCTGATCGATATAACTGCGCACTTTTCGGTAAAAATGACCGGTTCCGCTGTGGCTGGTTTCGATCAGATAGGCTGGCCGGCCTTCGATGGTCTCGTCGGGCAGACGTTTGACGACACCTTCGATCATCAACCCCTGTAATTGCTTGATGTCAGCAATACTGAAATCGCTGCCCCATAATTTTTGACTGTCTTCTCCGCCTTGTAGCGTGCGCACCTTGCGTAATGCGGGCAGGTACAAATACAGTTTTTCGCTGTCAAGATTCTTCACCACCAGATATGAGGTACCGCGCAGGGCTTTCGGTTCCTGTACCTGTAACGTGATGCGAATGACATCCGAAGTCTTGGATGGCTTCCAGAAAGCCTTGAACTGGATGGTTTTGGATTTGCCTTCCTTATCAGTCGATTTGATCTGGAAATCGCGTACCGCACCGCGTTCAAACACATTGACCCGCATGCATTGTGCAATTTCCTGAATGCTTTTGTCAGCGTTGGAATCTGCCAGCGCAATTCCAGCATTGAAAAACAGACCTAGGCTGAAAAGGGTCGGGAGTAATCGGTAGTAAGGCTTCACTGTGCGTCCTCTGTGAATGGATGAGTTTTATTCTGATCTCGAAATACGATATTTCGTTATTATTCTTACGCCGGCCTGACCGGGTGTTTAATCAAGGTGCAGCTAAGCGTCTGGCACCTCTGGTAACGTGCATGTTAATACAAAATTGATTGCAAAGCGAAACTGTTTGGACGTGTACGAATCAGGCAGGTTATCGGTTGTGCAGGTAACGACGGTCATCAAAAGTGGCGATCCACTGTGGTTTGTAGATGACAAAAACAGAGATGACGCCACCGGTTATAAAGGCTTCCGGATACATGATCGGAATGAAAATCAGGATGTATTGATCCAGCGTTTCTTCAATCAACTGATTGTCCAGATGTTTGAGAATTTCATAGGAAATCAATCCGCTAGTCAAAATCGACAAACCGGCTGCCAGAAAAGCGCAGACAAAGATATAAATAAAATAATTGGCAGGTAAATAGCGTTCATTAAAACGCCAGATGAGGTAAGTAACAGTGACCGGCACGACGCCGGTAATCAGGCCGTTCATGGCAAAAGCAGCGAAATCGGCATCCGTACTGATAGTCATACCGAGCAATATCAGTGCATTGGCCAGTAAGGCTACTTGCCAGCGGAACATCAGGGTCAGAATACTGCTGCCGAGTAAATGAATCGCCAGCCCGTCATCGACATTGACTTTCAATTGCCAGAACAGGAAAACCACCGCACAAGCCGCAAACAGGATATTACTGGAATCCTTTTGCAGCAGAATCTGCCATGGCGCACGATACAGTGCCCACAGCAAAACAGGCCAGTACAGCGACTGCGTCCAGAGCCACAAGCCGGGTAAATGTATTGAATGGAGATCCACAGAATCGACAAATAAAAACAGAGCGGAACAGAGGCTACTAGCTTAACCCCGGCTTTGGGATTGATTTACATCATCCTGATCCGGTTTTTGTCGCAGTAAAGGCGAATTTTCAGCTTTCATTTGATGTGAATCAACACCTGGCCTAGCAGATTTCAGGATACTGTAAAAAATTCAACGGTAACTAATCGGGAGAGACCACCAATGAGCCAGCAATTCGTTTATACCTTTGAGCAGGGAGATGGCAAAAACAAGATGCTGCTCGGCGGCAAAGGAGCCAACCTGTGTGAAATGACACAAATCGGTCTCAATGTACCGCCCGGTTTTGTGATCACTACAGAAGCCTGTCTGGCACATTTGCAAGACAAGGAAAACCTGCCCGAAGGATTGATGGATCAGGTGCGCGACAACATGGCCGAGTTGGAAAAGAAAACCGGCAAAACCTTTGGTGGACGCGAAAAACCTCTGCTGGTATCAGTGCGCTCCGGCTCAGCGATGTCGATGCCAGGCATGATGGATACCATTCTCAATCTCGGCCTCAATAGTGAAACCATTTTGGGCTTGATCGAACAAAGTGGTAACGAACGCTTCGGCTGGGATTCTTATCGTCGTTTTATTCAACTGTTCGGCAAAGTGGCACTGGGTATTGCCGATGAAGAATTTGATGAAGAATTCGATCAGATCAAGCGTGATGTCGGTGTCACTACCGATCTGGCGCTCAGTGCCGAAGATTTGCAACGCGCCACCGAGCGCTTCCTCGAAGTAGTCAAGCGCGTGACCGGGCTACCATTTCCGGAAGATCCGATGGTTCAGCTGGAAATCGCCATCAAGGCTGTGTTCAATTCATGGGATGGCAAGCGCGCGGTCGATTACCGGCGCGAATTCAATATCACCCCGGACATGGCTAATGGTACCGCAGTGAATATCTGCACCATGGTATTTGGTAACCTCGGAAATGATTCCGCCACCGGTGTTGCGTTTACGCGTTATCCCGACACCGGCGCCAACGAGCTGTTTGGTGAGTATCTGGTCAATGCGCAGGGCGAAGATGTGGTGGCCGGCATTCGCACACCCAAGCCGATCGATGCCATGCTGGATGAAATGCCGGCGTTGTACAAACAACTCAAGCAATTGCGTGACAAGTTGGAAGGGCATTATCACGAAGTGCAGGATTTCGAATTCACCATCGAAAAAGGACAGCTCTACTGCCTGCAAACGCGCAACGGCAAGATGAACGCGGTGGCGATGGTGCGCACCTCGGTGGATATGGTGCGCGAAGCCCTGATCGACAAGAAACAGGCGTTGATGCGCATCCAACCCGATTTGCTCGAACAATTATTGTTTCCGCGTCTCGACAGCAACACGCGCCGCGTGCCGGTAGCGCGCGGGTTGCCGGCTTCACCGGGCGCTGCGGTCGGGCATGCTGTGTTCGATGCCGATCGCGCCGAAGAACTCGGGCGTAAGGGCGAGCGCGTAATTTTGCTGCGTGAAGAAACCAAGCCGGAAGATATCCACGGCTTTTTTGCTTCTCAAGGTATACTTACCGCACGCGGTGGTAAAACCTCGCACGCTGCTGTGGTTGCACGCGGCATGGGTAAACCCTGTGTCGCCGGGGCCGAAGGCATTCATGTCGATGTCGCGCTTCGCGTTGCTACCGTCGGTCAAAACACCATTGCCGAGGGCGATTTGATCACCATAGATGGCACCACCGGTGACGTCTATCTGGGTGAAGTCGAGATGATCGAAGCCGAGTTTTCTTCCGAACTGGATGTACTGCTGCAATGGGCCGATGAGCGCGCTCGGCTGGCTGTGATGGCCAATGCAGACACGCCGCAGGCAGCCAAACAGGCGCTCAAATACGGCGCTATGGGCATCGGCCTGTGCCGCACCGAACGTATGTTTAATGCCAAGGATCGCTTGCCGATCGTAATCGATATGATCGTGGCCGAAACTCCGGAGAAACGTCAGGAAGCGCTCGATCAGTTACTGCCGATCCAGCGTGAAGATTTCAAGGCGATCCTGAAAATCATGACCCCCAAGCCGGTAACGATTCGTCTGCTCGACCCTCCGATCCATGAATTTCTGCCTTCCGAAAACCAACTGGTTGAAGAATTAACGCAATTGCAACAATTACGCGATACCGTACAGGGTATGGGCGTGCTGACCGATGCGGTGGAACAGATTTACCGCAACGCCAGTGATGGAGAACCCAAACGCGTGCGTTATCTGGCCGATTCGCATCTGGTGGAAGAAGTGATCCAGAAGAAAACCAAAATCTTGCGCATGGTGCGCAACCTGTTTGAAACCAATCCGATGCTCGGTCACCGCGGCGTACGTCTGGGTATTACCTTTCCGGAAATTTACAAGATGCAGATTCAAGCCGTGCTCGAAGCGGCGGCCGAATGCACCAAGGAAGGTGACCGCGTGTGTCCCGAAATCATGGTACCGCAAGTATGTACGCTGGAAGAGCTCAACCGTGTCAAAATCTATGTCGATGAAATCCATCAGGAGGTTGAGCAGCGTTACGGCATTCAGGTCGATTTCAAATTTGGTTCGATGATCGAAGTTGTGCGCGCCTGTATGCGCGCCGACCGGTTGGCAGAAGAAGCCGAATTCTTTTCCTTTGGCACCAATGATTTATCACAGGCAACATTTTCTTTTTCTCGCGAAGATGCCGAAAACAAGTTTCTGCCGATGTATCACGAAAAGAAAATTCTGCAAGACAACCCTTTCGAAGTGCTTGATGTCAAAGGTGTTGGCAAGTTGATGGAACTGGCGATAAACTGGGGGCGGCAAACCCGACCCGACATGCGTATGGGCATCTGCGGCGAGCATGGAGGGCATCCACAATCGATTCATTTTTTCCATTGCATCGGGCTGACCTATGTGTCGTGTTCCGGTCCGCGCATACCCTCCGCGCGGCTGGCTGCGGCACAGGCAGCCCTGATGGAAGCGGAAAAATTCATGTAATAATTTTTTTAGCACAGGTAACGATTATGAAAATGCAGGAAATCAGGGAAATCGCCAAACCTCTTGGCATTAAGACATCACGATTGAGCAAGATCAATCTGGTGCGAGCAATTCAATTGGCTGAAGGTAATTTTGCCTGCTTCGCCACTGCGACTGCAGGCGAATGTGACCAGCTCGATTGTATCTGGCGCGGTGATTGTCTGCCACTGTCGAAAAAAGCGGCCTAGAAGCGGTAGTATTGCCTGTCAAGGTGCCAGAGGATGCGAACAAACATGCAATTCTCTGGCGGTTTTGGACAGTCATTATAAACTGACAAGACGGGTTTCAGATCAACTGTTATCCGCGATGGCCAACCGATACAACTCAATGTACTTCGCTGCACTGGCTTGCCAAGAGCGGTCCGGAGTCATGGCGTTGATTTGCAATTGTTTCCATCTCGGCTTGTCGCTGAAATCATCCAGCGCTCGCTGAATTGAGTGCAGCAACGCATCGGGCTTGTTTTCCGGAAGTTGATAGCCATTGGCGATGTGCTGTTCGAAATTTTCCTGATTGGCGTCTACCACACTGTCTGCCAGCCCGCCGACTTTGCTGGCAATCGGCAGGGTGCCATAGCGCAGGCTATATAACTGATTCAGCCCGCAGGGTTCAAACAAAGAGGGCATCAGATACAGGTCGGCAGAGGCCTCAATTTGATGCGACAGGCACTCATCATAACCGATGATCACCTTCAGGTTTTTCGGGTAACGTCTGGCCCATTCCTGCAGCGAGTCTTCGAAAGCCTTTTCCCCACTGCCGAGTACAACCAATTGCAACGGAAACTGCAACAGTTTTTGCATGGCTTCGAGAAGAATCGGCAAGCCTTTCTGTTCGACCAGACGGCTGATCATGCCGAGCATCGGAATCTGTCGATCGACGGGCAATTCAAGCTTTTTCTGCAACGTCTTTTTATTGATCGATTTATCCTTGAGTGAATCAATATCATACTTTTTTGCCAGATAACGGTCAGTCGCAGGGTTCCACTCATCGGTGTTGATGCCATTGAGAATGCCAGACAGGCGACTGGCGCGATGGCGGAGTAATCCATCCAGCCCGTAACCGAATTCGGCTTGCTGGATTTCCCGGGCATAAGTCGGGCTAACCGTATTCAGTCGATCGGCAAATACCAGCCCGCCCTTGATGAAGGAAAACAGGCCGTGAAATTCGAGGCCGTGCATGCCCCACAGGCCGCCGGGTAATCCGAGCTCGAAGAAAACCCGGTCGTCGAACAAGCCCTGATAGGCGAGATTATGAATGGTGAAGAGGGTCGCCGGTCGTTGCAAAAATGTGTCCAGCAACGCGGGCACCAGAGCCGTTTGCCAGTCATTGCAATGCACCAGTCCTGGTTGCCAGTCGAGTCCGACGCGGTTCAGTGCAATATCGACGGCAACCTGGCAAAACAGTGCGAAACGCAAGGCATTGTCCTGCCAGGGTTGACCATTGGTATCGAGATAAGGATTGCCGGGTCGACCGAACAGAGCCGGGCAATGCACCAGCAGTGTTTTCAGATCATGGCCGGGCAGTGTGGTTTGCAGGATATCGATATCGTGATCGTAATGACGTGTGGAGGCTACCACCTGATAGTCGTCCAATTGTTCCAGCACACTTTGATAGGCCGGTAGCAAAAGACGAATGTCGATGCCTGCTTGCTTCAGTGCCAGTGGCAGACTGCCGGCGACATCGGCCAACCCTCCGGTTTTTACTAATGGGTAGGCTTCACTACTGATGAAAAGAACTGGCTGTTTCATGATTTTTTCTTTAATACGATGCCGCCTAGTGGTGGCAGTGTCAATGTCAGCGAGTGTGGCCGGTTCATCCATGGTCGGTTGTCGGTGGCAATATGTATGCCGTTGCTGATGTTGCTACCACCGTAATAAGCCGAGTCGGAATTGAGGATTTCCTGATATTCACCAGCGTCAGGTACTCCGATGCGATAGGGCTCGCGCACCACCGGGGTAAAGTTGAGCACGATGATCAGGGTTTGCCGTGCGCCATCCGGGCTGATGTCGTGGCGCAGGTAAGATAAAACCGATTGGTCGGTATCGTTGCAATCCAGCCATTCAAACCCCTGGGGTTCAAAATCATGCCGATGCAATGCGGCTTCGCAGCGGTGCAGTCGGTTCAGGTCGCGGACCAATGTTTTGACTCCATCATGGGGTGGATATTGCAGAGACAACCAGTCCAGTGCCCGGTCATGATCCCATTCATTGCGCTGGCCGAATTCACTGCCCATGAAAATCAGTTTTTTGCCCGGATAAGTGAACTGGTAGGTGTACAGCAGGCGCAGGTTGGCGAATTGTTGCCATTCGTCTCCCGGCATCTTATGCAGCATCGATGATTTGCCATGGACCACTTCGTCGTGTGAAAACGGTAATACAAAATTCTCGCTGAACAGATACAGCAAGCCGAAAGTCAACTGGTTGTGGTGATAATGCCGGTGCACCGGGTCTCTGGTCAGATAATCGAGAGTATCGTGCATCCAGCCCATGTTCCATTTCATCGAAAAGCCCAGACCGCCGATATCGACAGGCCGGGTGACTTGCGGCCATGAGGTCGATTCTTCGGCTATTACGACACAGCCAGGGTGTTCCGCATGCACAACGCGGTTGAGTTCGCGCAAAAATTCGATCGCCTCAAGATTTTCATTGCCGCCGTGAATATTCGGCACCCAGTCACCTTGTTCGCGTGAATAATCCAGATACAGCATCGAGGCAACGGCATCGACCCGCAAACCGTCCAGATGGTATTCCTCGAGCCAGAACAGGGCGCTTGCCAGCAGAAAATTTTTGACTTCGTTACGTCCGTAATTGTAGATCAGCGTACCCCAGTCGCGGTGCTCGCCCTTGCGCGGGTCTTCATGTTCGTACAAGGCACTGCCATCGAAGCGGGCCAAGCCATGCGCGTCGCGCGGAAAATGTGCCGGCACCCAGTCGAGAAGGATTCCAATGCCCTGCCGGTGCAGATAATCGACGAAATAATGAAAATCATCGGCATTGCCAAAACGTGCAGTCGGGGCAAAATAGCCAGTGGTCTGGTAACCCCAGGAGGCATCCAGCGGGTGTTCGGTGATCGGCAACAGTTCGATGTGGGTAAATCCCAGCTCGTTCACATAGTCGGCCAGACGGTGAGCCAGTTCACGATAATTGAGAAATCCACCCTGCTCGTCGCGTTGCCAGGAACCCAGATGGACTTCATAGATCGACATTGGTTGATGCAGCCAGTCTCGAGTTTTGCGGCCTTGTTGCCAGTCTTCGTCTTGCCACGGGTAGCGGCTTTCATTTCGCAGCCTAGATGCGGTGTGCGGGCGGATTTCGAACTGCTGGCCGTAAGGGTCGGTTTTTTGTAGTACCTGGCCAGTGTGGGTATTACGGATTTCAAACTTGTACAGGCAATTGCGGTCGATGCCGGGGATAAAAATTTCCCATACGCCGCTGCTGCCGCGGCTTCGCATCGGGTGGACACGGCCGTCCCAGTCATTAAAATCGCCTATAACACTGACCCGGCTGGCATTGGGTGCCCAGCAAGCAAACAGTACGCCATCGATGTCTTCGACCTGATGGCGATGCGCGCCGAGAATTCGGTAGATATGCCAGTGGCGGCCCTGCGCGAACAGGTGCAGGTCAAATTCGGCGATCTGCGGGGCAAAGCAGTACGGGTCATAAAAACTGATGGTTTGATGCTGGCTGTCGACTTTCTGCAAAAGATAGGGGCAACTGATATCATCGTCCATGCCGTTCCACTCGAACAGATCGGTATTTTCCAAGCGGGTGAATTTCGCGCCCGAGGGCATCAGTTTGAGTGACTGGGTGTGCGGAGAAAAAACCACGATGCGTCTCTGCTTGCCATCCTGGTGCAAGCCCAGCACAGAAAAGGGGTCATGATGAGTCGCTGACAAAATTTTCAATTGACCCTCGTTCATTGTTGGCGGTTTGGCAAGCTTGGTCATCGATAGGATTCCTTAAACGGTCAGAATTGATACAGGTCAACCCGGCAGATTGATATAGCTCAATCTTTACATATTTCTGCAGGCCGACATAGCCACTATAGTGATATGCTGGGCTGAAATAAATGACTTATATCCTTCCTCGCTTGATTCGCCACTAGCGGTTCGGTTCAACCGGCGATAAACTTCAGCAACGGGTGATTGGCAGGATAATATTGCGGCATTATTACGGTGTATCGGTTGCCGATGCATGGGCTCACCGGCAGGAAGAGAAACTTGCAGGTTTGCACGGCCAGACTGCCACCGTCGCTGGCCGGTTATCGATTTCAATCTCAAATTTGAAGGATGCTTTATGACTTCACAATGTTCGTTACGTTTTGTCAGCCGTCTCACTCGCGACACATTGGCGCTGATCATGGCCGGAGGGAGAGGATCCCGCCTCAAGCAATTAACCGAGTGGCGGGCCAAGCCGGCGGTACCGTTTGGTGGTAAATTTCGCATCATCGATTTCCCGCTCTCCAACTGTGTCAACTCGGGTATTCGGCGCATCGGTGTAATCACCCAGTACAAGGCGCATTCACTGATTACTCACACCCAGAAAGGCTGGAGTCACTTGCGTGGCGAATTTGGCGAATTTGTCGAATTATGGCCGGCACAGCAACGAGTGGATGAAAAATCCTGGTATGCCGGTACAGCAGATTCAATTTTCCAGAATCTCGATTTGATCAACATGCATGACCCGAAATATGTATTGATTCTGGCGGGCGACCATATTTATAAAATGGACTATGGCGCTATGATCGCAACTCATGTCGAAACCCGGGCGGATATCACGGTCGGTTGCATTCAGGTGCCACTGCAGGATGCCCGTGGCTATGGTGTGATGGAAGCAGAAGAGAATAATCGCATCCGCAGTTTTGCTGAAAAACCACAAGACCCCAAGCCGATGCCGGGCAGCGACTCGGAAGCATTGTGCTCGATGGGTATTTATATCTTCAACAAGGATTTCCTGTTCGAGCAACTCAAACGCGATCACGACAATCCTGGTTCATCGCGTGATTTTGGCAAGGATGTCATCCCCGCGGCAATTGATGAATATCAGGTTTACGCCTATCCGTTTCGGGATGTGCAAAGCGGCAAGCAATCCTACTGGCGGGATGTCGGGACGGTCGACGCTTACTGGAAAGCCAACCTGGAATTGATCGGGGTCACCCCTGACCTGAATCTGTACGACAACGAATGGCCGATCTGGACTTTTCAGGAACAGTTACCACCCGCAAAATTTATTTTCGATGATGATAAACGGCGCGGCATGGCGGTGGATTCGATGGTCTCCGGCGGTTGTATTATCTCCGGGTCACTGGTGCGACATTCGTTATTGTTTTCCAACGTCTGCATCGATGATTTTTCACATATCGAAAACACGGTGGTGTTGCCGGATGTCATTATCGGTAAACATTGCACGATCAAAAATGCCATTATTGATAAGGGTTGCCTTATTCCTGACGGAACGAAAATCGGTGTCGACAAAACAGCCGATCGCCAGCGCTTTCATGTCTCGGAGGGCGGGGTCACACTGGTTACACCCGAAATGATGGGACAGGAATTTCATAATGTCAGCTAAGAGCCCCGTTGCACCGATCAATGTTGTACTGTACTGGCACATGCATCAGCCTGAATACCGCGATTTACGCAGCGGCGAATACAGTCTGCCGTGGACGTATCTGCACGCGATCAAGGATTATGTCGATATGGTTGCTCACATCGAAAACGAACCGAAGGCTCGTGCGGTGGTCAATTTCGCACCAGTATTGCTGGAACAGATCGAGGACTATGCCGAGCAGCTCGAGGGTTATCTGAAACACGGCTCGGCCCTGCGTGATCCATTGTTGCGCGCGCTGGCGGATCCTGTCATCAGCAAGAATCAGCAAACGCGACTGACGTTGTTATCCGATTGCCTGCGCGCCAATGAAAACCGGCTGATCGAGCGTTTCGATGAATATCGGCAACTGGCTGAAATCGCAAGATCGATTCAGGACAACCCGACGAGTGTCGCTTATTACGACGAACAGTTTTTTGCCGACCTGCTGGTGTGGTATCACCTTGCATGGCTGGCAGAAACCGAGCGGCGCAAAAACAAACGCATCCAGTTGCTGATGAAAAAAGGTTGCCTGTTCTCGGTCCATGATCGCCGTTTTCTGGTGGAAATTATCCATGAAATGATCGTGCCGCTACTCGGGCGCTATCAAAAGCTGGCGCAGCAGGGTCGAATTGAACTTTCGATGACGCCTTATGCGCATCCTATCATGCCCTTACTGATCGATTTCAAGTCGGCACGCGAAGCAATGCCGGATGTGGAGTTGCCACAGGCGCCGGTCTACCCGCAGGGCGAACAACGCAGTTTATGGCATATCGTTCGCGGCTTGCAGGTTTTTCAGCGCGTATTCGGATTTACTCCTCAGGGTTGCTGGCCCTCTGAAGGCAGCGTCAGCGAAGAGGTGGTCGAATTATTGTCTGAGCAGGGCTTTAACTGGCTTGCCAGCGGCGAAACGGTTCTGCGTCATTCGCTGGCAGCTTCAGGCCTTGGCACCGATCAATGTATTCACACTGCTTATCAACTAGGCGAAAACCGGCCTGCCTGCTTTTTTCGCGATGACGGCTTGTCTGATCTGATCGGTTTCGAATATGCCAACTGGCATGCCGATGATGCCGTAGCCAATCTGATCAGTAAAATCGAAAACATAGCCGATGCTTGTGCCGATCATCCGCAAGCGATTGTGTCGATCATCATGGATGGGGAAAACGCCTGGGAATATTACCCGGAAAATGCTTTTTATTTCCTGTCTGCGTTGTACAAGAAACTGGCCGCACATGAACGTATTCGATTGACTACCTACAGTGATTATCTGCAGCAACAACCACCGCGGCAGAATTTGAGCAAACTGGTGGCCGGAAGCTGGGTCTATGGCACTTTTTCAACCTGGATTGGCGACAAGGACAAGAACCGAGCCTGGGACATGCTGGTCGAAGCGCGTCAGGTGTACGATGAAGTGCTGGCACAAAACAAGCTCAGTGAAACTGAATTACAGCGCGCCGAACGGCAACTGGCGATCTGCGAAGGCTCGGACTGGTTCTGGTGGTTTGGTGACTATAATCCGGCCGATTCGGTGCAGGCCTTTGATGAAAAGTACCGGTTACATCTGTGCAACCTGTACAGCATCCTCGGGCGGGAACCGCCGGAATACCTGTCGCATGCCTTTTCTCAAGGCAGTGGTTCACCAGCCCGGGGTGGGGTGATGTTGCCGGGTAAACAGCTTTGAGTCAGATAGCATTTCTTGACCACCGGCGTGCCGGAGTATTGCTGCATCCGACCTCACTGCCCGGTGAATATGGCACCGGCGACATCGGTGCCGAGGCGTATCATTTTATCGATTTTATGGTAGCCAGCGGGCTATCGGTTTGGCAAATGTTGCCGCTCGGGCCGACTCATAATGATGGTTCGCCGTACCAATGCCTGTCGGTTCATGCCAGTAATACGCAGTTGATCGATCTGGACTGGCTTGAACGTCAGGGCTGGCTGAAAATTTCGAAAATCGAAGCAGACCGGCAATCAACGGATTTTCGGGAACAGTGTCTCAGGCAAGCTTTTTCGGGTTTTCAAAAACAGGCGCAAAGCGACTGGCACAATCGTTTGCAACAGTGGGCCAACGAACAGTCATACTGGCTCGATGATTATGCCTTGTTTATGGCAATCAAGCAGGCACGGCAAGATGCCACCTGGAATGACTGGCCGGCACCGCTACGCCAACGCGAAGCCGGTGCGCTGGTTGCAGCCCGTCGTAAATACCGCGCTCAGATGGATTTTATTGTGTTCGGGCAATTTGTATTTCATACCCAGTGGCATGCGTTGCGTGAATATGCTCGAGCACGAAGTATATTGCTGTTTGGCGATATGCCTTTCTATGTCGCATACGACAGTGCCGATGTGTGGGCGCAACGTGAGCATTTTCTGATCGATCGGGATGGGCATTGCAGTCAGGTTGCCGGAGTGCCACCGGATGCCTTTTCCGAGCAGGGCCAACGCTGGGGTAATCCACTGTATGATTGGTCCCATCATCAACAGTCCGGTTTTCGCTGGTGGCAACAGCGCTTCGCCAGCCAGCTCGAATACTTCGACCTGATCCGCATCGACCATTTTCGCGGACTCGAAGCCTGCTGGCATATCGACGCTGATGAGCCAACCGCGATCCATGGCCACTGGGTGAACAGCCCGGGTCAAGAACTGTTGCAATCATTGACCGATGCATTTGGTCCATTACCGTTGGTGGCGGAAGACCTTGGCTTGATCACGAACTCAGTGATCGATTTGCGTGAGCAATTCCACTTGCCTGGCATGAAAGTTTTACAATTCGCTTTTGATGGTGATGCGCGCAATCTGTATTTGCCACATAACCACCAGCGCAACGGGGTGGTTTATACCGGTACTCATGACAACAACACTACACTGGGATGGTATCGGCAACTAGATCCCGATTCTCGTCGTTTTCTGCACCATTATCTGGGGGTAAGCGAAAGTACAGAACTGGATATGCCATGGGTGATGAACCGGCTGGCGCTGTGCTCGGTGGCTGAGCTGGCGGTCCTGCCGATGCAGGATATCCTCAGTCTCGATGCCCACAGTCGGATGAATGTGCCCGGAACCACGGAAGGTAATTGGCAGTGGCGCTTCGAATGGTCGCAATTATGGCCGCAACTGGCTGCTGATTTGCGCCAATTGTCGGGCTTGTATCAGCGCCTGATATGAACTCAGGGCAATCTCTATGGGTTGTTATTGATGTCTTTTAGAATGATATTGGAGTAATTGATGGTGGTATCTTCGTAATTGAGGTGCGATTTCAATTCCTGCCAGACCGATTCCGAATTGATGATGCGGCTGTGACCCCAGCCCTTGGGGGTTATCAATTTAGTCATAGGGAAACGTTTGCAAAAGCGAACCGAGTCTGCGACCGGTGATTCGTCATCGTTCTCGTCATGAGCAATGACTGTGACATCGCTGTATTTTTCCAGTCTGCGGCTCAATTCCAGTGCAGCATATTGTTTCGGATACTCAGCGATAAACCTGGCCGCATATTTTTTCAGGATATCCGGATGCAAATTTAATTGCCCGAGCTTGCGTAGAAAAAACAACTTGTAATTGAAAATCGGCGCGATCAGAAAGATTGGCAAGCCCTCGATCAGGGTGGGTCTGGCATTACAGATTATGAGACTACCGACATCATGCCCTACTACTGAGGCGATGCCTTCAGGATGATTTTTTTTGATCGATTGAATGATAAAATTGCTCGTCGATATCAATTGTTGCAGAGACGCCTGCTTGTTTTCGCTGCGCTCATGGCCGAGATGATCAAATGCCAGCGCGCTAAATCCGCATTCATTCAATCCCCTCATCAATGGAAAAAACTGGTAGGCACCCCCTCCCCAACCGTGAATGAAAATCACCATTGGTCCTTTGCCGACCTGGTAGGCATTGATTTTTCCTTCGGGCGTTTTGAGCGTGCGCTGTTTAAACCGTTTGGGTAAATTGATGTCGCGGGGTTTTTTGGTGTTATGCCAGAAAAGCTGGGAGCTAATCTTTTTTTCTGCCCAACTCGGCATCAGGCGGTTCCAGACCAGGCTCAGCTTGCTGAGAAACGATACTTTTCCGGTTTTGATGGATGTCATGGTTTGAACAATTCCCTGTCTGTCAAACGAAAGGGGCGCGATGCCTTTTTAAAACGCCCCAGTTTACTGCAATTTTCCAGTGAAAAGCATAAAACCGACAAGCGTTCTAACAGGATAGCGGTCTGTTAATACCGAATATTTTGACTCAACTCGTAATGATGGTTCACATCCTGATTTCGAGATTAAATCGTGAAATAATTGATTACCTTGCTGTTTCTTCCTTTAGTTATTGTTTCCTGCGCTTAAGTAATAGATTTGAGCGGGCAGGCCAAGGTAGATCCGATTGGCCGCAAAGACTAGAAACTGCAGTGCTAAAAAAAATACGAAAACAAGCGAAAGGTAAAAAAAGAAACGAAAGGATACGCCGGATAAAGTGAAAAGCGGGGTTCAGCGGGTATCCGGCAGGAAAAACCTGTTCAGGAATAGCACCAGCGGAATAAGACAATGTTAACAGGTCGGCCTTATAAACGAGGATGTTGCTCGTAATAAACCTGGAATAATGATCGGGCCGGGCAAGCTGTGGGTCAGCAAGAGCGAGCAGGTACCAAAAGCACTGGAGAAAGGTTCTGACAGGGCCCGGAAACGTGAACGCAGAATACCGTAGTGGAAATTCTGGCAAGTGCTGAATTTCATTAGCCAAACTGATAATGACTGCGATCACGGCAACTGGCTAAACATCCAATCGCCGTTTCAGGGCTGACCCGGGTTTTCCGGCCGCCGAATCAAATATCTAAACAATCTCGACCGCGGGTGTGTCAGCCCAATATTTACAACCGTCTCAGTGTTACAGCCAAACCAGATAGCCGACTTCAAGCGGGTGTGTCAGCAATTCGTGATAGGGGTAAATTCTGATTTTATAGAAATTCACGCCCGAATTGACCGGTTCAAGATCGAGCGAAAAAATATGGCTGTCATCTTCCTGCCCCTGATATTGCAGCACCAGACTTTTCGGTTTTTTGAAGATGGTGGCATCACTGTTGTGACGACAACTGTCGATCACACACTCGACGCGCACATCGTCGGCTGACAAACCATTCAGGTAAGCCTTGATACGAATCGGCAGGGTTTCGCCATGCATAATACTCATGTTGCAGTCATCGGCCCGCTGAATGCTGATATTTTGCCATTGCTGGTGAATCTTGGCCTTCCATCGGGCCAATTCGATTGCCGGTGCCGAGTCATTTTGCTTCATCCTTTTGTATTGCCGGGTCGCGGGTGTATACAGATTCTTGACATAATCCATCACCATGCGCGAGGCATTGAAACGCGGGATGCAGGATTTCATCGATTCCTTGGACAGCCTTACCCAATCCTTCGAGTAGCCCTGGATACCGCGATTGTAAAAGGTCGGGATGATTTCATGCTCAAGAATATCCAGCATGTCACCGGCTTCTTCGTCATCACGAATTTGCGGTGGAGTGTCGGGCGAGTGGGGGATGATGCCCCAGCCATTATGGCCATTGAAGCCCTCACCCCACCAGCCATCGAGCACACTCAGATTTACGACACCGTTCATCGCTGCTTTCTGGCCCGATGTGCCGCTGGCCTCGAGTGGATACTCCGGATTATTGACCCAGACATCGACACCGGCGACCAGACTCCGTGCCATTGCCATGTTATAGCCCTCGAGAATTACGACCTTGCCAAGAAACTCCTGACGTTGTGAAAACTCGTGGATGTTTCGAATCAAGTCCTGACCGGGACCATCTTTCGGATGTGCCTTGCCGGCGAATATCAATAGTACCGGACGATCCGGGATGTTGAGCAGTCGTGCCAGCCGTTCGGGGTCACGAAACAGTAACGTTGCCCTTTTATAAGTGGCGAAACGACGGGCAAAACCGAGCACCAGAATATCGGTTTCCGGCTCGATCATTTGACGGGTCATGCGCCGGGACAAGGTATCATTGCTATGGTTACGATGGCAGCGCTGTATGGTGCGTCGACGAGTGGCAACCAGCATCTGGCTTTTCAGTTCCTGACGCAGGCTCCAGAAACGGTGGTCAGGAATCTCGTCGATGCATTTCCAGTAGTCGACATCAAGCAATTTGTTGCGCCACTCGCGAAATCGCATGTCAAACAGATTAAGCCAGTCACGCGCCAGAAAGGTCGGAGCATGTACACCGTTGGTGACATAGGTAATGGCGTTTTCCTCGACCGGTATCTGTGGCCAGACGTAAGATTCCATTTCTGCCGCTACTCCTCCGTGGATACGGCTTACGCCATTGTGAAAGCGTGAACCGCGCAATGCGAAGGCAGTCATGTTGAAGCTGCCCGGCGCAGTGGGTGATTCGCCGTAAGCCATAAAGTCTTCCCACTCCAGATCAAGCCGCTTGCAGCAATTGTGAAAGTATTCGACCATTAATTGTTGAGGGAAAATATCATGTCCGGCGGGTACCGGGGTGTGAGTAGTAAAAACTGTACCGGCTGCGACTTGCTCCAGTGCTGAACGAAAATCGAAATTTTCATTGGTCACTTCACGACAGCGTTCGATGATCGAAAAGGCGGCGTGTCCTTCGTTTATATGCCAGGTCGTGGGTTTCAAGCCCAGTTCGCGAATCAATCGCACGCCTCCAATACCGAGAACGATCTCCTGCTCGATGCGGGTTTTTTTATCTCCACCGTACAGACGGAAGGTGATTTCGCGGTCTTGATCGCTATTGCCTTCCACATTACTGTCGAGGAAATACATCTGGGTATGCCCAGCCTTGGCGTGCCAGGCTCTCAATTGCACTTCGCGACCCGCTATCTCGACCATGATGATGAGTTTTTCGCCATTACTGTCACGCACCGGGCTGATTGGTAACTCACTGAAATGGGCGGTGTTATAGGTGGCGATCTGATTGCCATGCGCATCGATTTGCTGGTTGAAGTACCCCTGTCTATACAGCAGACCCACCGCAACGAAGGGAACGCCGAGGTCGCTGATCGCCTTGCAGTGGTCACCTGCAAGTATGCCCAGACCACCGGAATAGATCGGAAAGCTTTCATGTAAGCCGAATTCGGCGCAAAAATAGGCAATCAGGTCGTTATGGATATCGAGATATTCATCGATTTCATGGTGGGTATTTTTATCCAGATATGAGTTGAACGATGACAATACCCGCGAATATTCTTCCATGAAGATATTGTCTTCGACAGCTTGATCGAGCAGATCTTGGGAAACACGACGTAAAAATAATTTGGGGTTGTGGTCACATTGTTCCCACAACTCGGGGTCCAGCCGGTAAAACAAGCTGCGTGCATTTCGATCCCAGCTGTATAACAGGTTGTCTGACAGTTCCAGCAGTCCGCTTAACGCCTGTGGAATTCGTGGACGAACTTCAATCTGATAAATGGTTTCTGACATAATGTCGTTCCGTTTTGAGTAAATGGTTGCTGTCTTGTTCCAGACCGCTGGCGAGTACTCGCATTCTACCTGGCCGGGAGTTTGCCGGGTTTCGGCTGTTCATTCAAAAAACTCTTGCTTCATGTGATGACATCAGGCGCGCTGCGACCAGTGATGACTGATATATGGCCAACTTGATCGGCGATATCAATCAGTTCCGCCAGTGCTAGCTGCGTGTCCTGCGAATGAAGCGCTGGATCTGACTGGTATTTTTCGATGTAAACCCGCAATGTTGAGCCCACTGTGCCAGTGCCGGACAAGCGATAGACAATGCGTGACCCATCGGCAAACAGCAGACGGATGCCCTGCTGTTCTGTCACACTCCCATCGACCGGATCGGTGTAGCAAAAATCATCGCATTGATTCAGGCGGTAGTCGCCGAAATGCTGCCCCTTGAGCGTTGCTAGTGCTGCCCGTAATTGATCCATCAGTTGATTGGCTTTGTCGCTGGCAATGGCTTCATAATCGTGTCGCGAATAATAATGCCGTCCAAAGCGCGCCCAGTGACGGGTCACGATGTCGGCGACACTTTGCTGTTTTTCAGCGATCAGGTTAAGCCAGAACAAAACAGCCCATAATCCGTCTTTCTCCCGGATGTGATCTGAGCCGGAACCAAAGCTTTCTTCTCCGCAAAAAGTGATTTTTCCGGCATCGAGCAAGTTACCGAAAAATTTCCAGCCGGTCGGGGTTTCATAGCAGGCCAAACCTAATTGCCCGGCAACCGTGTCGACCGCAGCACTGGTAGGCATTGATCTGGCAACACCTTTGAGGCCGGATTGATAGCCGGGAATCAGACCGGCGTTTGCCGTCATTATTGCCAGACTGTCGCTGGGGGTGACAAAAACAGCCTGGCCCAGAATCAGGTTGCGATCGCCGTCGCCATCGGACGCTGCGCCCAAGCCCAGTGTCGGGTCTGTCTGTAGTAATTCGACCAGCTCACGCGCGTGCACCAGATTGGGATCGGGGTGGCAGCCACCGAAATCTTCCAGCGGTATGCCATTGATTACTGTACCATTTTCTGCGCCCAGCCGGTTTTGCAGAATCTCGATAGCATAGGGACCGGTAATTGCATGCATGGCATCAAAACGCATGCGAAAACCATTTTTAAAAATGCTACTTATTTTGTCAAAATCAAAGATTTGAGCCATCATCTCGGCATAGTCCTGGACCGGATCTATGACTTCGATTTGCATGCCTTCCATGTCATGGCTGGAAATTGCACTGAGGTCGATATCGTCTGATTCGATGATTCGATATTGGTGAATTCGGGTTGACGCCTGAAACACGGCATCGGTGAACGAAGTTGGTGCCGGGCCTCCATTTGCCGTGTTGAACTTGATGCCGAAATCGCCATCTGGACCCCCCGGGTTATGACTGGCCGAGAGTATGATCCCGCCAGCAGCATTGTTTTTTCGGATCAGTGCAGAAGCAGCCGGCGTCGAGAGCAAGCCGAGTTGGCCGACCAGTACCCGTGCAATACCGTTAGCGGCTGCCATTTTGAGGATCACCTGAATCGCTTGCGGATTGAAAAATCTTCCATCGCCACCCAATACTAGCGTTTGTCCTGCCAGTTCGGTGGCTACATTAAATATGGATTGGACAAAGTTTTGCAGGTAGTGACTCTGCTGGAAACGGGTTACCTTTTTACGAAGCCCGGAAGTGCCGGGTTGTTGGTCTGGATATGGTTGGGAGTTGACGATTTGAATGCTCATCAGTTGCCGTTTTCAAATAAAAAAATCATATTCTGTCATCTTCTGCCTGTAAATGATTTAAGACAATAAATTAGAAATCTGAATTTTATTCAGAATCGTCTATCATTATTCGGCGGGAAAATTTGGAATTGAACCTGAATTGTCGTACTTTGGCGTTGTTTACGGATTTCAGGCGTTGCCAGAAACTTTGTAACGCTAACTACTTGACCGGACAGACAATGGAAAAACCTGATTTTATTTTTCGCTGATCAGGCAAGAGCTCACTGACCGGCTGAATGGAAGATGGGGTGCTTTGACAAGGGGTCTGGGCGGATTTGAGCGGGGGTAATAAAAGCTCCGGGCTCCGGTTCGATGGTGCATTGATAATTATAACTACTGATCCTGTTTCTAACCGACAGAAACTCCGGGCTGCAAGGGTTTCTGTCCAATTGATAGCATCAGTCCAGAGAGGCTGAATACCATGAATACACTGAAAAAAAGCCGTGGTTCCGGTTCCAATATCGAGCCATACGAAAATGCCCGTCGTCTCAATGTGACTCGACGCAAACGACATGTCTTGATCGTTGATGATGAATCAACCGGGCGGGTTATTTTGCAAAAGGTGGTTGAAAATATAGCCAGTGATCTGGTCGTGACTGGATTTGACCATGCTGGTAGTGCACTGGAATGGATGCAAACCCATCAGGCTGATCTGATTATCAGTGACTATCGTATGCCCGATATCAACGGTGTTGAATTCATCCGTAAAATCAGGCAAAAGCCGGGCTATGAAAGTGTGCCGGTTATGATGATCACGGTTGTCAGCGAGAAATCGGTTCGCTATGAAGCATTGGAAGCAGGAGCAACGGCATTTCTGACCCGTCCGATTGATCAGATCGAATGCCGCACCAGCTGTCGTAACCTGCTGAAAATACAGGAACAACAATCAATTATTCAGGACAAGGCAGACTGGCTGGCGAGACAGGTTGAAGTGGCCACCATGCAAATCACTTCGCGTGAGCGTGAAACCCTGTTGCGGCTGGGCCGGGCCGGTGAATATCGTGATGAAGATACCGGTAACCATGTAATCCGTATGGCACGTTATGCCCGGGTGATAGCCGAAGAACTCGGCTTGAGTGAAGAAGAGTGCAGTGACATCGAGTTTGCGGCACCGATGCATGATATCGGTAAGATTGGCGTTCCGGATCGGGTTTTACTCAAACCCGGTTCTTTTGAGGATCAGGAGTGGGAAGCGATGAAGCAGCATACCGTAATGGGCTACGATATTTTGTCGGAAAGCCAGTCGCGTTATATCCAGATGGGCGCTGTAATTGCGCTGAATCATCATGAAAAGTTTGATGGTAGTGGATATCCTTCTGGTCTTTCGGGTCAAGATATACCGCTGGTGGCCCGGATCGTTGCGGTCGCGGATGTATTCGATGCTCTGGTTTCGGAACGACCTTATAAAAAGCGATGGCCTCAGCAGCAGGCACTGGATTATATTCGGCAGCAATCCGGCTCTCACTTTGATCCGCAGTGTGTTGATGCATTTTTTCAGCGGCTGAAAGACATCGAATTCATCCAGCAAGATTTGAGCGATTAATCACCAACTAACCAACATCATTTTGGCTGGCCAACAAGGATAGAAATCATTGATGCCTGTTTCCGACTTACTCACAACCCTGAAAATACTCGGTAGGCGGTTGAAAAAAACCGGTGATACCGAACCCGAGCAGGCAATCAATTTGCGTTTGGTCATCGGGGTTTTGCTGGTCCTTTATTTTAGTTTCCCCTGGGCGCGTGACAGCAGTTTCGAACATACGTTTTTTTCACTACCGAGTTTGATTGCGCTGGGCTATTACGGGACGGCTTTACTGATAGCTTTAGCCATTATCATCCATCCCCGGCCATCCCCGGCAAGGCGTATTGCAGGTATAATCATCGATCTTGGAGCGCTGTCGGCGGTCATGCTGCTGGCCGGTGAATACAGTATCCCGCTGTTTGTGCTGTACCTGTGGGTTGTTCTGGGAAATGGTTTTCGTTACGGCACTCGCTATCTATATATCTCCGAAGCGATTGCTCTGTGCGGATTCATACCGGCCGTTTATTTCGGGACCTACTGGCATCAGAATCCCTCGATCACTTTCAGTCTGTTGATGATTTTGCTGGTCTTGCCGCTATATTCGGCATTTTTGTTGAACAAACTGCACGAAGCGATGGATTCTGCCCGGCAGGCCAATGCAGCGAAGTCACAGTTTTTAGCCAATATGTCCCACGAATTGCGCACTCCGCTTAACGGTGTAATCGGAATGGGAGAATTGCTGCGAGAAACCGATCTCAGCTTTGAGCAAAACGAATTGGTGAAGAGTATGCATTCATCCGCCAACACTTTGCTGGAACTGATCGAAAATATACTGGATATATCCAAAATTGAAGCAGGCAAACTGACCGTTTCACATGAGCCTTTTGATCTTTATGAGTTGGTCAATTCAGTTCGATATATGTTGGCACCGGGCGGAGAAAGCAAAGGACTGATGGTAAGCTGCAATATTGACCCGGACACGCCGTTTTCGGTTAAGGGGGATCCACCACATATTCGTCAGGTGCTGATCAACCTGATGTCCAATGCAATCAAATTTACCGATCAGGGCTCGGTAAGCCTGAATGTTTACCAGCGCAGTGGCAGCATTCTGCATCCGAAGATCCGCTTTGAAGTGAGCGACACCGGTATAGGGATTTCCGATCAGGATCAACATCGAATTTTTGAGGATTTCACCCAGGCCGATAATGGGATTGCCCGTAATTATGGCGGCACTGGTCTGGGTACCACCATCTCGCGAGATCTGGTTGACTTAATGGGGGGAGACATGGGACTCGAGAGTGAGTCGGGGCAGGGGTCTACCTTCTGGTTCGAGTTGACGCTGGAAACCCAACCGCAAGATCAGGTCGAGTTATCACAATACCGGGTTTTACTACTGGCTTCGGAAGCTACAGCCGCTAGCGTGAGGCCCGCACTGAAGAGTTGGTCAGTTGATTTTAACTGGGTTCGATCGGAGGCCAGGGCACTCTCTACGGTATTGTCCGCGGCCGAACAAAACAGCCATTATGAAGTCATCATCGTGGATCAATCATCGTTAAAGGATGTCAATCCGGTGCAGTTTGCCCAGATGCTTCGTGTAGAAGCAGGATTAGATCATTTGGCTATGGTTCTATTGAATTCATCCGACTCGATGGTCGAAGCCAATATCGTCAACCAGTATTACGTTTCAACCCTGCAGGAGCCGGCAGACAAACGTCTTCTTTTCAACGCTATTCATGCCGCGCATAGCGCGCAATTTCATGATGAAAAAATAGTCACGCTGGCAGAGTTCTACGCCCGGCAGGGCGAGGTTCGTTCGTTGAATGTTCTGGTAGCGGAAGACAATCAGGTCAATCAGCAAGTATTACAGGGAATACTGGAGCATGCCGGTCATCAGGTGATGATCGCCGATAGCGGTGAAACTGTTCTGGACCGGTTGGCTGATGGATTGGACACATTTGACCTACTGGTGCTGGATATGAATATGCCAAAAAAATCCGGCATCGAAGTGATCAAGGCGCTGCGATTTATGGAAGGGGAGAAACATTTGCCGGTGATTATGCTGACAGCGGATGCAACTCCACAAGCGCGAGAAAACTGTCTCAATGCCGGTGCTAACAGCTTTTTGACCAAGCCGGTCGATGCGCGAGTTTTACTGGAAAAAATTGCGATTTTGACTCGCAAGAACCGACCGCGGGCCGCTTCTGGACATCATGCTTACCAACCGCATGCACGACTTCACAAACTGGCGAATGCAGAATTTGATAGCTCCGACTGGATCGATGAATATGTGCTGCAGGAATTATCAGCGCTGGGCGGAGGTATTGCTTTCATCAAAAGCCTGGTCGATGGTTTTGAACTGGACGGGCAAAAACACTTGCAAGCAATCCACATGCATCAGGATGATGACTACCCGGCTTATCGAGAGAGTATTCACGCGCTTAAAGGTTCCGCAACCGAACTGGGTGCGTTGCAGTTGGTCGATATCTGCCTCAAGGCCGAAAAGTTAAAACCCGCCGATATTGACAGTTCGCGAATGCGGCAAACCAATCACGAAGTAGAGAAAACCTTTTCCCGGACGGTGTCCGAATTACGACGCTTGATCGAAGCCAAATTAAACCAGATTTCTCACAAAAAAGATTAAAGCAAAAATTCATCCCGGTATTTCTTAAGCAGGGAGGCGTTTCTGAACCAAGTCTTTATCGGTTTCTCGAATGTTTTTTGTACCCTGGTCTTGTAGTGTGTCATGCGTTGTGTCGCGCTAGTTGTCTTTTATGCTTTCAATCGCTTGTTTTGGCGGTTCACCAACCGCTGCATCATACGAATATCTCGTTCAGTCAGGTTTAGTGCGGCATCGGCCCAGACATTCGCGATGCGGGTTAATTCCTGATAGCTGATGTTGTTGCAGATATCCTTGACCTGACGCATGGCTCGGTAACTGTTGCTCGCACGGTTGGCAGTTTCAATATATTGGTATACCGCCAGTTCACCTTCTTCAGGCTCGGCCAGGATATCGACCACGCCCATCTGTTGTAATTCTTCTGCCTTATATATTTTTCCGCTGAGAATCATTTGTTCCGCCCTGGCAGGGCCCACCTTGCGTGACAGCAAAGAAAACGCCCCCATCCCTGGAAACAGGTTGAACAAGACCTCGGGCAATCCCATTTTCACCCCTCGCTCGGCGATGATGATGTTACTGGATAACGCAGCTTCGAAACCGCCTCCAAGAGCATCTCCCTGTATCAGGGAAATCGTGGTCAGATCGGTATTATAGTGGTGCATATTCTGATAAAGAATATCGATACAGTGAATGGCGTACCCGAGTAATTGATCCCGGTTACGTTGGTGAATCAATCGGGTAAACAGATCCAGATCACCTCCCAGATTGAAAATACCGGGTACTTCGGAGCCAACCACCAGGTAGTCGTATTGTTTGCCCCCGCTTGATTTCATCTCGGATTTTACCTGATTCAGGTAATCGGACAGATTCTCAAGCAAAGTAGGCGTAAAACACGGACGCGGCCGGGCTTTCATCAAGAACCAGCCGACCTTGAATTTTTCGTCATAATATGTGTTCAGTTGTGCGAAATTGCCTTGCTCATTGACTTGTTCATCCTTGTTAATAAAAGCAATATTATTCATTGTGACTGCTCCTGTAGACAGAGACACCGGTTAAAAAACGGAATTTGTAGCGTCTCCGAAGTAATTGAATCGAGACCGTCGGACAAGTTACAAATTTCGAAGTGAAAGCTTTCGCGGCACTCTAGAGTGAGTGTTGCACGTTAAGCCCGAATATTTAAAAGCAAGCAGCGTGCCAAGTCGTTTTACAACCTGATAATTTCGAATTATCGGTAAATAAAGTCATTTTTTTGCTACTTTTGCTGTCCATAAATCGACTAACTTGTTGTGTTGACAATTTTTTGACACTTGATATCCCGGAGGTGAAAATCGGAAAATGATCATATGGATTTGAAACAGCGATTATTTTTGGCTTTGTGGCCGGATGAAAAGACCCGTCAGAATCTGTATGTGGCGTATCAATCAACATTAGCCGGTTCATTTGAAGAAGCAGAACGCCCTCTTGGGCCAGCCTCTTATCACTTGACCTTGCATTATCTGGGGCAAACCGGTCCCGACCAAAAGGCTTGTTATATCGAACAGGCGAAACGATTGAGTTTTACCCCTTTCTCGATGCAAATCGATACAGTCGGGCAATTCAGCCGGGCGGCGGTTAGCTGGCTGGCCCCTGGCAAAATACCGGGCGAACTACTGCAATTACATGATGACCTGCGGCGAAATCTCGCGGATTGTGGGTTTAAAGCCGAGTACAGACCATTTAAACCGCACATCACGATGGCACGAAAATTTAAGCTGCCGATACAAGAGCAGAAAATTACACCACTGTGCTGGGATGTGGACCGATTCGTGCTGGTGCTATCGGCGCCTTCAACGCAGGGCGTGCGCTATCGAGTCATCGAGACATTTCCGGCTTGTTAGCCACCCTTGAATACCGGATAATGATCTGAATTAACCTGAATTAATCGGGTCAAAACAATGTACCTGAACCAGAGGGTTTTCCATGTCGATGATTGTGCGTAGCAGTTTCAAGCTTCTGATATTTTTTTCATTCTCGTTGGTATTTTCACCTTTTGCACTGGCGTCCGAAAAGCAGGGGCGTTATCTCGGCGCGCAAACCTCGGAAATACCTGGCTGGTTCAAGGAGAGCTTTCTCGAGTTCGAGGAAGATGTCCGAGAGGCAGCCAGTCAGGGTAAACGGGTGATGCTGTATTTTCATCAAGAGGGTTGCCCGTATTGCGCACGTCTGGTCGAAGAAAATTTCACCCAACCCGAGATTGTCGAATATGTAAAAAACAAATTCGATGGCATCGCGATCAATATGTGGGGCGATCGTGAAGTTATTTCCGTAGGTGGCAAGTCTTTTACCGAAAAAACCTTTTCAGAAGCGCTCAAGGTGCAATATACGCCCACCATATTATTTCTGAATGAACAGGGTAAAGTGATTCTGCGGCTTAATGGTTATTATTCACCGGAAAAATTCAAACAGGCTTTGCACTTTGCCGGTGACAAGATGGAGAAAAAGATGGCCTACAGCGAATTCATGCTGGTGCAGAAAAGCGACAAGAGTGGTCGCTTGATTGATGAGGATTTCTTTGTCCGGAGTAACGACCTGTCATCTCTGATAGGGCCGGGAAAACCAATGCTGGCCGTCTATTTCGAATCGCCATCCTGTGAAGACTGCGAAACGCTGCATCAAAAGGTACTGACCGATCCGGCCACCCGCGAGCTGGTGAAAAAAATGAACAATGTCCAACTGAATGTGTATTCCGATGAACCGATCGTGGGCGTCGATGGCAAGCCAGTCAGCGCCGCTGCGCTGGCCCGACAACTCGACATCGGATATACCCCGAGTGTGGTTTTTTATGATTCACAGGGTCGGGAAGTACATCGGGTAGAAGGCTTTCTGAAAACCTTTCACTTTCAATCGGCGTTTGCCTATGTGCTCGAAAAGGCTTACCTCACACAACCCAGTTTTCAACGCTACCTGAGTTCGCGTGGCGAACAATTGCGCGAGCAGGGCTATGATACCGATATTTGGGGATATGAATCGGCGTATCCGGCTCGTTAAGTGTTTACCAGGAAGCGGGGTTAAATTTTCCGGAAAAAACCGGTGGTCTTTCTATACTTGAACACAACACGGAACTTTATTCCGTATCTGGCAAGACTTGTGCCGCGCTGCGACCCAAAACTGACGTCGAAATAGTTCGGCCTTGTCTGTACGACAATAACAATGAGGCCATCAGAATTTCATGTCTCAACATTCGGCGTATTTCAATCATACCTCGGGTCGCAAAATGCTGCTCGAGGTTACCCAGCTTGCGCTGGCTGAATCTGCCAATCTGATCGCACTACAAACGGAGCGGGATATCCAGTTCCGAGTCTCTGCGATGACAGTAAAAAAACAGCAATCCATCCAGCAGGTTCTCTCGGCGCAGGATCACCAAGTCTTGATCATTCATCAGTCGATTCAATCGAAATGCTCTGGCAGCTTGCTGTTCATGCTACAAGAAACTTCAGCCCGACAATTGCTGGCGCATTTGTGCCATGACGCCGGTTCAATTCATGAATTGAGCGAGCTGGATGAAGAGGCGCTGGTCGAGGTGAGTAATATCCTGGTTAATCATTGTCTCAGCCATTATGTACAGGTTCTGGACGTAAATATTTCGACAGCCGTACCGAAATTGTTGCACTATCTGCCGGCGCAGCCGCTACCCGAGGCACTTGCCGATTTGCCTGAATCCAGCTTGTTTTCCGTTGAACTTGACATAAATCTAGGCAACCTGACCCAGCAAGCGGTTATGCTTTGGCTGGGTCATTTTGACCAGTTTGACATCTTGCACCCGGCTGACTGACCCCGACCAGATTGCGAATATCCATGCCATTTTCCTGCACTGCCGAACCCATGATTTCTGATGCCGGTCTGCTTGATGCGATCGATAACGGTTTTTTTATGCTCAACCACAAAGGCGAAATCGTGGTCTGGAATCGCTGGATGGAGCAACACAGCTTTATCGGTCGTGAACAGGCGCTTTATCAGCCGGTTTCTGTGTTGTTCAGCGATATGAGTTCTCGCCTGCAACAGGCGATCAGCGATGTCTTGTCGATGCAGTTGAGTTCGGTTATATCTGTCCGGCTCGGGATGGCACAGCTGCCGTTGTATCGTTCGCGACAAGCCTGCCAACTGGATCACCGACTTTCGCAGTCGTTCAACCTGATGCCTGTTCAATATCGAAACCAGAATGGCTGTCTGGTTCAAATCACTGATGCCGAACTGCGAGAGCGATTCGAGGTATCCTTGAAAAGGACGGCGCTCGAAATCGACACCGTGGTCAGCCTCGCCCGTGAACAGGAGTACCAGTTACAAACCATTCTTGATAATACGCTGGATGCAATCGTGATACTCAATCGGCTCGGACGGATCAGCGGATTTTATCGCTCGGCCCAAAAAATGTTCGGATACAGTGAATTTGATTTACTGGGCAAGCCGGTTTCTGTACTGTTTCCATCGCCCTACAACCGACGCTTCGATATGGCTATCGAGAAAAGTCAGGATGACCAGACTTTCAATTTGTTCGAACAGGCTAAATCACTGAAGAAGAGTGGTGAAATCTTTCATGCCGATATTGCCATCAACAGTATCTTTGAAGGCAAGGAAATGCAATTTATCATCACCATCAAGGATATTACCGAGCGACAGATTGCTCAGGAAGCCTTGTACCGGGAAAAAGAACAGGCACAGGTCACCCTCAGCAGTATTGCCGATGGTGTGATCACCACCGACATCATCGGACAGATCAACTTCGTGAACCCGGCGGCTCTCAAGCTGACCGGTTACCAGCAAGATGAATTGCTTCATAAGCGGCTGGACCGTGTGATTACCATCCAGTCGGAAAGAAGCCAGTTGCCGGTCTTTGAATGTATTGAGCATAGCCAACAGATCGACTCGATTTCGGGAGATGTGTTGATCGCCAAAAATGGCCGGCATATCGTCATCCACCAAGTGGCTTCGCCGATTCATAATCAGGTTGGCGACACGGTCGGTGCGGTACTAATATTTCGCGATGTCAGCAAATCGCACCGTCTGGCCAGCCGCTTGTCCTGGCAAGCCAGCCATGATGAATTGACGCAACTGTATAACCGGCGTGAATTTGAGCGCCAGTTGGAAACGATCATCGATGCGGCACGCAACGAGCAGTCCGAACATTGCCTGTGCTTCATGGATCTGGATAAATTCAAGGTGGTGAATGATACCTGTGGCCACGCAGCCGGCGATGAATTGTTGCGCCAATTAGCGGATATCTTCCGCCTCAAGGTACGCGGTGCTGACTTGCTGGCGCGTATGGGTGGCGATGAATTTGCTATCATATTGAATCAGTGTGGCATCGCGCCTGCCGTCAATATTGCGGAAGATATCCGCAGTGCCATCGAGGACTTTCGCTTTGGCTGGGGAGAGCAATCCTTTCAGGTCGGGGTCAGTATCGGGCTGGTCTTGATCGATGTAGACAGCCCGGATGCCGAAGAGGTTTTCAAGGCGGGTGATTCAGCCTGTTATGCTGCCAAGGAAGCAGGGCGCAACCGGGTCCATGTCTATAGCCCGGATGACACCGAAATTTCACTGCGCCAGGGCGAGTCGCAATGGATGGTTCGAATCCAGAAAGCCCTTGATGACAACCGGTTCCAGTTGCATTACCAGCCGATCATCTCAACCGATCAGTCTGCTCTGGACTTGCATTACGAAATTCTGCTTCGCATGGTTTCCGAGCAAGGTGAGTTAATTCCACCCGGTGCTTTCATGTCTGCCGCCGAGCGCTACCAGATGATGTCGAAGATCGATATCTGGGTGATTGAAAACCTGTTCCAGTGGCTCTCGATTCATCGTTTAGGGCAGGGGCAGGTGGAAGATATTTTTGCTATCAATCTGTCCGGGCAATCCCTGGCGGATGAATCCCTGTTGTATCGGGTTCGCCAGTTGTTTGATCATTATTCGATCCCTGCACACAGCATTAGTTTCGAGATAACCGAGACTGCAGCAATCAGCAATCTGTCACAAGCCCAGTTATTTATTCGTGAATTGAAGCAACTCGGTTGTAAATTCGCGCTCGATGACTTTGGCAGCGGGCTGAGTTCTTTTGCCTATCTGAAATCCCTGCCGGTAGATTACCTGAAGATCGACGGCGCGTTTGTACGTGATATGGTGAATGACCCGATCGACCGCGCCATGGTTGAATCGATCCATAATATTGGCAATGTACTGCAATTGAAAACAATTGCTGAATTCGTCGAAAATGATGAAATCCTGCAAGCACTGCGAGTGGTCGGGGTAGATTTTGCACAGGGCTATGGTATAGCTCGACCGAAACAGTTACCGGAAGACGGTTCCCGTCTGTACCCCTGAACTGGGGTTCAGGCTTGCGCCAGAGAGCGCCGGTTATCACTGCCTGCGCGTTCTGTATTACCGCTTTTGGTATAGCTGGCCGGGCTCGAGTCTGGAGAATGCCCTGACAGGATCCGGATGGACTGGGTCACTCGCTGCTGACTTTTTTGCAACAGTAAAGAATTGACAAACAAGGCGTGTTGCAATTTTTTCAATTCCCGATTGAGTTGGCCAGCCAGTTTTTGCATGTCTTCGTTTTGCGGACAATGTTCGAGAAACGTTTCGAGTCCTTGCGCCGATTCATCGAACCCGGCGGCTTGCAAAAGCTGCACCTGCTGGAGTCGGGTCTGCTCGATTTCGCTGGCTTCTTCGGGTACCTTGTTCAATAACTGCTCGAGAGCCGATTGGTCATTACTGGATATAGCCTGTTTGATTTGCCCGAGATAGTTTCGGTAGGCGTTAACTTGTCGAATCTGGATTTCGAGCAAGGTTTGCATCGCCTGTTGGTCGCGGTCATCGATCATCGGAGTTTGCATGTGGAGAGAAGCAGGCTGTGTCATGTGCGTAAGTATCCTCAGGGTTACCTTGTGGTCTAGACCTGATCAGGGTAACAGTTTCTCGATTTCTGCAAATTTGCTGGCAATCACTTGCGGGTCTGCCTGATATTCGCCCTTGGCCAGAGCTGCCTTGATTTGATCTACCCGGCCCTGATTGACTTCCGGCACTTGCTCGACTTGTTCAAGCAGCCGCTCCGAAGAAAGGTCGACTACGGTTGAAGCTGGTGCCTTACTGGCAGATTCGGTTGCGCCTCCGGTTTTTCGGGAACCGCCTTCCGGCGCCGTTGGTTGAGTCCCCGAATTCGGCAGTTTTACGCGGTTATTGGTGTTGATTGCATCAGTCATTGGTTTCTCCAGAATCTTCTACCCGATTTGGATATCGGCCAGCCTCGATAAAAGTTTAGTCTTTTTTACCATACTGCGAAATTAAAAACGAACCCGTACTTCACCGGGTCCGCTCACCGTCGCCTGAATGATTTTTTGCGATTGCAGGTTTTTCACCTTGATCACTTGCCCGAGGCTGGCCGACTGCAATGCCTTGCCACTGGATTTGATCTGTAAACCTTTGATATCCAGCAGGATATTGACACTCTGCCCGGAGTGCACCAGTTTTTTTTCGGCCAGATTGGCCGGGGTTAATACACGGCCTGCCGGCAGGTTGCGTCGGGCTTGCAGACGCTCGAGCGAATCTTTTGCTGTGAAGTAACCCTGGCGTAATCCGGTCACGCGGGTCTTACGAAAACCGATGTCGCGGGTTGAAATCGATTGTCCGCGCAGCAACGGGGTGCGGGTAAAGGCGGCATCGTCATACAGGTCGATGCGCACGGGCACATGAAGTTTCCAGGAAACCGGCGCGCGGCACTGAATTTTCAGCGAAGTATTTCCGCTGGTACGGTCGGCATGGGTAAAACGGATATCCAGCGCTTCCTTGCAGGGTTTCAAACGCAGACGCGAATCCATCTCAGCGATCTCGAAACTGACCGGGTAGGGAGTCTGGTATGGGTACGAAACGATAAATTCTTCCGCTTGCAAGCTTACCGATGTGAGGCTTTGGCTGGTTTGCGCTGCAGACACGTTAAAGCCCGCCAGAAGCATCAATAGGGTCACGAGTTTTACCAACATTCGTCTATACTCATAGTCATCCTGTAGTCGAGCTGCAAGCTCAAGGGCTTCCAACCGCTACGGCGGTGGTGTCAAAAATCCAGCAGGTTTGCGACGTTTGACAGATCATGGATTGAAATAAGCAAGTTTAATGCCATAAACAGGCTGAATTCCTTTCTGATTCGACCTAAAGAAAATGGTAAATGAGTCGATAAAATCAATCAGTGGGCGGTTCGATGGGGAACCCGCTCCAAATCAAAGAGGTTTTTTTCATGTCAGGTGTCATGGCAAGTGTCGATCAGCGCACTCAACTGGCTGGTCGGAATCGGCTTGAATTATTGATGTTCCGCCTTAACGGATCGCAGTTGTACGGTATCAATGTTTTCAAGGTACGAGAAGTGTTGCAGTGCCCGCCCCTTTCCAATGTTCCGCAATCCCATCCGGTGGTGCGCGGAATTTCCAATATACGCGGTAATACCATCAGCATTATGGATCTGAGTATGGCGATTGGTGGGCCACCGGTTGCGGATGTGGAAAACGCATTTATTATCATTTCGGAATACAACCGCAGCGTGCAAGGGTTTCTGGTCAATGAAGTCGATCGCATTGTCAATCTGAACTGGAAAGATATGCTGCCGCCGCCTGCCGGGACCGCCGGTTCGAGTTATCTGACGGCGGTTACCTATGTCAATGATCAAATGGTCGAAGTCATTGATGTGGAAAGGGTTTTGTCAGAAGTGGTGGGCGCCAAGGAGCATGTTTCCCAGGATGTGTTGGATAATGTCGATCACGACCGGGATCAACAAAAAAACTTGATATTGGTTTCCGATGATTCAATGGTTGCGCGTAAACAGGTTTGCAAAACGATTGAAAATGAAATGAACATGGAAACCATCACTACCAAGGACGGGAAGGAAGCGATAGACCTGCTGAAAGGTTGGGCCGATGACGGCGATGAACGACTGGAACGTCTGGCGATGGTGATATCCGATATCGAAATGCCGGAAATGGATGGATACACCTTCACCACCGAAGTGCGTTCCGATGAGCGTCTGAAGCACTTGTATATTATTTTGCATACCTCGATGAGCGGTGTTTTCAATCAGACCATGGTCGATCGGGTGGGGGCAGATAAATTTATCGCCAAATTCGAACCCGATATTCTGGCTCAGGCGGTGATCGACGCGCTGAAGACCGTGTAAGGCCGGTTATCGCAGCCAACCAGGTGGCAAGGGGATGCCTGAACAGGTTGCCACCTTGCCGCTTGCACCCACTTATTCTTTTGTCTTATATCCGTAACTTGTTGTTATTCAAGAAAAATACCTGATTGGCACTTTCCCTGCTGTAGCTTTGGCAAGTTTAAGATTTGTCAGGTGACAACCGATGTCGGTAATCGAAAGAGCCTTTTCCATACACGATGATGCGTTGCTGTTGCGCTCCCGCCGCAGCAGCGTGCTGGCTGCCAATATCGCCAATGCCGATACACCGGGTTACAAGGCGCGTGACATGGATTTCTCAGCGATGCTTAAAAAGGTCCAGAGCGGACAAACCGGCGGCGTCAAGCTGGCTCGTACGGATTCTCGCCATCTGGCCAGGCAGCAACTTGCCGCTGACCCGGACATTCAATTCCGCATTCCACTCAACCCAGCGCTGGATGGCAATACGGTCGATATCCAGACCGAACAGGCCCGTTTTTCTCAAAATTCGGTGCAATATCAAACCAGCCTGACTTTCCTCAGCAGCAAGATCAATGGATTGCGGCTCGCAATCAAGGGGCAATAATCATGGGCTTACTGGCTAATTTTCAGATTTCCGGCAGTGCCTTGAGTGCCCAGTCCCTGCGTCTGAACACGACCGCAAGCAATATGGCCAATGCGAATACGGTGGCCGGATCCGAGCAGGAAGCCTACCGCGCCCGCGAAACCGTGTTCCAGAGTTATCTGCTCGACAAGGCGCGTCCGGCTGAAGCGGGGGTACGCATGCTGGCTGTTGTACACAGTGATGCACCGGTAGAACGCAAATATGACCCGGATAATCCGCTGGCCAACGAGCAAGGCTATGTGTTTGCCAGTAACGTCAACAGCGTCGAGGAAATGGTCAATATGTTATCCTCATCGCGTTCCTATCAAAATAACGTTGAAGTCCTCAACACCTCGAAGGACTTGATGATCCGCACGCTTTCGCTGGGTCAGTAACGATGTTGACGGTGCCGGAGAAATGTCATGAGTGAAATCGATAGCAAGCAAATCTACGCCGATCTGGGTCTGAACAAGACCCAGCCAAAGAATGATGAAGGCAAGAATGAACTGGGTCAGGCCGAGTTTCTCGAACTGATGACGGCACAGCTTCGCTTTCAGGACCCGCTCAAGCCGATGGAAAACGGTGACTTTATCGCCCAGATGGCGCAATTCGGTACCGTCAGCGGCATCGGCGATCTGAACAAGACCTTTTCCGATATGAGTGCTTCGTTCCAGTCCAATCAGGCTTTGCAAGCTTCCACCATGGTCGGACGCAATGTGCTGGTGCCGGGCGATCGGGTGCAACTGGAAGCGGACAAGGGATTGCAGATGGCGGTCGATTTGAAGACACCAGCCAGTCGCGTGCTGGTCAATATCACGGATGCCAGCGGCCAGTTGGTGCATCGTATCGATCTGGGGCGGCAGCCTGCCGGCATGATTGACATCGACTGGAATGGCCTTAATCGTGATGGTAACCGGCTGGCACCGGGTCGTTATCAAATTGCAGCCGAGGTCGAGCAGGGTGACCAGGTTTCGGCTGGCGATACGCTGATTGCCGCGCAGGTCGAGTCCGTCACGCTTGGCAGTGCCGGTCAGGACTTAACACTCACCGTTTCGGGCCTGGGGGATATCAATATGAGCCAGATCCGGAAAATCATGTAAACACCGACCAACGCTTAATCGTTCAGGGTTACCTGACTACACGTTATCACAAGAGGAACTGATTATGTCTTTCAACACTGCCCTTAGTGGCCTGCAGGCTGCTTCTATCGACCTGAGTACTACCAGTAACAATATCGCCAATGTGGCGACCACCGGCTTCAAATATTCGCGTGCCGAGTTTGGTGATATCTTTGCGGTGTCGCCTTTTGGAAACTCTCCGACCGCAGTCGGAAATGGTGTGCAGGTCGATAATGTCAGCCAGCAATTTTCACAAGGCAATCTGCGCTTTACCGATGCCAGTCTCGATATGGCGATCAGCGGGCAAGGTTATTTTGTGGTCAGTCAGGACCCCAATGCAACGAATCTGGTGTATTCGCGCGCCGGTGAATTCCGTGTCAATTCGGAAGGTTATATCGTCAATAACGATAGCCAGTATCTACAAACCTTTCCTGTCGACCAAAATGGGAATGTGACTTCCACCAGCCTCAACACCACGGTTCCACTGCAATTACCGGCATCCACCGGGGCGCCTCAATCGACCACCGAAATCGAAATCGGCGTTAATCTTTCGGCTAGTTCAATTACGCTCGATCCGACTTTGTTCGATCCGGCGCAAAGCACGACTTACACCAATTCAACGTCTTCCACGGTGTATGACTCGCTCGGTGAGTCGCATGTCATGACCTATTATTTTGTCAAGGATCAGGCCGCTGCCAACCAGTGGCAGGTTTTTACCTATCTGGATGGCAATCCGGTCGATGTCGCGGGCGGAAACTCGATTACCCATCCCAATGGAACGCCTCCGGTGCCGACCGCGCAACTGGCTGCCCAGCTTAATTTCCAGGCGGATGGTACTTTTTCCAGCTCGACGCCAGATCCGCTGGTCAGCGCTTCGATTCCGTTGTCCAACGGCGCCAACAATCTGTTGATCACGCATGACTTTGCCAACAATACCACGACCCAGTACTCGGCCAATTTCTCGGTCAATACGCTCAACCCGAATGGCTTTGCAACCGGGCGGTTGACCGGACTGGATGTCTCGGAAGAAGGCCTGGTGCGCTCGACTTACACCAATGGTGTATCGATTCCGCTGGGCAAGATCGCACTGGCCGATTTCCCCAACAGCCAGGGTCTGGCCAATGTCGGTAGTGCGGCCTGGACCGAAACCATTGATTCCGGCCCGGTCACCACCGGCGAAGCGGGCAGCGGCCGTTTCGGGTTGATCCAGTCCGGTGCGCTGGAAGCCTCAAATGTCGATTTGACCCAGCAACTGGTCAACCTGATTACCGCGCAGCGTAATTTTCAGGCCAACGCGCGCTCGATCGAGACCGCCAATACGCTGACCCAGACCATCATTCAGATTCGTTAGGGTTCAACACAGGTAAGCGGACATGGATCGATTTCTCTACATTGCAATGAATGGTGCCAGTAATGCACTGCGCGCCCAGCAAACCAACGCCAACAATCTGTCCAACGTCAACACGGTCGGGTTCAAGGCTCAGATGGATCGCTTTCAGTCGCAGCCGGTGTATGGTCCGGGGCATGCCACCCGCGCCTATGCCAGCAACCGTCAAACCGGCGATGATTTCAAGCATGGTCCGGTGATGACCACGGGCCGAGAACTGGATGTCGCGATTAATGGCGATGGCTGGTTTGCCATTCAGGCCAATGATGGAAGCACGGCGTATTCCCGGCGTGGCGATTTTCGCACCGACCCGACCGGTTTGTTGCTCAATGGCGCCAATCAGATCGTGCAGGGCGAGGGCGGGCCGATCACGATTCCCGATTTCGAAAGCCTGGTGATCGGCCGTGATGGCACCATCAGTATCCGTGCCAAGGGACAGGCGGCCAATACGCTGGTGGTGGTGGATCGAATCAAAATGGTTAAACCGAATGCAGCCGATTTGCAACGCGGAGAAGATGGCCTGTTCCGAATGCGCGACGGCAATGAAGCCCCACTCGATGCCAGCGTGACCCTGACCAATGGCGCGCTCGAAGCCAGTAATGTGAATACCGTAGATGCAATGGTTAAGATGATGGAATACGCGCGCTTTTACGAAACTCAGGTCAAACTGATGAAAGTAGCGGAAGACAATGATGCTTCCAGCGCGCGATTGATGAGAATGAGTTAATTCAGTCGTTCGTAACCGGGTTCCTTCAGACCGGGAGGGTAGCAACACATGATTTGGCACGGGCGTACTGGATCAGCCGCTGACTTCCCGGTCTTTTTTATTCTTGAATTGCTGGCACTCGATAATATCCAGACATCTCGACCACTTTTGGCATTATCAGATTCTCCTTTAGTTTTACATGACTGCCAGCATTGTCGTTGATTCAGATCCGGTCTTTAATTAGAGAAATTCTAAGTCTCTAGTTTTCTACAGCCTAAAAAACCCCTGCATCCACAGATCCCGTTATGTAAATTTACCAGAGTTATGCTACCGGTGGATTACCCGCCCGGCATTGCAGAAATTGCAAGCCGGCACTGAATTTCAGAATCAAAGAAAATATTTCAGAAAACCGAAGCGCTTAACTCGTTGACGGCGGCCAGCATTTCGCTGTCATCGGTCAGCGCCTGGGCTATGCCGCTGGCACAGGCGCTGACCGGATCGACGCCGCTGTTGATTAATTTTCCGGCATGCACCAGCAAGCGCGTGCTGGCACCTTCGTCCAGCCCGCTGCCTTTCAAGTTGCGGGTGAGGCGGGCAAATTTGACCAGTTGGCGAGCGACATCGCTGTCCAGCCCGGCTTCGGTCTCGACGATTTTCTGCTCGATTTCCGCGTCTGGATAATCGAACTCCAGTGAGATAAAACGCTGTCGGGTACTCTGTTTCAAATCCTTCAATACTGATTGATAGCCGGGGTTATAGGAAATTGCCATACAAAATTCATCCGGCGCTTCGATCAGTTCACCCAGTTTTTCCATCGGCAATACTCGCCGGTCGTCTGCCAGCGGGTGGATCACCACGGTGGTGTCGCTGCGCGCTTCGACGATTTCATCGAGATAACAGATGGCCCCGGCACGCACCGCGGCGGCCAGCGGGCCATCGACCCACACGGTCTGGTTATCGGTAATCAAATAGCGCCCGATCAAATCCGATGCGGTCAAGTCATCGTGGCAGGAAACCGTGATCAGCGGCCGTTTCAAACGCCAGGCCATGTGTTCCATGAAACGCGTTTTGCCGCAGCCGGTCGGTCCCTTCAGTGATACGCCGAGTTTGTTTCGATAAGCCGCTTCGAAGATTTCGATCTCATTGGCGACCGGTTCGTAGTACGGCTCTTCGGTGATGATGTTTTCGCTCGGTTTCAGGGTTTTGGCCTGCATCTGGTTTCTCTTGAGTTTCGTGGGGGGTAGACGGTACAAATTTCCTGCAGTGCTTGCAAGCGGGCAGGGTGGATGAATGTTCGGGCAGTTTATTGTTATACTGATTCCGTGAAATCTAAATCACGACTATCAGCAAGGTTAAACCCATGAGCGATCTGGCGTACAGCGAAAAATATACCCGCAAGGATCACCGGCAGTGGTCCGGGGATTGGGAATTGATCCACGGCGATGCCTATGCCATGTCGCCATCGCCGGCATTTATCCACCAGTACATCAGTTTGAGAATTGCGCGCCAACTCGACGAACAACTTGAACATTTTCCACAGTGCCACGCGGTCATTGAAACCGATGTCACACTGTCGGAAGACACAGTGGTGCGCCCCGACAGCATGGTTATCTGCTACGAGCCAGACGAAGTTCTCAACCGCGCGCCCGAGCTGGTCTTCGAAGTGGTTTCGCCAACCTCCGCGCGGCGCGATGAAATTCTCAAATTCGACCTTTATCAGACCGAAGGGGTGAAGTATTACGCGATCGTGTATCCGGACAGCCACAAGGCCAAACTGTTTGAGCTGGTAGAAGGAAAGTATCGCAAGATCGCTGATTTCTCTGATGAAACAGTGAAGTTCGGCTTATCGGCCTGCACCCTGTCATTTGACTTCAGTTTCATCTGGCGCAGGAAGTAAATGCGGGATGACCAATCGCGGTCTATCAAGTGAGCTCTGATCAAACCGTCTGCCGTTGGCTGAAACGGTCGAACGCTTCTAGCATGATTGGTTCGGTAAACCATGAATCGCCTGCCTCCCTCTATCCCGTAAGTGATAGATTGCCTTCCCCGGTTGTGACCGGATTATGCGCAATTCTTGAAAAGTCTTCCAAATCAAGAGTTTGCAATTGAAAGACTAGTATTGAGCTGAACTGGTATCAAAACTATTTATACGCAATAGATATTTTTATTAACACATAAAAAATGGTAACTGGAACTCAACGGTTATTCAGCGTATCTTTCGCAGGATTTAATTTTAAGTGGCTCATTGCGAGCCCGAAACGACTGGCGATCCTGCCGGAGGATGCACTATGACTGATGTGGTAGCTACCAACCAGACGATACTCGTGGTTGGCGCAGGTATCAGCGGAATTACCGCGGCTGTGGAAGCAGCTGAAACCGGTAAGAGCGTGGTACTTGTCGAGAAACGCCCGTATATGGGCGGTCGAATTTCCCAGCTTTATAAATACTTTCCGAAGCTTTGTTTTCCGACCTGTGGTCTGGAGATCAACCAGCGCCGCCTCAGTGCCCAGCCCGGTATCACCGTATTGACCATGGCAGAAGTTACCAACGTGACGGGTACGGAAGGCGATTACACCGCCAGCGTGAAAATCTCTCCTCGTTACGTCAATGAAAACTGCACCTCTTGCGGCGCTTGCTCGGATGCGGTTGAAACCGAGTTTGATAACGAACATAACTACGGTCTTAACAAACGCAAGGGTGCCTACCTGCCTTACAACATGGCCAAGCCATCACGCTATGTAATTGACCCGCGCATTATTGGCACTGACGATGCCGAAAAAGCCAAGGCAGCCTGTAAATACGATGCGATCGATCTCGACATGCAGGAAGAAACCATCGATTTCAAAGCCGGTGCCATTATCTGGGCGACTGGCTGGCAGCCTTACGATGCCAACAAGATTCAGCCTTATGGCTATGATCGGTACAAGAATGTCATCACCAGCGTCGAATTCGAACGCATGATGGACAAGCTGGGTCCCACCGGCGGCAAGATTCTGCGTCCATCCGATGGCAAGGAAGCGAAAGATATCGCTTTCATCCAGTGTGCCGGTTCACGTGATCGTAATCACCTCAAGCATTGTTCACGCATCTGCTGCATGGCTTCGCTCAAGCAAAGCACCTATATCACCGAGCAATACGGTACCGATGATGAAGAGGCCAAAGGCACCATTTATTACATCGATATCCGCTCGATCGATCGTTTTGAAGACTTCTATCAAAAGGTTCAGGACGATCCGAAGATTTCCTTCATCAAATCCAAAGTGGCCAACATCATTCAGGACAAGGAAGAAAATCCGGTCCTCAAGGGCGTGGACACCGAAGGCTATCATCGCTACGAAAACAAGCACGATCTGGTGGTGCTGGCGATTGGTATGGAACCGAGTGTCAACAAAGACACCTTCCCGGTCGAAGTGGTGGTCAATGAACATGGCTTCATCGAAGCTGACGAATCCAATGGCGGTATCTTTGCAGCCGGTTGCGCCTCGGACGCACTGGATGTAAACCGCGCAGTACAAAGTGCAACAGCAGCTGCGCTCAGAGCGATTCAGGTTGTCAACAAAGCAGCTGGAGCGGAGGCATAAAATGGCAGATGAAATGAAAATAGGTGCTTATGTTTGCAGTGGTTGCGGCATTGGCGACCGGCTGGATGTCAGCCAACTCGAAATGACAGCGACCCGCGACGGCAAGGCCAAATTCTGTAAATCCCACGAATTCCTATGCTCCAAGGCCGGCGTGGAAATGATCCAGAAAGACATCGATGATGGCGAAGCCAATCACATCGTGATCGGCGCCTGTTCACGTCGCGCCAAGATCGAAGCCTTCCGTTTCGATAATGTGACCCTGTCTCGTGCCAATCTGCGTGAAGGCGTGATCTGGATTCGTCCGGACAACGACGAAGCGCAGGAAACCACGCAGGAAATGGCGGACGATTACATCCGCATGGCTTGTGCCGAATCCAAGCATATGCGAATTCCGCATGCTTCCGGTGAGCAGGAACTGAATAAAGACGTACTGGTCGTCGGTGGTGGTATTACCGGCATGACTTCGGCTCTGGAAACCGCCAAGGCCGGTTACCACGTCGAACTGGTCGAGAAATCCGGCGCGCTGGGCGGCTGGATGTCGGAATTACACAAGTGTTTGCCGACTCGTTCACCGTATGCCGAGCCGCAGGAAACCGGCATCGATGCCCTCATCGAAGAGGTGACCAACCACGATAACATCAAGGTTTATCTGAATTCCACCATCGCCAAAACCGAAGGCGCGCCGGGTCGTTTCAAGGTCGAGATTGCAACCGAGTCCGGCACCAGCAACGAAGTCGAGGTCGGTGCGATTGTGCAGGCTACCGGATACAAGGTTTATGATCCTTCTGTGTTACCGGAATTCGCTTACGAAAAAAGTGCCGACATCATCACCAACATGGAAATGGAAGCACTGGCCAGGGCCGCAGAAGGCGGACATCCGATCAAGCGTCCTTCTGACGGTAAAGAAGTTCAGTCAGTGATCTTCATCCAGAACGTCGGGCAGAATTCCACCGAAGAAAACCATCTGCCGTACCACTCCGGTATCGGCGATATGGTGTCAATCAAGCAATCGCTGTATTTCAAGCATCACAACGGTGATGACTGT
>JANTFI010000006.1 GCA_024763505.1 Gammaproteobacteria bacterium
CTTGATTTCTCCATTTTAAACTTCCGCTAACCTGATATCATGTTGCATATATATTTCATAAATTGATTTTTTGAAATACATATGCAACACTAAATCAACTTGAACAAGTACGCTTCAGCTCAATGTTCAAGCACTACTAAACCGAATTCCTGTATAGCGAACCACGAGAAGCAACATCATGACAACTGCCGTTGCAAAGGTAATAGACCAAATCAACCAGATAGGCGCTTTCAAAGGCGTTGATCTGGCCAACATCACCGAGGTATCGACTCCTACGTTTTCCCGCTGGAAACAGGGCAAAGCAACACCTGATACTCGCAAACAGTTAATCCTTTCCGACCTCAGATACGTGGTCGATTCACTGTCCGAGTATTACCAGCCGGATGAAATCCGCCTTTGGTTGTTTGCCGACAATCAGCTTCTCGATGGAAAAAAGGCCATCGACCTCATCCAGAACCACCAAACCGAAAAAGTACTCGAAGCCATCGAGCGCCTTTCCTCGCACGCCTACCTGTAATTCTACAAATGATCCACGACATCGAGATCGTCGACACCCTGGATTCGATGAGTCCAGACGAATACTCAGGGAGTATCTGGCGCACAACATGGCAAGGACGATCGCCCCTGCTGGGCGGCACGGGAGGGGGCCGCTGGAGCCCAAGCAGTGGATTCGAAACCCTATATACCAGCTTCGAAAAAGACACCTCTATCAGCGAATTACATTACCACTTGTCTCAGGCCCCAGTATTCTCGTCGTCGAACGTAGAGATCCGGGAGCTTGGTATTCACAAAATCCATATCCTGGATTTAACGACAAAGTCCGCCTTGAAAAAATTGCATATCGATGCAAGAAATCATACAAAAGATCAGTTATTCCGATGCCAGCGAATAGGAGGGGCCGCATACTTTCTCGGACTCCAGGGCATACTTGTACCTAGTTATCGGACCCCCGGCACAAATTGCGTGATTTTTTCAGAGCGGCTGGATATTGACCAACTGGAAGAGAAATCCAGCCAGCCAATTAACTGGCCAGCATGGATTAAGTCCAGGAATTCGAAATAACCAGATTTCGGTCAGATTATTTTTAGGTTATTCGGTCGTGTGGATTTTAGGCTTTTGTGTTCTGCAACAAACCTCGAGGACTCTGAGCCGGATCGGCTGACGGGCCAAGAGTGGCGGCCCGAGACCTGCGGGAACTGAAATTACGAAAAAGGTCAATGTCGGAGACCAATTGCTATTTAGTCAATGGCTCGCCCATAAAAAAAGCCCATGCAAAACATGGGCTTATCTTAAATATGGTGGGCCGTGGGCGATTCGAACGCCCGACCAATTGATTAAAAGTCAACTGCTCTACCGGCTGAGCTAACGGCCCCTTGAAAAGGAAGGGGAATCATACTGATTCCTTTTTTTATTTCAAGCGATTTTGTCTCTATTTCTTGCCTGAAACCGCGCTTTTTAAAGCGCTTCCAGCTTGCGCAGGGACGAGGGCAGCAAGCGCAGTTCGACCAGCGAAGTGAGTAATACGGCTGTCCAGCTGGCTTCTTCGTAGAGCATCTTGTAGTACTGCATTTTCATGGTTAGCGCGCTGCCCAGCACAATGCCACCAAAGGCGATGAAAGAGCCGACTGCCAGCGTCGAGATTCCGGTGATACCCTGACCGAAGGTACAGCCCAGTGCCAGTGTACCGCCGATTCCCATTAGCATCGCGCCAATGAAGTGCATGAAGAAATCCTTGAAGTTGACGAACCATTCAATACGGAAACTTTTCGACAGCAGCGCCCAGGCCAGTGAACCCAGAATGACGCCAAATACGGCAAAAATTCCAAAAGAGAGGATACTTTTCTCAAAACCGGACAGGGTGTAGCCCACGGTTTGCGCCATCGGGTTTACGAAGGTGAACGACTGGGTGTTGAGAGGACGACCCATCGCCGGTTTGCCTTCTTCATCTTCCGACAGCATATCCCATTCTTCGTAGAATGACGGCAGGCTGTAACTTTCGCCATCGGCTTCAACCTGAATATTGGCGCTGACATACCAGGCGGCCAGTATTACCAGCCCGATCACCAGGCCACCGAGTATATTATCGCGACTGGATCTGAATTCGGTTGATTTGAAGATATAAATCGCCAGCAGGGTTACCAGCGCGAGGCCGACCACCAGCCGTATCAGAACGGCATTTTCTGGGGACAGCAGCGAACCGATATCGGATTTGCCTGAATCCAGACTGATCGCCAGCGGGTTGACCCAGTCATAAAACAGGATGCTGTAAATGGTTTGGTCGGAACCCGGGAACGGGGTCGTCATGTAAAAAGCAAATGTGCCGAGCACCACCAGTACGATCAATGATTTGATATTTCCGCCGCCGATTCGCACCAGCGTCTTGTTACCGCAGCCACTGGCAAAGGTCATGCCGATGCCGAACAGAAAGCCACCGATCAGATTCTCGACCCAGATGATGCGCGTATCACGATAGGGTGGAAAAGTCGTGTCTACCGAAAGCATGCCCAGATATTCCAGCACCACAACTCCAGCCAGCGCTACTGCGATGGCCAGCAACCAGGCGCGAAAACGGCTGTAATCGCCCATATTGACCATGTCGGAGACAGCACCCATGGTGCAAAAATTGGTTTTGTTGGCCACCAGTCCGATGATGAATGCCAGCGCGAAAGCAGACCACAGCAAGACGGACTGGGCCTCGGCAAAGGATTCAAAAGTCATAGAAATTCTCCGGTCAGATCAAAGTTAATGTAAGTTAGCTTAGCCGACGCAGCTTACCGGAGTTCTATTTCAAATCAAGTGCCGAACGGGTCACCCTATGTTCTGACAACCGCTTGATCTGCAAGAATGGAATGGGGACGAGCCCCCCCGACAGTGAATCGATGGAACCCGACCCGGGGTGGTCGGGTTTGGTGGCAACTAATGTCCTTCGCGTCGCATGCGATCCAGTCGCTTTGCCGCCAGTCGTGCGGCAGTGCTCTTGGGATTTTGCTTGCGCAACTGGGTGAGAATGGCTCTGGCCTTTTCAAACTGGTGCAATTCGTACCAGGTGTAGCCGAGCTTGAGCATGGCATCCGGCACCTTGTTGCTGGAGGGATATCGCTTCAGTACGGTTTGAAACTCTTTGACGGCTTGCTCAAACTGGCGGGTGACATAATTCGACTCGCCCAGCCAGTATTGCGAATTACCCGCGTAACTGCTGTCCGGGTATTTCGACAAAAAGCTTTTGAATGCGGCATTGGCCGCCTTGTAGCGACCTTCCTTGAGCATATCGAAAGCCTTTTGATAGGCTGCGCGTTCTTCACTCATGGTGGCAGAGGGGCGGGGCTTTTGTACCGCCGGCGAGGCAACCGGTTGCCCGGTAACCGGCTTCACCTCGACCGGTGGCGTCATCGACACGGGGGGCGGCGTCACTGTAGTGGCTTTTTGCTTCGGCATGCCGGTTGGGCTGGATGCGGGTTGTGTGTTGGCGTTTTGCTGCGATGGCGCGGCGGCTGCGGGCGTGCGGCTGGAGGTGATTTCGAGTTCACGCAAACGTCGATCGGTATCCAGATACAGTTCACGTTGCCGCTTCTTGACGCCGGCCAGATCATGATTCTGCTGCTCCAGCATACCGCGAAGCGAGCTGACTTCATCGGCCAGATCATCCATCCGCTGAATCAGTTCAAGCAAGCCGCGGTTATCCAGCAAGCGACGCAGTTTTGCCATATCAGTTTGCAATTGTTGTACCTGCTGTTGCAAGCTGGCAGGGGTATTCGCGGCAGTGGCGGATTGCGCCAATACCGCAGGTGTCGCCAGCAACAGACCAGCCAGTAATCCACGCTGCAAAATTTTCATATCGAAATGATTCATCGTTTTCCCCTTGGCCGGCTTATTTCACCTGATACTGTAATTCGACCCGGCGATTTTTCGACCAGGCAGCTTCGTCATGGCCGAGCACGGCCGGTTGTTCTTCGCCATAGCTGATAGTGTCGATCTGGTCGGTGGATGCACCCTGAAACAGCAGAATACGGCGTACCGACTGGGCGCGCCGATCACCCAGCGCCAGATTATAATCACGTGACCCTCGCTCGTCGGTATGGCCGACCAGAGTCACCCGCACGTTGCCGTTTTCGGCCAGAAAAGCACCATGGGCTTCGAGCAGAACCATAGAGTCTTCATCGACCTTGGCGCTGTCGTAATCAAAATAGATAGTTCTCGCGGCTAGTGGCGTGTCCGGTTGTGCCAGTAATTCTTCAGCGCTCAAGGTGTCCTGTTGCATCGCACTGGCTTCGGCGTCGGAGCCGGCAATCGGCGTCGCGCCCTCACCGGTTTGCCCGTTGGCATCCTGACCGGCCTGCTGTGCTGCTGCATCCTGTTCGGTCTGGTTTTTAACCGCTTCGGGTTGCTGTGCGCAACCGGCCAGCAATAACAGGCTCAACAGCCCGGCTGATAGATATCGATTCATGTTTTGCTCCTGATGAGTTATTGCCTGTTTTGTTTGAAGGGACCCCATACCGGCTCCCGGATATCGCCCTGCTGATCAGACAGTTTATGCTTCGAGCGGCCATCGCGCGACACCATATACAGCACGCCCTTGTTGCCCAGGGTGCTGGCATACAACACCATTTCGCCATTCGGCGAATACGAGGGTGATTCATCCAGCTTGTTACGCGTCAGCAGGTTGAGATTATCATTTTCTCGATCCAGCTCGGCAATGCGGTATTGACCGCCTTCGCCGTACACCATCACCAGCCGCTTGCCATCCGGCGATACATCGGCGGCAGTGTTGTAGCGTCCTTCGAACGTGAGCCGACGCGGTGAACCGCCGTTTAGCGACACTTCGTACAATTGTGGTTTGCCGCTGCGGTCCGAGGTAAAAACAATGGACTGGCCATCCGGCATCCAGACCGGTTCGGTATCGATAGCGCGGTGGCGGGTCAATCGTCGCAATTTTTTGCTGGCGACATCCATCACGTAGATATCGGCACTGCGATCTTTCGACAGTACGATCGCCAGTTGCTTGCCATCCGGCGACCAGGCAGGCGCACTGTTCAAGCCCCTGAAGCCGGACACCTTGCTGCGACGTGCCGTGGCCAGATGCTGGATAAAGATTTCCGGACGCTTGTTTTCGAACGACACATAGGCCAGCGATTGTCCATCCGGCGACCAGCTCGGCGACATCAAGGGTTGGTCGGACTCGAGTATGGTTTGCGGGTTAAAGCCATCGGTATCGGCCACCTGTAACACATAGCGGCGGTTTTTCTGGCCGTGCACGCTGACATAGGCGATGCGAGTATTAAAAGCGCCGCGGGTGCCGGTGATTTTTTCATAAATCAAATCGCTGATTTCGTGCGCGGTGGTGCGCAGGTTGCGCAGCCGTACCGGAAAACTGTAGCCGAGCAATTGCTTTTGCTTGAGCACATCAAGCAACTGGAATTGCACATCGAGCTTGCCGCCGGATTTGTTGAGAATGCGCCCGACCACCAGATATTCCTGCCCGATCGAGCGCCAGCGCGGGTAAACCACGTCCTTGCTGTAATGCGGTTGTTCGGGATACTTCGAAGCATTCAGCACCTTGAACACGCCGCTGCGATTGAGGTTTTGCGAAATGATTTCGGCAACATCGGTTTTCAGTTTGAGCGGCAGGCTGGCGCTGTCGAATTCGACCACCGCCATCGGGATCGCGCCTTCCACCCCTTCGGTGATTTCGATGGTGATGACGGCTTGCGCCGGCAAACTGAGCAGCGAAAGCCCGAACAGCAGGCCAGAGAAAATCCACTTGATTGCGATGCTTTTATTCATTCGGTTTAAATTTCAGGATAATGTTTCGCTCAAACAGAGCCGGATCTTTTGGCTTCGGTAACGGGTCCGATTTTAACACGGCTGCCTCGACTGACAGACGATATTCGCGCGTGCCGGGGCAATTGCCAAAGGTCACATCAAGGATGATGCCGCCCGGCCCCTGAATCACCCTCACTTCACACAAGGGCTTGCTACCCGCATTGACCGGTTGTCGCCAGTTACGCGTAATTTTGTCACGTATCATGCTGTAATATTGATTGCGCAGGCTATCCAGTTCGCGTTGCCTTTCTTCGGCAGCGAGCTGTGCCTTTAGTTCCGCTTCCTTGCGCCGCTGTTCCGCTTCGGCTTTCAGGCGCGCTTCTTTTTCTGCCTTTTTGCGAGCGGCTTCCCTGGCCTTTTTCTCGGCTTCGGCTTTCAGGCGTTGCTGTTCCTTTTTCTTTTTCAGCGCTTCCGCCTTATGCCGGGCTTCTTCCTTGCGCTTTTTCTCGGCCAGTGCCTTTTGCTTGCGCGCCTGTTCGGCTTTTTGTTTTTCTAATTGTTCGGCTTTGCGTTTTGCCTCGGCTTTCTTTTTCGCTTCTGCCTGTTTTTTGGCCGCGGCTTCGGCCTTGCGTTTTTTCTCAGCCTCGGCTTTTTTCTTGCGCTCCAGTGCTTTTTTTCTGTGCAGCTCCTGTTTGCGTTTTTCCGCCAGTTGCTGCAGGCGTTTTTGTTGCTGCTGCTGTTTTATATTGTGTTCACGCTGACCTAGCTTTTTCTGGTCAATGATTTCAGCTTTGATGGTTTGATCGACCACACCGCGCTTACTGACGACCGGTTTAACCGGCTCACCACTGAATTCGAGTACCGCCAGCACAATCACCAGACCATGCAAAAGCAGCGAGAATACGATCGCTCGCGGGTGGCGGCGCAGGTTGTGCAGCATTAGTGCGCCATCCTGCGGGTGGTCATTGCTGCTTGTCTCCCGGTTCGGTCACCAGTCCAACCGATTCGATCTGCGCCTGCTGCAACAGCACCAGCAGCGAGACCACGTTCTGGTATTGCCCCTGTTTGTCACCGCGCACCATCACCGGACGGTTTTTCTGTTTTTGCCGCGCCGCGCGCACTGCATCGACCAGTGCATCGGCACGGATCGCCTGATCGGGCGCATCGGCAATATTAAGAAAATACTGCCCTTCACGATCGATGCTGATCACCACCGGCTCCGGCGCATTGACATCCAGTGCCTTGGCCGGGGCTTGCGGCAGGTCAACCTCGACTCCCTGCTTGAGCAAGGGCGCGGTGACCATAAAAATGATCAGCAGCACCAGCATTACGTCGATGTAGGGAACGACGTTGATTTCTGCCTTGGCGCGGCGTTGTCGGGTGCCGGTTGCCATATTCAGATACTGGCCGCCGCTGTACTGGCTGGTGCTTGCGCCTGGCGCTGCAGGATGCCGGTAAATTCTTCAACAAAATTTTCGTAGCGGGCAACCAGAGTGTCGATTTCGGTGGCAAAGGCGTTATAGGCGATGACGGCCGGAATCGCCGCCAGCAGACCCATCGCGGTGGCGACCAGCGCTTCGGAAATACCCGGTGCCACCATCGCCAGTGTCGCCTGTTGCACACCGGCCAGTGAGCGGAATGATTCCATGATGCCCCATACCGTGCCAAACAGACCGATATACGGGCTGACCGAACCGACCGTGGCGAGGAAGGATAAATTATTTTCCAGCGCCTCGATTTCACGAGCGGTGGCAACTTTCATCGAGCGGTGAGCGGCATTGATGACATCGGCGCTGGACAGTTCCGCCTTGCGGGCGCGTGCAAATTCTCGAAAGCCGTTTTCAAAAACCGATTCCATGCCGTAGCGTTTTTCCTGTCGGGTCGATAACTGGCTGAACAAATCGCTCAGATTGATACCCGACCAGAAACGCCCCTCGAAGGTTTTGGCTTCGCGGCGGCATTGCTTGAGATAGGTCCATTTGATGTAAATCAGCGCCCAGGACAAGACCGAGGCAAGCAATAAAACCAGTAGCACAAACTGCACGGGCAAACTGGCATTGGCAACCAGATGGCTGATGGACATTTCATTCATGAATCTTGTTCTCGCTGTTGCTGTTGTTGCAGGCTGACGGCTATCGGTGCCGGGATCGGCGTCGGCTTGAGTACGTCGGCTTTCACGCAAGCCATCTTCACTACGGCTTCGTTGATCAAACGGCTTTGACCCTCGCGCTGGCAAAAGATTTCCTGCTTGAATACCAGACTGGCTTTTTTGATCGATTCGATGCGTGTATAGACTTGCAGTTGCTCATTGAAGCGTGCTGCGAGGATAAAATCAACGTGGATATTTCGCACGACGAAGACGATGTTCTGTTGTAGCAAATCATCCTGTTCGTATCCGAGATCGCGCAAGAATTCAGTGCGCGCGCGCTCGTAAAACTTCAGATAATTAGCGTAAAAAACCACGCCCCCGGCATCGGTGTCTTCAAAGTAAACTCGGATATTGAATGGTTGGCTCATGTTCCGTCCTGGTATGGAATATCAGAGAATACCGGTTGTTGATTGCACAGGCTTATGCCACAGGGATGTGGCATCAGAGCGTACAGGGAAGTATTCACCGCGTCCTGTACGAGCAACCACCGACACTCGGGAAGAATTCGATTCATCGCCCACTCACTCGAACAAATCCCCGCTTTGCGGCGGCGCGGTTTCTTCGCTACGCGGTTTAAAGCCGAAGTGGGTATAGCCGCGAGAGGTCGCCATGCGTCCGCGCGGGGTACGCATCATGAATCCCTGCTGGATCAGATACGGCTCGATCACATCTTCGATGGTACCTCGCTCTTCGCCGATGGCGGCGGCCAGACTTTCCACCCCGACCGGGCCGCCGTCGAATTTTTCGATCAGCGACAAAATCAGCCGCCGATCCATGTGATCGAGACCGCTCTGATCGACTTTCAGCATATCCAGCGCAGCGGTGGCAATCGGTTGATTGATGACGCCATCGGCCTTGACCTCGGCATAGTCGCGGGCGCGGCGTAACAGCCGATTGGCGATACGCGGCGTGCCGCGCGCGCGGCGGGCGATTTCTCTGGCGCCATCGGCGGTTGCCTGGATTTCCAGCAGATGCGCCGAGCGTTCGACGATATGCGATAAATCTTCGAGCGAGTAAAACTCGAGCCGCTGCACGATACCGAATCGATCGCGCAGCGGCGAAGTCAGCAATCCGGCGCGGGTGGTCGCACCGACCAGTGTGAAGGGCGGCAAATCGAGCTTGATCGAGCGCGCGGCCGGGCCCTCGCCGATCATGATGTCGAGTTGATAGTCTTCCATCGCCGGATACAGAATTTCTTCCACCACCGGGCTGAGGCGATGAATTTCATCGATGAACAGCACGTCATTGGGTTCGAGATTGGTCAACAGCGCAGCGAGGTCGCCGGGCTTTTCCAGCACCGGGCCGGAAGTCTGGCGCAGTTGTACCTGCAACTCGTTGGCGATGATGTGCGACAGCGTGGTTTTGCCCAGACCCGGCGGGCCGAAGATCAGTACATGGTCGAGCGCTTCCTGACGCTGGCGCGTGGCATTGATAAAGATATCCATCTGTTCGCTGACCTGCGGCTGCCCGACATAATCGGCCAGCAGCTTGGGACGAAGCGCGCGCTCCTGCACCGATTCATCGGATTCGGCGGCGGCGTCGATCAATCGTTTTTCATCCATCATGATGATTCATTTGTTTTTTCCGCTGCTTGATCAGAAATCGTACCGGAGGCAACGTATTGTTTGTATTTTTCCTTGAACTCACTTTCGTCCATGTTTTTGAGGTAGTCCATACAAAATGAAAATGCGGTTGAGCCATCTTTTTTCAGCAGATAAACCCACCTTTCTGAACGCAACTTGATCGCTATTAACGCAAGTTGCATCAGCGCAATGATATATAAAGGGATAGCCAAAAGCAGCCACCACAGGCTCTCTAAACCCAGAGTCAGCCAAAGCGCCCCCAAACAGTGAAATTAAAAATGGCAACAAGTGCCTTGAAACGTCATGGCCAAATACGCTGGTTTCAGCAAACTCGCCACTCAACTGATCTCGGGGCACGGAAAGCTCACCGTAATGAAAGGGAGATCTCTTCCAGCTATACACGACTTTGGACTCATAAAATTTGAAGCGCTGTCGATACAGGGTGCTATTCACTTCAAGGATGAATTCAGGCTGAAGCATTACTTAATCGCGTTTTGCAGGGCTTGCTTGATCAGGCTTGCAGCGCTTTCATCGGCACCGGTTTTGGCAGCGAGTTTGACCATTTTTGCCGCATCGGCGGGTTTGTAGCCAAGCGCCTGCAGCGCCTCGACCGCTTCGTTTTGCACGCCGTTGGCAGTGGCCAGCCCGCCGCCCGGAACAGCACCTGTCGCAACTAGGTTGCTTTCGATGGCATCGATCTTGTCGCGCATCTCTATGATCAGGCGCTCTGCGGTTTTCTTGCCGACGCCGGGCAGGCGAACCAGTGTCGCGACATCGCTGGACTGGATGCACAGTGAGAAATCCTGCTCGGAAATGCCGGACAGAATCGTCAGTGCCATCTTCGGTCCTACGCCGTTGACCTTGATCAGCAGGCGGAATAATTTGCGTTCCTGCTCGCTGAAGAAGCCGATCAGAGCGTGATGGTCATCCTTGATCAGGAGATGCGTCCACACCGCGACCGGGCAGCCTTCTTCCGGCAATTGGTAAAAGGTGGACATCGAGACATCGACTTCGTAGCCGACCCCCTGACAGTCGATGAGGATTTGCGGTGCGCGCTTGATCGCGAGCGTGCCACTGAGTCGTCCGATCATCGGCGGTAAGACCTCCGTTTGCTGAATGCTTTGGCGGGGATGCCGGTGCGGTTTTCCATCGCCGAGTGTTGCGCGTGGCAAATGGCGATGGCGAGTGCGTCGGCTTCATCCACCTGCAAGTCTTCACGCAGTGACAGCAGGTGCATAACCATGTGCTTGACCTGCTCCTTGTGCGCTGCACCCTTGCCGACCAGCGCCAGTTTGATTTCGCGTGGTGCGTATTCCGACACTTGCATACCGGCGTTGAAGGCGGCGCAGATGGCCGCGCCACGCGCCTGCCCGAGCTTCAGCGCCGAATCGGCATTCTTGTGCATGAAAACGTTTTCAATGCTCATGTGCTGTGGCTGGTGAATGGCGATAAGGTCGCTCAATTGTTCAAAAATATTACCGAGGCGCTGCGGAAAGGTCTCACCCTGCACCTTGATATGCCCACTCTCGACGTAACGCATACGATTGGGCTGATTGTGGATGAAGCCGTAGCCGGTGATGCGTGAACCGGGGTCAATACCGAGAATGATCAAGGGTTTCGACTCACTGTTCCGGCTCGGGAAAATCCGCGTTGGAAAACACTTCCTGCACGTCGTCGGATTCTTCCAGCGTATCGATCAGGCGCGTGACCTTTTCCGCATCGGCCTGACTCAGTTGCACGTTATTGGCGGCGCGCATGGTCAGTTCCGATTCTTCCGGCTCGAACCCGGCGGCGATCATCGCTTCCTTGACCTTGATGTAATCTTCCGGCGCGGTCAGCACTTCGATCATGCCGTCGTCTTCGGTCACAACATCATCGGCACCGGCTTCGAGCGCGGCTTCCATGATTGCATCCTCATCGCTGCCGGGCGCATAGGTGAGTACGCCGAGGCTGGAAAACATGAACGCGACCGAGCCATCCTGCCCCAGATTACCGCCCGATTTGGTGAAGGCGTGGCGCACTTCGGCGACGGTGCGGTTGCGGTTGTCGGTGAGGCAATCGACGATCACGGCGACCCCGGCCGGGCCATAGCCTTCGTAGCGAATTTCTTCGTAATCGGAGCCATCCAGTTCGCCGGCACCGCGCTTGATCGCACGCTCGATCGGTTCTTTTGGCACTGATTGCGACTTGGCCTTGTCAACGGCGGCGCGCAAGCTGGGGTTGGAAGCCAGATCCGACCCACCGGCTTTGGCAGCAACGGTGATTTCGCGGATCAAGCGGGTAAACAGTTTGCCGCGCTTGGCGTCCTGCGCTTTTTTACGATGCTGGATGTTTGCCCATTTACTGTGACCGGCCACGGCTGAACCTCGATAAAAATTTGTGCGATTTTAGCATTGTTCGCTACGCAGGTCACAAGCGAACACAGACGGTTTTTCACTAACACAAAACCATTGAATAACAACCGAACGGGACGGATGCACAAGGCTCGATTGGTTTGATTTAATTTGGAAAGAGAAACGGGTAGCGACTACCAGCCGGGCGGGAGCTTTTTCTCGATGGTGATATGTTTGCCCTCGATCGAGATATAACCGCCGGTTTTGAGTTCTTTGAGAATGCGATGCACCATTTCCCGGGTCGCGCCGACGCGCAGTGCGATATCTTGCTGGGTCAGTTTTTCTGTTACCAGTTTGTCGCCGATTTCTTCGGCATGTTTGTACAACACGCGTACCACGCGGTTGTAAACATCTTCCAGCGCAAGGCTGCTGACTTCTTCGGTCAAATCCTGAATCAGGGCAACCAGTCGATTGATGATGCGCATGCTGATCGCCGGTTTGCTGAGCAGGGTGTCCATGAATAATTGGCGCGATATCACCACCAGAGTGGTTGGCTCGGTGGTGATGATACTGGCCTGACGCGGTATGCCGCCCAGTGGTGCCAGTTCGCCGAAAGAATCCGTATCGGTCAGGGTGTTGATGATGATTTCCTTACCCTTGTCGTTTTGCAGAAAGACATCGACCTTGCCTTCGATGATGACATACAGCGAGTCGGTTTCATCGCCTTGCGAGACCACAAGGCTGTTTTTATTGAATTGACGGGTCGAAACCTGGCTGGCGACCTGTCGGATATCTTCATCATCCAGCCCCTGAAACAAGGCGGCCTTGTTCAGGGTTTCGATCACTTTTTCGAGGCTGTCGGTAGCAGTTGTGTATTCCATGACGTCGATTCAGTTTGAGTGGCCTCCAGACCATCGGTTACCGGGGTCTCAGGTTGGATATTCTTCAAGCAACAGAGATTTGCCTGTCATTTCTTCTGGCTGCGCGATACCCATCAATTGCAGCAGGGTCGGGGCAATCGCTGACAGGTTTTCGCCGGTTGCCAAGCGCCATTGTACCTCATCGATGACCAGACAGGGAACCGGGTACACGGTGTGCTGAGTATGTGGCTCTCCAGTGACCGGATCAACCATTTCATCACAGTTACCATGATCTGCGGTCAAGATAACCGAATAACCCTCTTCTACGGCTACGTCGAGCACGCGTCCAACTTCGCGATCGAGTGTCTCCACGGCCTTGAGCACCGCGTCGCGCACGGCGGTATGGCCCACCATGTCACCATTGGCGAAATTCACTACCAGAAATGCGTATTCGTGTGACTGCAACGCAGTAATCATTTCATCGGCGACTTCGGCCGCGTTCATTTCCGGCTGCTTGTCGTAGGTGGGCACATCCGGTGACGGAATCATTTTGCGGTCTTCGCCGGGGAACCGGTTTTCCCGCCCACCATTGAAAAAGAACGTGACATGTGGATATTTTTCGGTTTCTGCGCAGTGAAACTGACGGTAACCGGATTGGCTAATGACATTGCCGAGCATGGCCTTGGGCTGCTCCGGCGGAAATGCAATCGGCGACAGGAATTTGGGGTCGTACTGGGTCATGCAGGTGACCGTGACCGGCTCGAAGTTACCCCGGTCAAAGCAATTGAAATCACCGTGAGACAGAGCCGCGGTCAGTTGACGTGAGCGGTCATTGCGAAAGTTAAAGAAAATAAATTCATCCCCCGCCTGCACCGGGATGTAGTCCGGCAGCACCGCGGGCATGATAAATTCATCGGTTTCGCCATCATCGTAGGCATCCTGCACAGCCAGCGTCACATTCTTGGCCTGATGGCCTTCGCCATGCACGATCGCCTTCCAGGCCAGTTCGGTACGCGACCAGCGGCGGTCACGGTCCATCGCGTAGTAGCGGCCGGAAATGGTGCCGATGACACCACCGTATTCTGACAATGCCAGTTCGATTTCCGGGATATAATTCATCGCCGACTTGGGCGGGGCATCACGACCATCGGTGATGATGTGGACTTGCGGCACGACATCGTGGCGTGCGCACAATTTTATCAGGGCCAGCAAGTGGTTGATGTGGCTATGCACACCGCCATCGGACAATAAACCGATCAGGTTGACCGGGCGGCCCGCCTTTTTGGCATGCTGGATCGCACTCAAAAAGGCGGCATTGCTGAAGAAGGTTTCATTTTCGATGGCTTCATCGATACGCACCAGATCCTGCTTGACTACGCAGCCGGTGCCGATGGTCATATGCCCGACTTCGGAATTACCCATTTGCCCGACCGGCAGCCCAACGCCGAGGCCGGAGGCCTCCAGTGCGATATGGGAATGAGAGGAGAAATAACGGTCGAAATTGGGGGTATTGGCTTCAATAACGGCGTTATTGACCTTGCTGGGGTTTAACCCAAACCCGTCGAGAATAATCAAAACGGAGGGGCGGCGCGGGACGGATCTCGCTTCTGGCATGCAAATTCCTGCTTTCTAGAGCTTTCAGACATGGCAACCCGGGTTGCCTGTTTCAAATATATGCCCAGCTTGAATCTGTTTTATCGTCTCGCCGAGCCGTTCAACCTATAACAGTGTTTCATTATACACTAAACCTTGAACTGCTTCATCAGCTTCTGTAACTGCAGGGCCAGACTATTGACAGTGCGGCCATTTTCCGACAACACCACAGACGAAGACACGGTTTGCTCGGACAATTCATTAATGGTGTTGACGTTTTCGCAGACCTGATTGGCAGTCTGGTTCTGTTCTTCGGTCGAGCTTGCGATTTCGCGGTTCATGCCTAGCATGCTTTCGGCAGCAGTTCCTATTTTTTCCAGCGACTGTCCGGCCATCCGCGCTTGCTCCAGACCTTCTCCCGCCTTTTCCTTACCGGTGGTCATCACCGCGACGGCTCGCTGCGACCCGCTTTGCAGGCGCTGAATCATGTCCTGAATTTCAGCGGTGGAATCCTGGGTACGCGATGCCAATGTGCGCACTTCATCGGCTACCACTGCAAAGCCACGTCCCTGTTCGCCCGCACGTGCCGCCTCGATCGCCGCATTCAAGGCCAGCAGATTGGTTTGCTCGGCAATGCCGCGGATCACATCCAGCACCCCGCTGATGGAACTGACATCCGACTCCAGTTCATTGATGACCTTTGCGGCTTGATCGACATTGTTGGCAACTTCATCACTGGATTGCAGAGACCGACTGACAATGGCTTTGCCTTCCTGAGCAATTTGAAAGGTTTGTTCCGCTACCCCGGCCGCCTTGCCGGTATGTTCGGTAACATGCTGGATTTTTTTCACCATCGAGCCAATGGATTCGGCGATCTGGTCGATCTGCTCATTTTGCACCTGGATATCGGATTCAGTATTGGCGACCACCCGGTTCATTTCATCAGCTGACTGGATCAACTGGTTGCTGCAGCCTGAAACCTCGATCATCAATTGCTGTAATTTTTCGGAAAACTGATTGAAGGCTTGCGCAAGATCACCCAGTTCATCTCTGGATTTGACATCGATACGGCGTGACAGATCTCCATCCCCTGCGGCCGCCTGTTGTAATGCGGTCACAGTTTCATTCAGCGGTCGAGTGATCATCCGGCTGATGACAAATGCGACCAGAATGCCCAGCGCCAGACCCAGTACAGCAAGAATGATTTTTACCTTCAAGCCGGTATCGACGGTTGACAGCAAGTCTTCACTGCCCTGCTCCATCGCCACCGTTTCGGCGTATACCAGATCATCGATTTCATCCTGCATTTTTACCAGCAGTGGATTGATTTCCTCATCCATCAGGTAGGAATCCATTCTGCGTTTCGGACTCTGATTGAGGTCGACCATGGTCTGCAGATTTTTTCTAATATTCTCGATATTGCGATTCAGAATCGCAACACCTTCTTCCTGCTCGAAATTATACAAATCCTCGAAGTCCGCCATTTTTTTGTTAAATACTTCGATCTGTTCCAGCGAATTGAGCAAGTTTTCGAGAACGCCCGGTTGCGGAGAAGCCAGAAAAAGTCGTAACGAAGTCATCAATTTTGCAAAATTGTAGCGATACTCATGCAGATATTGCATCCAGGCCATTCTTTCTTCGCTTAATTCTTCTTCATCTTCTGCTGCAATCATCGAGGTCAGCGAGCCCAGAACACTGATCGATTCGGGGTTGATATTTTGTGCCGCAAAATCAGTGGCGGGTTCATTCAGCGTCGGGCTGGATGCCAGCGCCAGCATACGCTTTTCGTAAGCCTGAAACTTTTCAAACAAGCTTTGTAATTTTTGCAATGAAGCCTGCAATTCTTTGGATTGCTTCACCCGGGTCATAGCAGCCATTTCCTTCAGCACTTCACCGGCTTCGTATTGGGCATTCTGGTAGTTTTGCCGCTGTTTGTCGCTTTTGGTCAGCAGATAACTACTGAGAGAACTGGAAGCCTTGGCCAGATAGCCATTGAACTTGTGCGCCGCCAATACCAGTGGCTGCGACTTTTCGATTACATCTCTCACGGTATCCCGGGCATGCTGCAAGTTGAATACCGAGATCATGGCATTAATTAATAAAATGGTTAGCAATATGGCAAAGCCGATCCAGATTTTATGTTTAATTAACAATGTAGGCATGGCAAGTCTCGTCGATTCGTTTTTATCAGAGTGCTCAGCCTGTATCGACTAAAGCAAATGAATCTTGAGAGTGATTTATCGTCTGGCCTGGCCGATATTGCCTGGAGTGTCCTGCCGGCTCAAGATCCGTACAAAGGAGTATAGAAGAAACTTTGGCAACTCTGTGGCAGGCAGTTGTCTTTGAAGGCCAATGGGAAATCAGGCTGTGACATCCAGATATGTTCCGGGGCTCGAAGCTGAATCCTCGGTCAGAATCTGCAATTGGGCTCTGGCCTGTTGCAACATACCGGACGCCCTGGCCGCGACTTGTCGATCCTGACCCGACGGCTCAGCCGGAGCCATCGCCGCACGGATGATGGCTTGGGCTTTTTGGATCGTTGCCTGCGGGTTTCCGGCCACTGGAGAAGTATCGATACTCACTTCTCCGGCCACCGCATATAACCTTCCATCGGGTCCTTTCTGGTAACTGAACTGCGCTCCCGAAGTCACATACTGACCACCGGCAGCAACATGCGCCAGTTCGTGCGCTCTGACTTCACGATCACGATTTTTCAATTGTTGCAGTTGCGCGACCCGTTCCGGGTCTTGGGAAGAATCTGCTTTTTGCTGGCGGGCTTGTCTGGCGTCGGGCGAGGACGTTTCTTGCTGATCAGAGGGTGTGGCGGATGAAGAAGTTTTTGCGAAGAAAACCGTTGAAACAGGCGGATATGCTGACCCGATCATGGCAGCAACCCACCGAATTAAACCTTGATATCGAGCAGAGTGCCGATACGCTCACCGGCAGCCTGTAGCGATTTTGCATTGGCCCGCAAACTGCTGATGATTTCGGTTTGTTCGACCAGCGCGCGGTCTTGCGTACGGGTGTCACGACCATTGGCCGCTTCGCTGCTGGCCACTTCGGACACGTTTCGTTCAAGACGTTGCTGCTGCAGTTGCAAGCCCGTATAGGACTGGCTGAAGGTATTCTGGATTTCCATGACGGAAGCCGGCTGCCAAGTAGTCTTTCGAGTGTATCAAAACACACTATTTCTCAAGGCTATGAGTCGAGAAATCTGGCATAAAAGTCCTGTTTTTCCGACAGGCGGTTTAAAGTTTTCGAAAAATCGGCTTTATTGCAACATTAAACCATTCAATACGCGGCTTCCTGATAGCGAACTTGCTGGTCTTGCCGAGTTTGTTCGTATTGGATTTTTTCCTGTTTTAATTGCTCCAGAGCGCCAGGGCGAATGTAACTCAAGCGGGTTTTATAAGCCGCCCAGTCTTGATAAAAGCTCATCACGACACCGTCTTTTTGCCACTGGAATGTAAAGTCAGATAAAAAGGTGGCAGGCTTTTTCGCCGGTTGACCATACTTTTGAATCAGCTTTTTCAGCAACGCGGGCTGCTGCAATCCATTGAATTCATATTCCACAAAGGCGAGTTGCTGACTGGTTTTGGTAAACCCCAGATACAATTTACCGGCATTTTGTAACAGACTGGAACCCTGATACACATCATAGAAGGTATCTTTCCCGGCTTCACTGAGCAGCTTTGCTCCGCTGCGCTTGACCGCCTGCCGGAATTCATCGCGCGTTGCAGTCGAAAGATTAACGCCGAACAGTTCGAATCCCTGAACTGGTAGAGCCAGTAGCAACAGTAAAAACGGGTAATAACGGGTCATAGAAAACACTCATGCAGATTACGAGCGTTATCGACCTGACCGCGGAAAACTTGAAACGAAAATCGGATGGCTCCGGATTATTCCGGCTTTTTGCCTTTGTCCGGTGAATCTGCGGGATCTTCAGAATCTGGCTCGTCCTTGTTTGAATCTTGCTGATTCGGCTCGTCGTCATCGTCACTCTCTTCGGCTTCGATGCGATCGAGTTCGGCTTCCATTTCTTCTTCGCTTAACGGTTCATAGTCTTCATGGCCCGACCCATTCGCATCAGCCGGGTCATTGACCACTTCGAATTCATCGCCATAAATCGAGTTGCCCTCAGCCGGATCCTGCGCAGCTTCAGCTTCTTCGGCGGCCATCGCGGCTTCTTCTTCGGCGCGCTTTTTGAGTTTGTCGGCGAAGATATAGCGCGAGGCAAACACACCCGATTCGAACAGCAGCCACATTGGAACGGCCAGCATCACCTGCGAAATTACATCCGGCGGGGTCAGCAACATGCCGACGATAAATACGCCGACGATGACAAACGGGCGTTTTTCCGCCAATTGATCCGGTGTCGTCATCCCCAGTGCGACCAGAATAATGGTCGCGATCGGAATTTCGAAAGCCAGCCCGAAACCGAAGAACAGCGCTAGCACGAAATCGAGGTAGCGACCGATATCGGTCATGATACTGACCATTTCAGGCCCGACCGAGGTGAAAAAACCGAACACCAGCGGGAATACCACGTAAAACGCAAACAGCATGCCGCAATAAAACAGGATAATGGATGAAGCCAGCAGCGGCGCGGCCAGGCGTTTTTCATGCTTGTACAGACCGGGGGCGACGAAGCTCCAGGCCTGGAACAGGATGTACGGCATCGCAAGAATCACCGACAGCATCAACACCAGTTTGAACGGCGTCAAGAACGGTGATGCGACATCGATCGCGATCATGGTCGATCCTTCCGGCAGATGCGAAGTGAGCGGGCCGGCGAGGTAGGTGTAAATATCGTTGGCCCAGTAAAACAGGGCACCAAAAATCAATAAAATCGCGATGACTACGCGCAACAGGCGGTCTCGCAATTCGATCAAATGCGACATCAGCCCCATCGATGAGGCTTCGACACTGTCGTTTTCCGCTTGCTCGGGTGCTTCAGACATTATGAACGGGGGTTGCTGGGGGCAGAATCGGAGGTGAGGGATTCAGGTGCTGAATTTGCTTCGGCGGGGTCAGCCGGGCCACTATCGATGGCTTCATTCGCGGCTTCTTCCACCGAACGCTGGATGCCGTCCAGATCGACATCGTGGCGGGTTTCATTGATGGTTTCTTTCAGCGAAGACAATTCTTCCTGCTGCTGTTGCAGCATACGCTGCAACTCGTCGGTGCGAAATTCTCGCTCGACGTCGCTTTTTACGTTGGTCACGAAACGACGAATTCTGGCGAACCAGGCACCGGCCTTGCGCGCGACCGAAGGTAGTCGCTCCGGCCCGATCACGATCAATGCCACGATGCCGATCACCAGCATCTCGGCGAACCCCATATCAAACATGGTATTCGATCAGACCTTGTCTTTTTCCTCGGTGACCTTTCCTTCGATCACTTTGTCATCCTTGGCGGCTGCGGGGTTTTTGTCTTCATCCTTGACGGCTTTCTTGAAGCTGCGGATTGCGCCGCCGAGATCAGTGCCTACGTTGCGCAATTTCTTGGTGCCGAACAGCAAAACCACAATTGCCAGTATCAACAGTAAAGACCAGATACTAATTCCACCAAAACCCATTTTTCACCTCTGTATTTGTCGTATTAATTCAATCTTTTAGCGAGTAGCGAGCCAGGCCACGCTATTTTTGTGCTCGAGACGCTTTTTCTTCCAGACCGGAAAGGCCGAAGCGGCGGTCCAGTTCCTGTAACACCTGATCGGCATTCAAGTCTTTGTGCGCCAGCAAAACCAGGCAGTGAAACCACAGATCGGCCATCTCGTAGATGATCTGTTCATCGTCATCGCCTTTGCCGGCAATGATGGTTTCGGCCGCTTCTTCGCCGATTTTCTTTAAAATCGTATCCAGCCCCTTGCGATACAGGCTGGCGACATAGGAAGAATCCGCATCCGCCTGTTTGCGTGATTCCAGTACGTCCATCAATCGGGCAAGTATATCATCACTCATGGCTGCGTCTGCTATTTATAAATGTCTTCAGGATCTTTGATGACGGCTTCATCCGTCACCCATTCGCCGTCTTTGTACACCCGGTAAAAACAGCGTTTGCGACCAGTGTGACAGGCAATGCCACCGACCTGTTCAACCTGCAGCAAAATCACATCGGCATCGCAATCGATGCGAATCTCAATGATTTTCTGCACATGACCGGATTCCTCACCCTTGGCCCAGAGCCGATCGCGCGAGCGCGACCAGTACACCGCCTGGTTTTTTTCGAGCGTGAGTTGCAGCGATTCATGGTTCATCCATGCCATCATCAGCACTTCACCGGTTTTATGGTCTTGCGTGATGGCCGGAATCAGGCCGTTATCATCGAATTTGAGTTGATCGAGCGCACTCATCAATCCCGCACCTCGATGCCCTGCGCTTTCATGTAATCTTTCACCTCGCTGATGCGATATTCGCCGAAATGGAAGATGCTTGCCGCCAGTACCGCATCGGCCTTGCCCTTGAGGACGCCATCGGCCATGTGCTGCAAGTTGCCGACGCCGCCGGATGCGATGACAGGAATCTTCACCGCTTCCGACACGCTGCGGGTCAAATCGTTATCGAAACCCTGCTTTGTACCATCGCGGTCCATACTGGTGAGCAGGATTTCGCCGGCACCGTAGCGATCCATTTTCTCCACCCATTCGAGTGCATCGATACCCGTACCCTTACGCCCGCCGTGAGTAAAGATTTCCCAACGGTCTTCTTCATCGTCCTTGCTGACTTTCTTCGCATCGACCGCGACCACGATACACTGCGAGCCGAAACGGTCAGCGGCTTGCTTGACGAAATCCGGGTTGAACACGGCAGCCGTGTTGATGCCGACCTTGTCGGCACCGGCGTTGAGCATGCGTCGCACATCGGCGACTTCACGGATGCCGCCACCGACGGTGAGCGGGATAAACACTTCGCTCGCCACCGCTTCAACCACATGCACCATGGTGTCGCGGTTATCGGAACTGGCAGTGATGTCGAGGAAGGTAATTTCGTCCGCGCCTTCGAGGTTGTAGCGGCGCGCATTCTCGACCGGATCGCCGGCATCGCGGATTTCGACAAACTTGACGCCCTTGACCACGCGCCCATTATCGACATCGAGACAGGGAATAATGCGCTTGGCCAGTCCCATCAGTGGCTATCCAGATAAGCCTGTGCTTCGGGCAGGGCAATCGTGCGTTCGTACAATGCGCGACCGATGATGACGCCTTCGATGCCAGCGTCTTTGACTTTGTTCAGGTTTTTGATGTCATCGATGTTGGTGACGCCGCCCGAAGCAATGACCGGAATCGAGATCGATTGGGCCAGCGCGGCGGTGGCTTCGACATTGACGCCCTGCATCATGCCGTCTCGGTTGATATCGGTATAAACAATGGCGGATACGCCCTGATCCTCGAATTTCTGCGCTAGATGCTCGGCCGACTGGTCAGAGGATTCGGCCCAGCCTTGCACTGCCACCATGCCGTCTTTGGCATCGATGCCGACGATCACATGACCGGGGAATTCTGCGCATAACTCGGTGACGAATTCGGGCTTGCGCACCGCCTGGGTGCCGATGATGACATACTCGACGCCAGCCGCCAGATAGGCTTCGACTGTGTCGATATTACGGATACCTCCGCCAATCTGGATCGGCAAATCCGGGTAGGCCTGGCTGATCGATTCGATCACATCGGCATTAACCGGTTCACCCTCGAACGCACCATCGAGATCGACAAGATGCAGGCGCTTCGCACCCTGGTTGACCCACTTGCCGGCCATCGACACCGGGTCATCGGAGAATACGGTACTGTCTTCCATGTTTCCCTGACGCAGACGGACACACTGGCCCTGTTTCAAATCAATCGCGGGGATCAATATCATGCTTGTCCATCCCATTGTGCAAAATTGGTTAACAGTTGCAGACCGGCATCTGCGCTTTTTTCCGGATGGCATTGCATCGCGAAAACATTGTCATTGGCGATCGCGCAGGTAAACGGCTGGCCGTAATCGCAATGACCGATTTCCAGTTCCGGCGCTTCGGTTTCGAGATAATAACTGTGTACGAAATAGAATCGGCTCTGGTCATCAATGCCTTGCCACAGAGGATGCGCGCGGGTTTGACCGACTTGATTCCAGCCCATGTGAGGCACCTTCAGGCGTTCGCCATCGGCGTCGTGCAAGTCATCACCAAAATAGCGCACCTCGCCCGGAAATACGCCGAGGCAGGCCGTGCCACCGTTTTCTTCACTTTCATGTACCAGCACCTGCATGCCCATGCAGATGCCGAGAAACGGTTTATTACGCGCGGCATCGACAATCGTTTCTCGCAATTCATATTGATCGATCGCAGCCATGCAATCACGCGCCGCGCCCTGCCCCGGAAACACGATCTTGTCGGCGGAAGCGATCTCGGCCTGCGACGAAGTCAATATCACCTGTTGATCTTTATCGACCACATGCTCCAGCGCCTTGGTCACCGAGCGCAGGTTGCCCATGCCATAATCGATGACGGCAATGGTTTGCATAATCAGAGCGAACCCTTGGTGGAAGGAATCACACCCGCCATGCGCGGATCGGCAGTCATCGCCACGCGGATGGCGCGACCAAAGGCCTTGAAAACAGTTTCGGCAATGTGGTGTGCATTCTTGCCGTGCAAATTATCGATGTGCAGTGTCGCCAGCGCGTGGTTGACAAATCCCTGAAAGAATTCATGGACCAGATCGACATCGAAAGCGCCGATCATGCCGCGCGGATATTCGACCCGATACTCGATGCCGGGACGACCGGAAAAATCGATCACCACGCGCGACAGCGCTTCATCCAGCGGCACATAGGCATGGCCGTAACGCTGGATGCCTTTCTTGTCGCCCAGCGCCTTGGCAAAGGCTTGCCCGAGCGTGATGCCGATATCTTCCACCGTGTGGTGGTCATCGATGTGCAGATCGCCCTTGGCGAGAATCTCCAGATCGACCAGCCCGTGGCGCGCGATCTGTTCCAGCATATGCTCGAGAAAGGGAATGCCGGTGTCGAAACTGGACTGGCCAGTGCCGTCCAGATTGACGCTTACAGTAATCTGCGTTTCCAGCGTATTGCGGGTGACGGTAGCAGTGCGATCAGACATATTCAGGCCCAGCGGCGGGGTTCGGTTCAATTCGGGACGCAGATAGTAATCCGGAAGGGGTGAAAAATACAGCCCATCGGCGGATTTATTCTGACCGGAACCACGCCTGGAATAGAAATCTCCGTACTCACCGTCCGGCTCTAGTCTGTCGGCAGCTTGTCCAGCCAACTTCCGACCACTTCCAGTAATGGCTCTCCCATATCGGTGAAATAATGATTGGCCCCCGGCACCACCGTTTGTTGAGATAACGGGTTACCATCGTCCTGCATTTGCTGCGCGCGAATACCGGCCAGACGCTGCACTGCCGGATAATCGTCTCCGCCATAAACATCCAGCACCGGTTTTTTCATTTGATCGAGCGGAAAAGGCTGGCGCATCGGCTGTTTGTAATCAGTCGCGCCCATACCGATTCCGACGAAGGCATCGATGCGGTCTTCGCCCTTTTTGCGGATGTATTGCATCGCCATATGTACGCCGCAGCTGTGCGCGATGAGTACGATTCTGTCATTACCCTGTTGCTTGAGAAAGTCAATGGCCGCATCGATGCGCGGCAGGGCTTCATCAAAAATCGGCTCGTAATCATAATATTTGGCGTCTTTCTCCAGCACTGGCAATTGAATCGACAGCGTGTTCCAGCCCTGTTCGGCCAGCCCGACCCGCAGTGGGTTGACGACATCCTGCCAGTCCGGGTGATAACCGCGCCCATGCAAAATCAGCACCGCACCTTTGGGCTCGTCGGCCTCGGTATAAATACTGAGAAATTCATACCCCTCGGCCATCAGCATTTCCGGCTCGCCATCGAGAATGCTATCGATGATTTGATCCTTCAGGCGTTGTTCTCGTGCCAGATCCGAAGCCATGACCTGACCGGTCAAAAATGCCAGCATGGTTAACAGAAAAATCTTTTTCATACTCCCTCCTCCGGGATTATTTCAACAAAAAGGTAACCGGGCCATCGTTTTGCAGAATCACTTGCATATCGGCGCCAAATCGACCTTTAGCAACCTCATTGTGAATATTGCTCGCCTTTTGACACAATTGGTCAAACCTTTGTTCACCCAGCGCAGGTGGAGCCGCCGTGGTAAAGCTGGGACGCCGCCCGCGGGTAGTGTCCGCCGCCAGCGTGAATTGCGGCACCAGCAGTAAACCACCATCGATATCGCGAACCGATAGATTCATTTTGTCATCCTGATCGGAAAACAGGCGGTAATTGAGCATACGCTCCAGTTGCCGATAGACTTCTTGCTCGCTATCGTCCGGCTCGAACCCGACAAACACCAGCACACCGCGCCCGATTGCGCCGATTACCTCGCCATCAACTTCAACCCGCGCCTCGGCAACGCGTTGCAGCAAGGCAATCATTCAAGCAGACGCAACATTTGATTGGTGGATTCGATCAACGCCTTGCTGATGCCCGCTTCGGATACCGCATGACCGGCATCGGATATCACCTTCAACTGCGCTGAGGGCCATTGCTGGTGCAGTGAGAAGGCTTGATCGATTGGACAAATCACATCGTAACGGCCGTGCACGATAAAACCGGGAATGTCTTTCAGCTTGTGGGCATCCTCCAGCAATTGATTCTCACGCATGAAACTGTTGTTGATGAAGTAGTGACACTCGATGCGCGCGATGCTGAGCGCAATATGCGGATCCGAGAAATAGCACAGCACCGATTTGTCCGGCCGCAAGGTGGCGGTGCTGCCCTCCCACACCGACCACGCCTTGGCCGCCGCCATACGCTCGATTTCATTATCACTGGTCAGGCGACGGTAATATGCCTTTACCAAATGATCTCTCTCGGATGGCGGAATCGGCGCGATAAAATCCTGCCAGGCATCCGGAAACAGGCGCGCCGCGCCACCCTGATAAAACCAGTCGATATCCTGCTGGCGACACAGAAAGATACCACGCAAGATCAGCCCCGACACTCGCTCGGGATACGCCTCGGCATAAGCCAGCCCCAGCGTGGAACCCCAGGAACCGCCAAACACCACCCATTTCTCGATCTCGAAATGCCGGCGGATTTTCTCCAGATCTTCGATCAAATCCTGCGTGGTATTGTTTTCAAGGCTGGCATGCGGACGCGATTTTCCACAACCGCGCTGATCAAACAGAATGATGTGATAGCGCTCCGGATCAAAATAGCGGCGATGCGCGGGCTCACTGCTACCGCCCGGGCCTCCATGCAAAAAAATGACTGGCACACCGGCAGGATTACCACATTCCTCGATATACAATTCATGCCGATCAGATACTTTCAAGTGAAAAGTCTGCAGCGGCTGGATCGCAGGAAACAGCATTCTAACTGACCGCCTGTAGGACGCGGCCTACAAAAACTATCGGTTGAGTCCTACAAAAACTGTCGTTATATTCCATATTTTTTTTCATTGTAGCGTGAGAAGATAGTTCAACGCTTCAGGGATAGAGCCAAATAAGGACACCATCGCAAAAGCGGGATAGCTTTTTAAAGGAAGGCACTATCTCAGGGAAGTTTATTTAAGTCAATCGAAGACCAGGATGGTCGACCCAGCCTCAATCAAGGATAGATTGAGGCTTTTTTTTGCCTGCTTTCCAGCCTATCATGCTTCTTTAATCGACCGCTTTTTTGGTCACAACCTCTGTATCAACCGATAGCCAGAATTCGCATGTTTGCCTCTCCCCCCAAAAAACTGCGCCACGCAAGTGGTTGCGCAATCGCGGATTTCTCGATGATACGGCCTGGCGACCGCATCCTGATTGCCGTTTCCGGTGGCAAGGATTCCCTGTCACTGCTGCATACCCTGCACCATTTCCAGCGTCACGCCCCAATCGACTTCGAACTGGCTGCGATCACCATCGATCCGCAAAGTGATGATTTCGACCCTTCTCCGCTGCAAGCGGTCATGCAAACGCTTGGAGTAGAATATTATTTCGTGCAGGAGCCGATCTTAGAACTGGCGTCGAAACATATGAAAAAGGATTCTTTCTGCGCATTTTGTTCGCGCATGCGACGCGGGTTGATGTACAAAACAGCGCAGCAACATCAATTTAACGTACTGGCGCTTGGGCAACACCTCGATGATCTGGCAGAAAGTTTTTTGATGTCGGCCTTTCATGGCGGTCAACTCAACACCATGAAAGCTCATTACCTCAACGACGAGGGTAATCTGCGAATTATTCGGCCATTCGTGTATGTACGTGAAGCCCAGCTACGCGATTTCGCGATTGAGGCACTATTGCCGGTGATCGAAGACAATTGCCCGGCCTGTTTTGCCAAGCCGACCCAGCGCCAACATATGAAAGCCTTGCTGGCCACGCAGGAAGCGGCTTACCCGAATACCTTCCAGACCTTGCTGACGACGCTCAAGCCACTGATGCGCAAAGGTTGCCCGCAACCGCCCGTGCCCTGCTGAACTTATTTTCGCCAGAATCCCGGCGTCAGAATCACCAGCAAGGTAAAAATCTCCAGCCTTCCCAGCAACATCGCTACACACAGCACCCACTTGGCAAAATCATTGATGCTGGCAAAATTCTGTCCGACTTCATCCAGCCCCGGCCCCAGGTTATTCAGGGTGGCAGCCACTGCGGAAAAAGCCGTTTCCTGATTCAGCCCGGAAGCCATCAACAACAGAATCATGATTGCCGAAATCACAAAATAAGCAGCGAAAAATCCCCACACCGCCTCGATCACATTGTTCGGTACCGGTTTGCGGCCGATTTTGACCGCAAATTGCGCGGATGGATGCACCAGCCGGCGCAACTCGCGTACGCCCTGTTTAAACAACAGCAAAATACGTATCACCTTGATACCGCCACCGGTTGACCCGGCACAGCCGCCAATATAGCTGAGATACAGCAATAGCACCGGCAAAAAACCTGGCCAGGCGTAATATTCCTGTGTCGTGAAACCGGTGGTGGTGCCGATTGAAACCACCTGAAACAATCCCTCAATGATGCTCTCATGCGCGGAGTCAAAGGTGTTGGAGAAATGCAGATATAAAATGGTGATCAGACTGACGCAGGCCAGAATCAGTATATAGGCACCAAATTCGGCATCCTTGAGATAGGGAATCAGACTACGGCGGCGAAAAGCCATGAAATGAAGGGCAAAATTCACCCCTGACAACAGCATGAAAACAATTGCGACCAGCTCGATTCCGGTACTCTGAAAATACCCCATGCTGGCATCATGGGTGGAAAACCCGCCAATGGCGACGGTAGAAAAAGCGTGGGCAATAGCATCAAAGGTATCCATGCCAGCCAGCCAGTAAGCCAGTGCACAACTGATGGTCAAACCGAGATAGATATACCACAATGCCTTGGCCGTCTCGGTGATGCGCGGGGTCAGTTTGGTATCCTTGACCGGGCCCGGCATTTCGGCGCGGTACAGCTGCATGCCACCAATGCCCAACATCGGCAACACCGCCACCGCCAGTACGATAATTCCCATCCCCCCGAGCCATTGCAGAAACTGGCGATAAAAAAGAATCGAATGTGGCAACTGGTCGAGTCCGACAATCACCGTAGCGCCGGTGGTGGTGAGGCCGGATATCGATTCGAACACCGCATCGGTGATCGACAGTTGATCATTCGCCGACAGATACAGCGGTAACCCGCCAACGGAACCGAGCACCACCCAGAACATCACCACAATCATGAAGCCATCGCGCAGGCGTAATTCCTTTTTTTGTCGGTAAAACGGTAAAAAAAGCAACAACCCAAAACCAAAAATCAGAAAAAACGACTCGATAAAGGGCGTTGATTTGCCTTCCTCATAGATCCAGTCAACCAGTACCGGCGGTAACATCGATGTACTGAACACCATCAGCAACAAGCCGAGAATCCTGAGAATAACGAAGGTTTGCATGATGCTATCGTGTCAGAAAAAGGTCGGGGCGACCGAAAACAGTTTTTCGACTTGCGCGATCACACGCTTGTTGGTAATAAACAGAATCACGTGATCGCCCGACTCGATCACCGTATCATGATGCGCGATCAAAACCTCATTGCCACGAACGATCGCACCGATGGTTGTGCCTTTTGGCAGGGGCAGCGCCTCAATGTGCTTACCTACCACCTTCGAGGTTTTGGCATCGCCGTGTGCGATCGCCTCGATCGCTTCCGCCGAACCACGGCGCAGCGCATGCACCGCCACCACATCGCCACGCCGGATATGTGCCAGCATGGCGCCGATAGTGACCTGATGAGGCGAAATCGCGATATCGATCAAGCCGCTTTCCACCAGTTCGACATAGGCTGGCCGGTTGATCAGCGACATGACCTTGCGTGCGCCAAGGCGCTTGGCCAGCATGGCCGACAGAATATTCGCTTCGTCGTCGTTGGTTAGTGCACAAAAAACATCCATCGCCTCGATATTTTCTTCGGTCAGTAAATCCGGGTTGGCTGCATCTCCAAGCAGTACCAGCGTGGAATCCAGCTCTCCGGCCAACTGATTGCAGCGTTTCGGGTTGGTTTCAATAATCTTGACCTGAAAATCTTTTTCCAGTAGCGCAGCCAACTGCCCCCCGATATTACCGCCACCGGCCAGCATGACGCGCTTGATCGGTTTGTCGAGCTTGCGCATCTCAGCGATCACCGCCTTGATATGCTTGCGCGCCGCGACAAAAAATACTTCATCATCGACTTCGATTACCTGATCGGCGCTGGGAACGATCGATTCCCCCTGCCTGAAGATCGCGGCCACCCGGGTATCGACACCGGGAATATGTTGACGAATGGTTTTTAGCTCATGCCCGACCAGCGGGCCACCGTGATACGCCTTGACCGCCACCAGTTGTACCTTGCCGCCGGCAAAGTCCAGCACCTGCAAGGCACTGGGGTGTTCGATCAGGTGGTGTATATATTCCGTCACCAGATTTTCCGGGCTGATGGTGACATCCACCGGTACCGCATCCTCGCCGAATAATTGTGGCTTTTTCATATAATGCTGCGAGCGGATGCGGGCAATACGGGTTGGGGTACGAAACAGGGTATGAGCCACTTGACAGGCCACCATATTGATTTCATCGCTGTTGGTCAGTGCAATCAGCATATCGGCATCATCGCCACCGGCGCGTTGCAAAACATCCGGAAAAGAGCCATTGCCGCAAATGGTCCGCAGGTCGAGGTGGTCCTGCAGATCAGTCAAAATGCTTTGTTCGACGTCGATTACGGTAATTTCATTACTGTCTTCGCGTGCCAGTTCGGTGGCGACCGAGGAGCCGACCTGACCGGCTCCAAGAATAAGAATATTCATAATGCCATAGCGTTTAGATGCGTAAATTTTAGCGGATTGTCAGCCGCCCTACTTGCGGGTTTGCAACCCCAGCGCTTTCAGCTTGCGATACAAATTGGTGCGCTCCTGACCGGTCTTGCGAGCCAGCTCAGATACATTATAACTGCATAATTCGAGCTGGCGTGCCAGGTATTCCTTCTCGAAGTACTTTCGTGCCTGGCGCATATCCAGATCCAGATCGATCGACAGTTGCAGTGTGTTGGCAGCATTGGCTGGAACCACTTGTTGAGATTGCTGCAACACCTGCTGGATCTCTTCGAGTTCCACTTCCTGCGCCGAACTGCTTTGCAATATCTTCCGGATCACGGCTTTCAGTTCGCTCAAACCGCCTTGCCAGTTATGATTGCGAATGGTGTTTTGCCCGGCTACCCCGAAGTGGCGGTATGGCAAACCCTCCAGCTCGCTGCAGCGGCTGACATAGTATTCCACCAGTTCGGGAATATCCTCGATATGTTCGTTTAGCGAAGGAATCTGAATCGCGTTGCGAAAGTACTCGGCCAGCTCCGGTAAAATCTCACTCTTGTGCGCCAGCAATTCATAGCCGAACTGGCTGGCGACCACCAGCCGTCCTATGGATTTCACAGACTTGAGATGATGGATCAGACTCAGCAGAGCCTTTTGCTTTTGCAAGTTCAGGTCGGAGACCTCGGCAATATAGATATTTTCTTCCAGTCCGCTGCGCGCATGTTGCAGGCCTTCGACGAAGTTGCCTGTTTTCAGAACAGGCTGTTGCCGGGAAAACAGATAATTGGCCCAGATCGAGCGACCCGACCCCGGCTCTCCGATAAAAAAGACTGGCGCGCCATCGGCTGCCTGTGTTTGCAGTGTTTTTCTCAGCAACTGGACCTGCTGACTGTTGCCTACCGGCATCTCCGTAGAGTGCGGCAAGCCTTCTGCCTGACTGTCACTCTGGCTCAAAGCGGCATTGACGGTGCGCAGCAGACGCGCTGTTGACAATGGCTTTTCGACAAAGTCAAAAGCACCAAAACGAGTTGCCTCGACAGCGGTCTCGACCGTACCATGTCCGGACATCATAACCACCGGACAAGCCAGTGCTTTCTGTTCATGCCATTGTTTTAGCAGGCTGACACCATCCATATCCGGCATCCAGATATCGAGCAGGATCAGGCTGGGCGGGAAGCTGTTTTTCAACTGACTGGCCTGATCGGCATTCTCCGCCACACTGACGTCAAAGCCTTCATCCTCGAGAATATCTTTCAACAGAAAACGGATATCCGGCTCATCGTCAACTACCAGAATTTTTTTATTCATCAATTCACCTGTTCGTTTTCCCTGCATTCGATCCGGCTTCTTTCACCACCTTGCCGGATACCGGCAGCCGGACAATAAACCGGGCACCAGCCGATGGGCTGTTTTCGGCCCAGACCATGCCATTATGCTCATCGACAATCTTGCGCACAATCGCAAGCCCCAGCCCGCTGCCGCCATTCTTGTCGGTAATATAGGGTTCGAATAGACGATCCAGAAGGCTTTCATCGATGCCCTCTCCACTGTCTTCGATAACCAGTTCGATATATTCACAGCCATACTCTTCGACACTGCGGGTAGTGATGCGAATCCAGCCTTTTTGGTCGATCGATTCGCTGGCATTTTTCACCAGATTGTGTAGCAATTGGCGCAAGCGCACCGGGTCGGCCTGAATTTTGGGTAACGCGCTCTCCAGTGACAGGCGAATGTCGATCGGCTCTGCGCTGGCGTGGTACAACTGCATCACTTCGCCAATCATCTGGTTCAAATCCATTAGCTCGGGGTTCGGGTTAGGCGCGCGAGCATATTCGGTAAAGCTGTTGACCATCGATTTCATCGCTTCTACCTGCTGCACAATGGTATGGGTATAGCGGTCCAGCATTTCCTGTTTGTCCTGGTCGACCTGACCAGCCAACTTACCCTGTAATCGTTCGGCCGATAATTGAATTGGCGTCAGCGGATTCTTGATTTCATGCGCCAACCGCCGGGCCATTTCACTCCAGGCAGAATCCTTTTGCGCCTGGATCAATTCAGTCAAGTCGTCAATCACCACTACCTGTTCACACACATCATCGACCTTTTGCTCCAGTTCGGTGCCGCGCAAGCGCAACACCTTGCGCCCAGACTGACCAAACAAGGTAATCTCTTCCTGCCATTCGTTGCGGTTGTTTTTTACATTCTTTCGTACCACTTCGAAAAATTTCTTCAGCGCCGGATTCGACTGCACCAATTGATCGACGGTCTGGTTGTGCAAACCGCCTTCCGGCAAGCCGAATATCAGTTCGGCGGCGCGGTTGCCCTGTTTGATTTGTCCACGGTCATCAATCGTCATTACCCCGGAGTTGATATGCTCCAGCACTGATTCGAGATAGACTTTCTGCCGCAGCTCCATCATCTGACTTTGCTCCGCGACGGCACGTGCGCGGGAAATCTTGCGCGTCATGGTATTGAAGGAACGGGTCAGAAATCCGAGTTCGTCATCTCCGGACAGCGGTAACTGTTTTTCATAGTCGCCGGCGGCAACCGCCTGGGTGCCTTCCACCAGGTCATTGATCGGCGACACCAGCTTGCGCGCGGACAGGAAAGCGATCCAGATTGCAGATAGCACACTAAGCAGCCAGACTACCGACAGAGCCATGGTAAAGCTGGTTTTCAGCGGCTCACGCAATACCGCCAGCTCTCGATACTTTTCATAGGCTTGCTGCACGCCTTGAGTCAGTTTGGAAACTTGATCGGATATCGGGAAACGGGTTTGCAGGATTTTTTTCTGCTCGATACGGGTCAAGTCCACTACCGGTACGACCACCCGAAAATTCAGACCGGTATCCGGATTCTGCTCAACTTTCAGGTAATGGTCATCCGGCCCCAACTCGCCAAATTCAGTCTTTGCCAGCGCCGATGGTAATTCAGCCGAGTTTTCACTACTTGAGGCCAGAATGACGCCGTTCAAGCCGACCAGCGTGATTTCATTGGCACGGTATTTTTGTAATGCAGCGTTGAGAAAAACCACTAGCAATTCATCCGAAACTGTAGGCAATTCTTCGGCGATCTGACGGGTTTTCTTCAAGGCTTCGCGCTTTCTCAGATCGAGCGCGCTTCGGCCCAGTTGCAGCGAATCTTCCAGCGCCTGTTCAACACCCACATCAAACCAGCTATCGATACTGCGATGCAGAAAGGTCAACGAAAAGTAATACACGATCGATACCGGAATGATCGTCAGCATGACGAAAATGCTGATCATACGTGTAGTCAGGCGCGAGCCAACCGTCTTCAGGCGATACTGGATGATCAGTTTAAATACGTTATAAAAAATCAGCCCGAGCAGGGCCACCAGACCCAGCGCATTGAAGAAAACCAGCAGGTTGTAGTATTTACCGAAACTGGCTGAATTGGATGTCGCGTCACTGATCGAATACAGCGATACGAATAACAGAACCACCAGCGCCAGAATCGGTGCAGAATTTCTCAACGCCCGATTCACGGATTGATCTCCCAGGAAAACCAGTCACTGACCAGATCCCAGTCATTCTGCCCCGGTACCTGGGTTTTCAGCGGCACCGGCAGTTCGGCTTCATCGACACCAATACGCAAGCGGGCAACATATCGTTGGTCTTTTTCCAGCGCATGATTATCGAGCAGCGGATAATTCAACAATGCGGACAACCCCGTCATGGCTTCCGGCAGCGTGGCGTAATAGTGTACCCGGCCAGCATTGACATCGAGCACGGAAACCGTGTCGAGCAAGGTATGGTATTGAACAATATATTGTTGTTTGATGCGGGCGATTTCCCGGTTCAGCCAGTAGCGATGCTCTTCGTGGACTTCGACTTCCATTGCAAGTGGCAAGTCGAATCCTTTCTCCAGCGCATCCACCATAAAAAGCGGCAAAACGATATCGAAGGCCGCATTCAGGAAATAAACCGAGCCATTGAGCTGGGTGCTGGCTGATTTGACTTCAAACACACGGTGACTGTCTGCCTGCAAGGGCAACATCACCAGCCATAGCATCAGCAGCAGAAATGCCTGGCGCATGTAGTGGCCTGAACCATTCATCAGTTTAATCGGGATCGCTGTAAAACTTCATAATCATTGTTTTTTCTGCAGCAGCGCATAATAAAAGCCATCCATTTGGCTGTCCGGCAGAATCTGTCGACCCACCGCCTGAGGTTGGCCCCATTGTACTGCTTTGAGCGGGACTTCGGCAGCATTATCCTGCCGCTGTAAAAATGCAAGAATCTGTTGCTCGTTTTCCTGCCGGAAAATCGAACAGGTGCTGTAAACCATTTTGCCGCCGTTTTTTAACAATGGCCAAAGCGAATCCAGCAGTCGCCGCTGTTGCTGGACCAGCGACTGGACATCGTTTGGCTGGCGCAGCAAGCGAATGTCCGGATGACGCCGAATGATTCCACTGGCCGTGCACGGGGCATCGAGCAGAATACGGTCAAAGCATTGACCATCAAACCAGCTTTTGGTTTCGCCTGCATCCGCCGCCACACATTGCGCATGCAGACCGCCGCGTTGCAGATTTTCCTGCACCCGCTCCAGCCGGGCCGGATCCTTGTCCAGCGCCAGCAGATGGATATCATCGGTCCGTTGCCCGATATGCAGGGTTTTGCCACCAGGAGCCGCACAGGCATCCAGCACAGTCATACCAGGTTTGACATCCAGCAATTCGGCAGCAATCTGTGCCGAGGCATCCTGCACACTGACCAACCCCTGCGCGAAACCGGGCAATTGCTCGACTGCGACCGGTTGTTCCAGCAGTAAAGCCGACTCGATGACCGGATGTATGCGGGCCGAATTTCCAGCCTGCAATAATTGCTGCAAGTATTCCTGACGGCTGATCTGTCGGGTATGTACGCGCAGAGTCATCGGCGCGCGCATATTGCCGATACGAAAGATTTCCGCCGCTTGCTCGCGCCAATCCAGCTCAATCATTTTGCGCATCCAAGGCGGATAAGTCAGCGGCTGTTGCGGTTCGCTCAACTCATCGCTTTGTGTATCACCAAGATCGCGGATATATCCGCGCAGCAACGCATTCACCAATCCTTTGGCCCAGACCTTGCCGCGTTTTTTCAACAGTTTGACCGACTCGTTTACCGCGGCGTGGTTCTCGACCCGCATGAAGCGGATTTGGTATAAGCCCAGCAGCAAGATGACTTGAATATCCCGGTCACGCACTTTCAGCGGTTTTTTCAGGCGTCTAGACAGACATTGCTCCAGCAGAAAATAATAGCGGCAAAACCCAAAGCAAAGCTCGCTGCAAAAAGCTCGATCTCGATCATTGTTCAGGCGAGGTAGAAATTGCGCCAGCAAGTCATCCAGCGACTGTCGTTTTTCGACCACCTTCAGACAGATTTGCACCGCCTGCGCGCGCGGCGAAACGGATACCGGTTGTTCGGAACGAGCCGGGGTGCGTGAACTCACGGTGAGGCGAACTGCTGACCGCACAGGTTGCGTGCATTCAAGACCTGCGCGGCATCATGCGGCTTTTTACCGGCAAACTGCAAGCGCTGGATATTGAGCACTCCCTGCCCGCAACTGACCTGTATGCCATCACGTTGATGTGCAATGACCCGACCCGGCGGCTGGTCCGAAAGGGTATCCAGATTCTCGGCTTGCCAGATTTTCACGGCCATATCATCAAGCCGAGTAAAACTGACCGGCCAGGGATTGAAAGCGCGTACCTCACGCTGCAATTGCTCGGCTGGTTTGCGCCAATCGATTTGCGCCTCCTGCTTGCTGAGTTTGTCTGCGTAAGTGGCCAGCGCATCCTCCTGAACTTCAGGCTGCAACGATTGCGCGGCGATCGCGGGCAGGGTTTCCATTAACAGATCGGCCCCCAGTTGGCGCAGTGCATCATGTAATTGTGCAGCCGTGGTCTGGTGGGTTATTTCAATCGAGGCCTTGGCCAGCATGGCGCCGGTATCCAACCCTTCATCCATTTGCATCAGGGTGATGCCGGTTTCACGATCACCAGCCTGAATGGCACGCTGAATGGGGGCAGCGCCACGCCAGCGCGGCAGCAAAGAGCCATGGATATTGACACAGCCCAGCCGCGGTGCCTGCAGCACTTCGGTGGGCAGTATCAAACCGTAGGCCGCAACCACCATCAAGTCGGCATCGAATTCACGCAATTGCTGGACATCTTGCGGCTGACGCAAGGAAGCCGGTTGCATGACGGCAAGATCATGCGCCAGCGCGGCTTGCTTGACTGCGCTGAACTGGAGTTTTCGACCACGCCCGGCGGGACGGTCCGGCTGGGTATAAACCGCGACCACCTGATGCTCGGATGCAACCAGCGATTCGAGCGCAGCTACGGCAAAATCCGGCGTTCCGGCATAAATGATTTTCAGCATGGCTATCGGCAAGCACGCTCAGGATGCAATCTTTTTCTGTTTTTCCAGCTTTTTGCGGATGCGGTCGCGCTTGAGCGAAGAAATATAATCGACAAACAGTTTGCCTTCGAGGTGATCCATTTCATGCTGGATACAGACCGCTTCGAGCCCGTCAGCATCAAATTCGAAAACTTTGCCGCTTACATCCTGAGCACGGACCCGAATCTTTTCCGCCCGACGCACAGTTTCATAATAGCCCGGCACCGACAGACAGCCTTCATCCATTTCCTCTTCCCCTTGGGTCTCGATCAATTCGGGGTTGATTAAAACCCGCGACTGGTCCTTGTCTTCGGAGACATCCATCACCAGCAGGCGCCGATGAACATCCACCTGAGTCGCCGCCAGCCCGATACCCGGCGCTTCGTACATGGTTTCGAACATATCACGTACCAGCGTAGCGAGATTGTCATCGAACACTTCGACCGGCTTGGCACGGGTGCGAAGACGCGGGTCAGGAAATTGCAAAATATTTAATAAAGCCATAATTCAAACTTCGAGAAAGTTTACAGGTATTCGCTCCAAGTTTATGATTACAATAGATTCTTAACCATAAAATTGTTGTAGTTGCGCGAAATTCAACTACAATCGGACAAAATAACACGACACCAGTAAAGGGGTTTTCATGTCTATTCACACCAAGCGACTGTTATCACAGGGATTGTTCATCTTCACCAGCTTGCTGTTACTCAATAGTTGCGCGACGCAGAAACAACCCTATGCCGTGGTCGAACCCGAGGTCAAAAAGCCTGAACAAATCACGGTGCAAGCACAAATCACCCCGCAAAAGCCCCGTGAAACCATTGTCTACGAACCCGCTCATCCGGAAACCTATATTGTACAGAAAGGCGATACATTATGGGATATATCCACCCACTTTTTACGCGACCCGTGGTATTGGCCGGAAATCTGGTATAAAAACCCGCAAATCAAAAACCCGCACCTGATTTACCCCGGCGATCAACTGGCCATTGTATATATCGGTGGTCAAAAACGTGTGCAACTGGTCAAGCGAGGTGAAACCGGAGCTGCACTGGCCACCAGTGGTGGGCTCAAGGTAGTGAAATTATCCCCCCGTATTCGCGCCCAGTCGATTGATGCCAGCATTCCGTCCATTCCGATCGAATCCATCCGTCAGTTGTTGCGCAAACCACTGGTCATCGATGAAAAAATTCTTGCTGATTCCGCCTATGTACTGGACAGCAGAAACAACCATCTTGTGAATTCCATTGATGATTTGTTGTACGTCAGAAATCTGGATGCCAGCAAAGGTAATGGTCGCTACCAGATTTTCCGTCCCAACAAGCCGCTGGTCGACACCAGCAGCGGAGAAGTACTTGGCTACGAAGCGCTGTATGTAGCCGAAGCCAAACTTGAACGCAAAGGCGATCCGGCCTCCCTGCGGGTCACTTCTTCGGCCCGCGAAATCCTGCGCGATGACCGCGTTTTACCGATTGACAATTCGAACCTTGAGCGCGATTTCTTCCCGCGGGTGCCGAAAACCCAGGTCAGCGGCCAGATTATTTCACTACTCGATGGCATCTCGCAGCTTGGCCAGTACCACACCGTGGCCATCAATCTGGGCCAGCGCGATGGCATTGAAGCCGGCAATATCCTGATCGCAGAAAGCATCGGCAAAGTGGTGATCGATCGTAATGAAGAAGAGGAGAATTTTCAGGTCAAACTGCCGGATGAACGCATCGGCCTGTTGATGGTGGTACGCGCCTACGAAAAAATGAGCTTCGCGCTGATCATGGAAGCCGACCAGCCGATCCGCATGAACGAGCGGGTACGCACACCCTGAGCTGACCCGGTGCATGGAAGAGGATGATCTCGCCGCCTGGCTGACGCTGGATCGCTGCCCGGGAATTGGCCCGGTTCGATTGAGAGCACTGGTCGATACCAGCAACTGCCCTGTCTCTGAACTCTGCCAACTCGATCGCCACTCACTAACTACGCTTGGCCTCAAACCTGCCCAGATCGACGCACTGAAAAACCCGCCGCAGGCAATTATCGATGCCAGCTGGCAATGGCTCAATGCCAGCCCCAACCACCATATCATCACGCTGAATCACGATGATTACCCCGAACTGCTGAAGACTATCCATGACGCGCCGCCGATACTCTATGCCATCGGCAACGTCGACTTGCTGCACAGCCCGCAGGTCGCGATCATCGGTAGCCGCCACTGTTCACCCGGTGGTGCAGCCTGCGCACGAGACTTTGCCGGTGTGCTGGCGCAATCCGGCCTGACCATCACCAGCGGCATGGCGATAGGCATCGATAGTCATGCCCATCGTGGCGCACTGGCGGCCAATGGACACACCATCGCCGTAACCGGTACTGGCACCGACCGCATCTACCCGGCCAACAATAAACCGTTGGCACACGAAATCGCCGAACAGGGGTTAATTCTGTCGGACTTGCCACTGGGCACGGCGGCACGTCGTGAAAACTTTCCTCGTCGCAACCGCATCATCAGTGGTCTGAGTCTGGCCACGCTGGTGGTGGAAGCCACGCGCAAAAGTGGCTCACTGATCACCGCCCGACTGGCGCTGGAGCAAGGACGTGAAGTATTTGCCATACCCGGCTCGATACATAACCCGCAAGCCAAGGGCTGTCACCAGTTGATACGCCAGGGAGCCAAACTGGTCGAGCAAGCCTCAGACATCATCGAAGACTTGGGCAGCCTGCTCGGGCTGGTCGCCGAACACAGCGTGCAGCCACCGGACACCCAACCGGTTGACTCACTGGATGAAGAGTACCAGCATTTACTGAATCAAATCGGCTATGACCCGGTATCGGTAGAAACGCTGCTGCAACGCAGCGGCTTGACCATTGATCAGCTTTCCTCCATGCTATTGATACTAGAGTTAAACGATCATATTCAAACTGCACCCGGCGGCCTTTACTTTCGCTGCTGAAAAACCGGTGCGTTCAGAGGCCTACATGAAAGAAAGCGTTATCGACGTATTGATGTATATTTTTTCCAGCTACACCGAACGAGAAGACTCCCTCCCAGAAGACCGCGAAAGTATTGATGCCGATTTACTCAATGCCGGATTCGAACCGCATGAAATCGACAAGGCTTTCGATTGGCTGGACGGCCTCGCGATGGCCGAAGACTTGCCCGCCCTGATGCAATCAGACAAAGCACTACGCCTGTATTCCGGCATTGAGAAACAACGACTCGACACTCATTTGCAGGGCTTTCTTTTATTTCTCGAACAGTCTGGTGTACTGACTCCCGAGCTACGCGAAATGGTCATCAACCGCATCATGGCGCTGGACGGAGACGGTATAATCGACATCGATGAGTTTCGCTGGGTCGTGATGATGGTGTTGTTCAACAATGCTGTCGATCAGGATGAAACCACTTTGATGCATTACGAAGATATCGTTTTCGACGATCAGCCCGCGCTGTTCCACTGATTCCAACCTGACTCCCGACATTCACCTATATGAGCAGCAACCTCGTAATCGTTGAGTCGCCGGCCAAAGCCAAAACCATCGAAAAATATCTGGGCAAGGATTTCAAGGTACTGGCCTCCTATGGCCATGTGCGCGACCTGATTCCCAAAGAAGGTGCGGTCGAACCGGACAATGATTTCAAGATGAATTATGAAGTCGTCGAACGCAATGAAAAACACATCCGCAATATCGCCAAGTTACTGAAAAAAGCCGACAATCTGTATCTGGCGACCGATCCGGACCGCGAAGGTGAAGCCATTTCCTGGCACCTGTACGAATTACTCAAAGACCGCAAGCTGATGAAAAACAAGCATGCCTACCGCGTCGTTTTTCATGAAATCACCAAACAGGCGGTTACCGAAGCGGTCGCCGACCCAAAGTCGATCGAAATGGACCTGGTCAATGCCCAGCAAACCCGTCGTGCGCTGGATTATCTGGTCGGCTTCAATCTGTCCCCTTTACTCTGGCGCAAGATACGCCGCGGCTTGTCAGCCGGACGCGTACAAAGCCCGGCATTGCGCCTGATCGTCGAACGCGAGCTGGAGATCGAAGCCTTCAACCCGCAGGAATACTGGACCATTGAAGCCGATAACGAATTACATCAGCAATCCTTTGTCGCCAAACTGACCCAGCTGCAAGGCGAAAAGATCAAGCAATTCAGCATTACTCAAGGCGAGCAAGCGGAAGCTGCTCACGCTGTGCTGAGCGAAGCCGCCAATGGCAAACTAAATGTCATCAAGGTCGATAAAAAACAGCGCAAGCGTAATCCGGCCGCACCTTTCACCACTTCGACCCTGCAACAGGAAGCCTCTCGCAAACTCGGTTTCGGCGCGCAAAAAACCATGCGAACTGCGCAGCGACTTTATGAGGGCATCGATATCGGTGCCGGTCAAACCGGCCTGATTTCCTATATGCGTACTGACTCTGTCACCTTATCCAATGAAGCGCTCGAGGATATCCGCACGCTGATACTGCAAAAATACGGAAAAGACTCACTGCCCGAATCGCCCCGGGTGTTCAAAAACAAATCCAAGAATGCCCAGGAGGCGCACGAAGCGATTCGCCCGACCAGCGCGATGAATACGCCAGAACAACTCAAACCACACTTGAGTCACGATGAGTACCGTCTGTACGACCTGATCTGGAAACGTAGCATTGCCTGCCAGATGATTCATGCCACACTCGACACCGTGGCCGTTGACCTGGCGGCCGGAAGTGACGCCAATCTGTTTCGCGCCACCGGCTCGACCATTCGCACGCCCGGCTTCATGCAGGTTTACACCGAAGGTCAGGACGACAAGAAAAGCGATGACAGCAAGGAAAAAATCCTGCCGCCGATGGAAGTCGGCGATGCGGTCACGCTGAAGGAAATCCGTCTCGAACAGCATTTTACCGAGCCACCGCCACGGTTTAGCGAAGCCAGTCTGGTCAAGACACTGGAAGAATATGGCATCGGCCGACCATCGACCTATGCCTCGATCATCACCACTTTGCTGGACCGGGAATATGTCGAGCTCGAAAACAAGCGTTTTCATCCGACCGATGTCGGGCGTGTGGTCACCCAGTTTCTGACCAAGCACTTCACCCAGTATGTCGATTATGATTTTACTGCGCGTTTGGAAGATTCACTGGATGAAATCTCGCGCGGCGAAGCCGAGTGGTTGCCGTTGATGAAGGATTTCTGGTCATCGTTCAAGAAACAGGTCGATGACAAGATGGAAAACGTCAGCCGTGATGAAGCCCTGCAGGCACGCGAACTGGGTACGGACCCGGCCAGCGGAAAACCGATCTCCGTTCGCATGGGTCGCTATGGTCCGTTTGTTCAGATCGGCACCCGTGATGATGAGGAAAAACCCAAATTTGCCGGCCTCAGGCCCGGTCAGAAAATGGATAAGGTCACCCTGGAAGAAGCACTGCAATTATTCAAACTGCCGCGTCAACTGGGCGAAACCGAAGAAGGCGAACCCGTCTCGACGAACTTCGGTCGCTTTGGCCCCTATGTGAAATATGGCAGCAAATATGTCTCACTCAAGGTCAAGGAAGGTGATGATCCCTATACCGTCACACTGGAACGGGCACTGGAGTTAATCAAAGAGAAAAAGGAATTTGACGCCAACCGCGAGATCAAGATTTTCGAAGGCACTGATATCAAAATCCTGCGCGGTCGCTATGGCCCCTATATTACCGATGGAGTCAAGAACGCACGCATTCCCAAAGATATCGAAGACCCGGCGACGCTGGATCTGGAAACCTGCCAGCAATTGATCGAAAAGGCTCCACTGCCAAAATCACGACGCAAGAAGGCGGCAACCAAGAAGAAGGCAGCCACCAAGAAAAAAGCAGCGACCAAAAAGAAAGCGGCCCGCAAGAAGAAGGCTACAGTAAAAAAGAAAGCCGCCAGTAAAAAGACCGCCACAAAAACAGTCAAGAAAGCAGCCAAAATGAAAGCCTGATGTGTGGCTGGAAGACCCGCAGGCAACTGGCGAAAATCCGTCAAGGCGCTGTCTTCGCCTATCCAACCGATACCATCTGGGGACTGGGTTGCCACCCGCAACTGGCCTCCAGCGTTGCGCGTCTGTTGCAAATCAAACAACGATCTGCCAATAAGGGATTGATCCTGCTCAGTGCCAGCGTTGAGTTTCTCACACCTTATGTTGACGACAACGATATCGACCGGCTACGTCAATTACAAACCGAATCGGCATCTCACCCGATCAGCTGGATCTGTCGCAGCAATCCGGACTGCCCGCAATACCTGAGTGGTCAGCACGACAGCATCGCGGTTCGCATTACGCAATGTGAACCGGTGCGGGCATTATCCACGGGATTGCAATCGCCTCTGGTCAGCACCAGCGCCAATATCTCGGGGCGCAGTCCGATACGAAATGCCTTGCAGGCGCACAAACAGTTTGCCCATCTGGTCGATTTCATTGTGGAAGGTCACCCGACCCGGGTCGCCCGGGCCAGCCAGATTCGCGACTTGAATAGCGGCCGGGTTATTCGCAACTGAAGATCACAATCTGCAAAAGCCCATGCTAAAATAACCGCCACGATTTTCAGGAAACAGGCATGAGCATCGATATCGAAGCCGTACGCAATTACCTCATTACCTTACAAGACCAGATTTGCCAGCAAGTCGAACTATGCGATCAAAAACAGAAATTTCTGATCGATGACTGGCAACGCGACAGTGGCGGCGGTGGCCGGACTCGCGTCTTAACCGATGGCGCAGTGTTCGAGCAGGCTGGAGTGAATTTTTCAGAGGTTTTTGGCGATAACCTGCCCGGCTCCGCAACGGCTCATCGGCCGGAGCTGGCTGGACGAAACTTTCGAGCCATGGGTGTTTCACTGGTCTTGCATCCGCATAACCCCTACGTACCTACATCGCACGCCAATGTGCGGTTTTTTATAGCCGAAAAACCCGGCGCTGAACCAGTCTGGTGGTTTGGCGGCGGTTTCGATCTAACCCCGTTTTACGGCAACCGTGAAGACTGCAAGCACTGGCACCAGACAGCACAACAGGCTTGCCAACCTTTTGGCGATGACCTCTACGCAAAATATAAAGCCTGGTGTGATGATTATTTTTTTCTCAAACACCGCAACGAACCGCGCGGTATCGGCGGCCTGTTTTTTGATGACCTGAACAGCCCAGATTTCGAGCATGCATTCGAGTTCATGCAATCGGTCGGCGATCATTATTTACCGGCCTATCTGCCGATCGTAGAAAGACGCAAAGATACCGAATACGGCCAGCGCGAACGCGATTTTCAATTATATCGACGCGGACGTTATGTCGAATTCAATCTTGTTTACGACCGTGGCACCTTATTCGGATTGCAATCGGGTGGCCGTACCGAATCCATTTTAATGTCGCTGCCACCGGTGGTGAACTGGAAATATAATTATCAACCCGAAGCCGGAACGGCTGAAGCCGAATTGTATGAAGTCTTCCTTAAGCCAAAAGACTGGATCAATGAGTAAAACCCAAACGGCCGACTTTCCCGAGGTCGAGGTTCTGTCCGAAAACAAGTGCGACTTGTGTACCAATTCGAAATGCTGCACCTATGTGACGCAGCAGATTGATACCCCTACTTCCAAGTATGATTTTGAAATTCTGTTGTGGCAGGTGTCACACCAGAATGTCGGCGTGTACAAGGATGAAGATGGCTGGTTTATAATTTTTGACAGCCGCTGCAATCACCTGCAACCGGATGGACGTTGCGCCATATATCTGGATCGCCCGACCATTTGCCGCAGTCATGACAATGACTTTTGTGAGTATGATGCGCCCGCGGAAGAGGGCTTCGAGCTGTGGTTTCCTGACTACCCTTCCCTGCTCGCTTATTGCAAGAAACGGTTCAAGCGATGGTCAACCGGAAATCCGCCTCCCGGCTAAATTCGAGCCAAAAAAACAGCGACCGGCCTATAACCGATCGCTGATTGATGGTCGAGAGTTCTTGATCAGCCTTTCAGCTTCACCAGATCCCCTTTTTTGAAGCCACTGCCGGAAAGAATGGCAGCAACAGATCCATCCTTGCCGAAAAAGCCGGTGATCTTCAATTCACCACGGCTGACGCCCGGCGCACGACCCAGCGAGACACCGGTTTGCGGATCGACAATTTCTTCACCCAGTTCCTGCACCACCAGTACATCGCCGACGTTCAGCCCGGTTTGTTTTCCGGCATTGATATAAACCGTATTGCCCTTGACCTGTGCGATACGACCACTCCATAAATCTCCGGTGAGCTGGCCCAGAATCTTGTTCATGGCTTTACCCAACGCATCTCTTAAAGCACCATCCTTGAGTGAAGTATCGCGCGAACTCTTGGAGCCAAAACCCAGCAGCCCGCCGGTTTTCTTGCGAAACTCACCCTTTCCGTGCGAGGCAAACAGTTGAACGCCAGTGGTCGTATCAACAATACGGTAATCGACACCGACTTTAGCGACCTGGGTTTTGGATTGGGTCAATAAGGTGTTGGAGCCTTCCACTAACTCGGCATAACTGGTTATGGCGCCGGTCAGAATTGCATTGAGCCCCAGCACTTTACCCATCTGGGCGGCTGTGGCGGCATTGATGACACCGGATGCACCGAGCTTTTGCTGATTCAGAATCGATTCCATATCCTGCTGTGGAATAACGATAAAATTACCGGTTTCCTGCAGCATGGTGGTCAGAATATTGGTCGCGGCTTCTTCAATTCCACGAATCCGTCGTGGCGTATTATTCTTGAAATTGACCACACCAACGCGCAGTTTTGGTCCTTTGAAATCCATTTTGCTGGATTCGACCAGATTGACCTTGACGTTCTTGTCTTCATGCACGCTCTTGGTTTCCGGTGTACAGCCTGCCAGCATAAATGCACTGGCAATGATCACCATGTTGAATAGTTTCATCGTTTTCATTTTTTATCTCTCCTGTGTAGGTCAGTTCTAAAATAGGGATTAAAAGCCAGGGCCATTTCGCAGCGAACTGGTGGCATAATTGACGAAAGCGACCGATTCTTCATTCAGGGTCACGCCCATCGCGCTTCCGACCGCCTTATCAACCAGACCGCTGACCAGGTTACCGAAAATCGAACCATCACCCCCGTTTTTACTTTCGATGGTAATCCATTGAATTTCTTCATCATTGCCGTCTGAAACCGAGCTGGCCAGAGAAGCCATGGAGCCAAACAGACCGCCACTTTTCGATTCACTCTTGATACCCAGCGTACTGGCCCAGAAGACTGTATCGTCGTCTATCTTGACCATTTGCAGCTCGGCACGCACGCGGTTGGTATTGAGCACGCCGGTAGTGGTCTGGTCATAATGGGTGACCTTGCCAAAGATATAGGCATCGGCCTTGATTTTATCTTTCAGTTCAACGAGGTCGACATCCTGCAACTGATCACCCAGGGTAATACCCAATTCATCTTCCAGTATCTGGTCAATCTTGGCCAGATCGATCACTTTATAGAATTTGGTTTGCAGTTTTTTAGCCAGTAATTTACGCAACTGTTCGGGTGCATCCACACTGTTGCTTTCATTGCCAAAAGGCATGATCGCAACGGTGCGTATCGGGTTAGTCAGATCCGGCTTCGGTTTCGGTATCGCGACACAACCACCCAGCAATGCCAGAATGGTCAACAACCAGGCCCATTGGTATATCTTTCTCATTGGTTTCATCCTTCTTTCTCCTGTGATTTATTATTGGTAATTGAACGTATTGAAACTCTGATACGCTTGCAGATCTTGCTCTCTACTCTCGCCCCAGATTACTTTCCAGCGTCTGCAGTAAATCAGTGCGGACTGCATCCGCCAGTTTTTGCGCAGCTTTTTCCGCAGCCGCTTCCACCGACAACGCACCCGCCTTGGTCGCTTCGGAATTGATCCGGATCGCTTTCAGAGTGCGGCCGGTTTTATTGCTGCGAATGCTGACTACGCCGGTAAATTTGACAAAATGGATACCGCTATACCCCGGCAAGGCAGTGGCATTGGCTTGCACCTGCACCATGTAATCGGTGTTACCTGCATAGCCCTGATCTTCGGTCACGACATGATAATTTTGTTCCGACAAGATACTGGTTAAACCATCGTTCACCGTCAGGTAGAGAAAATCATTGAAGCGGTTGGAGATTTTGGATTTCAACAAAATGTTGACTTCGGATTTCTGGCTCAATTGAATGAAAAAATCGACCCGGGGTGATTGAGTGTTGAGAGTGGTTTCATCGAGATCGAGCTTCACGACCAGTTTGTTCTGCGCCTTGCCGGTGTAGGGAAAGGAGCGCACGCGCAACTGCACTTCTCCGCGCGCATC
>JANTFI010000007.1 GCA_024763505.1 Gammaproteobacteria bacterium
ACCACGTCATCGATAATGTAAGGAATCAACCTTTCGCGATCACCCTGCACCACCATCACATCGTTGGCACCGGTTTCGAGCATATGATCGATCTTGCCTAAGTGCTGACCGTCAGCACTTAGCACTTCCAGTCCGCACAATTGCGTCCAGTAATAATCCCCAGGACTGAGCATGGGCAATTGACTTTTACGAATAAAAATCTTCGCGCCGACCATTTGCTGCGCCTGATCCCTGTCGGCGACACCTTCAAGGCTCACCACCACATTCTTTCCCTGTTTACCACCTTGAATGGCAAGTTGTGAATTCTGCCCCTGATGCTGAATCAGCCACGGGTTGAAGTTCACGATATTTTCGCGCGGGCTGGTCAGGGAAAAGACCTTGACCTGCCCCCTGACTCCATGCACTCCGAGTATATGACCGACTTCAAGCAGGTCATCATCAGAGTGTGCCATGCGCGCCGTTATCAGGCTGCCGCTTTCGCTGCCGTCTTGATCAGGCCGGCAACGCGTTCTGAAGGCTGGGCGCCTTTCGATACCCAGTAATCAACCCGGTCGGTGTCAAGACGCAGTGATTCGGCATCGCCCTGCGCGGAAGGATTGAAAAAACCCAGGCGTTCGATGTATTTACCATCACGCGGACGGCGGCTGTCGCTGACAACGACGTGATAAAACGGACGTCTTTTTGAGCCGCCACGAGCCAAACGAATAGTAACCATAAAATTAAATCCTCTAAACTGTCATCAGACAATAGCAAACCGCCTAACCGGGGCGGTCAGGAAACCGGGTATTGTACCCATAAAGTTTGGTTTGTGAAGAGCCTGAACGGGTTATTTTGGAGAAATCGACAATCTTGCCGGGTTGGTACGGCCATCGCGGTGATTCTAACGACCACCCTCACTTTCTTCGGTCGATTGGCCTTCACAGCTCAACAGAAGACTTTTCGTTCTCCGCAAAAAAATTCAGGGGGAGTATACGTGCTGCAAACGCGGTCGCTCGGACTATCCATCCTCTTTAAAAAGGCATCCCTGGTGGCATCTTGCCCTTCATGGATTGCATCATGCCGCGCATTGCGCCCTTGTTGCCCATTTTTTTCATCATCTTTTGCATTTGCTTGTGTTGCTTGAGCAAGCGATTTACATCCTGAATCTGGGTTCCAGAACCATTGGCAACTCGGCGCTTGCGCGAACCATTGATGATTTCCGGCTTGCGCCGTTCTTGCGGCGTCATCGAATCGATAATCGCGACCATACGCTTCATCTGTTTCATGTGTTCGGGGTTTTGCAATTGCTGACTGATATTGCCGCCGACTCCAGGCAACTTGTCGATCAAACTGGACAGGCCACCCATGTTTTCCATCTGGGCAAACTGTTCGCGCAAATCATCCAGATCGAAACCCTTGCCCTTGCGCACCTTGCGCACCAGTTTCTGGGCTTTTTCCTGATCTACCTTCTGATGGGCTTCTTCCACCAGTGAAAGGATGTCGCCCATCCCCAGAATACGTGAAGCGATGCGATCAGGGTGAAAGATTTCCAGTGCGTCGGTTTTTTCGCCGGAGCCGATAAATTTGATCGGTTTGCCGGTGATCTGACGCACCGACAATGCCGCACCACCACGCGCATCACCATCGGTTTTGGTTAACACCACGCCGGTCAGGGGCAAGGCGTCACCAAATGCCTTGGCGGTATTGGCGGCATCCTGACCGGTCATCGAATCGACGACAAACAGGGTTTCAGCCGGTTGCGCAACCTGATGAATCGCCTTGATTTCATCCATCATTTGCTCATCGATGTGCAAACGACCCGCTGTATCGACCAGTAGCACATCGGCATTGGATTTGCGCGCGGCATCCAGCGCGCCTTGCACGATCTTGACCGGCTTTTGACTGCTGTCGGTGGGATAAAAGTCAGCCTTGACTTCTGTCGCCAGCGTTTTCAATTGCTCGATCGCGGCCGGGCGATACACGTCGGCACTGACCACCATGACGTGTTTCTTGTCCTGCTCGATCAGGCGTCGAGCCAGTTTACCGACCGTGGTAGTTTTACCGGCACCCTGCAGACCGGCCATCAGGATCACCACCGGGGGCTTGCTGTTGAGGTTGAGCGCATCGGCGCTCGAACCCATTACTTCGACCAGCTCATCATTGACGATTTTGACCAGTGCCTGACCTGGCGAAAGACTGTTAAGGACGTCGGTGCCGAGCGCTTTTTCCCGCACCTGATCGATAAAGCCGCGCACCACCGGCAAGGCAACATCAGCTTCAAGCAAGGCCATGCGGATTTCGCGCAAGGTATCCTTGATATTATCTTCGGTCAGGCGACCCTGGCCGCGCAGATTTTTTACCGTCCGGCTGAGACGTTCAGACAGGTTTTCAAACATGATGGAGTCTTGTGTTTTTGAAACGAGGCGGGCAGTATACCTGAAAGCGACAGACTGTCGGCACTGAAATCAGTGGTGCTGCTACAACTTGAAAATTTCACCACCGGTAAGCCGGTTGACGGAAAACCCTTGAATCGCTTGCCGGCACTGGTCGTAAATTACATCTTCATCGCCCGGCTTGAAATGAGTCAGCCAGATTTCAGGCTTGTGCTTGAGTTTTTTCAGATCCTGCGCCAGCAGGCTGGGGCAGTAATGCTTGGAAACGCGGCTGATTTCGAGATCATCGTCATCGAAGGCTGATTCGACAAACAGTAAATCCAGCCGCTCATGCCGGTTCAGACTGTCCCAAAGCGTATCATTGGTGGTGGTGTCGCCGCTGAAAGCCACAGCGCCCTTGTCATTGCTGACCCGATAACCCACGCCCGGAACAGTATGATTGACCGGGATCATTTCAATATTTCGATTGCGGATATTGATGATTTCACCCGGCTGCATGATTTCGAAACGCAGGCAGGGCTTTTTCTTGTTGGGCAATTCGGAGAAGTCAGGCCAGATAATCCAGTTAAAAACATGCACTTTCAGCGCCTTGATGGTTTTTTCCAGCGCATGCACCACGATCGGCTCATCATGGATACCAAACATACTGTCCGCCAGCAAAGGCAGACCCGCGATGTGATCCATGTGGGAGTGGGTCAGGAAAATATGACGGATACCCGTCATCTGGTTGAGCGGTAAGTCACCCAGCCCGGTTCCGGCATCAATCAGAATATCTTCATCCAGCAAAAAAGACGTGGTACGTAAGCCACTGCCGATACCGCCAGACCAGCCTAGAATTTTAATTCTCATAGTTATGTACAGTTTTAAACGATATCTTGCAGGGTCGTCGTGTTACCGAGTATAGACGGCGCGCTCACAGTTTCCGAAAAAAACAGGCCAACAAAACAGGTTGATCAGTATTGCTGTCCGGATTGCGAAGAAATCATTCAGACCGACTCTAACACGAAATTCCACAGCCCCTATGCTGGTTGATCAATTTGTGACCCAGTTCAAAAAATATTTCGCAACCGAAAAACCCCCTGAAAGCCACCGTGCAGCGGGTATTTTGCAATCCGACTTTCGAGCTTCTACTTGATCTAAAGTTGGGCTAGAATGACTACCCGTACGCTTACACAGTCACTTCAATCCGTGCTACTGACCAGTTTTTTTATTCTTGCCTGTTACAGCTTTTCGGCCTTTTTGATTTTTCGCAATTCTGTCCATAATCTGTCTCTGCCGCGTTGGCAGATTCTGACACCGGCATTGCTGGGCGCAATCAGTCAGGCCGTGCTGCTGCGAAACCTGATTTTCCCCCAGCCCGATCTGCTCAATCTGGAATTCTTTACGGCCTTTTGTCTGGTCAGCTGGCTGGTCAGCCTGCAAATTCTGATCAGCAGCCTGTATCGACCGCTGGAAACTCTCGGCATTCTGATGTTTCCGCTCAGCGGCATATCGGCCGTATTCGCCAGCCTGTACCCGGCCCAACAAACGGTTTCGATCGCCAGCACCCCTTATTTGCAGAGCCATATACTTATTTCGGTGATCGCTTACAGCCTGTTGATGCTAAGCGCGCTACAGGCACTGACACTGGCTTATCAGGATAAATCCATCCGCGCCCACCACCCGGGCGGTTTCATCCGCCATTTGCCGCCGCTGCACGATATGGAAACGCTGCTATTCCAGATGCTCGGTTTCGGTTTCATTTTTTTAACGACTTCACTGATTACCGGCTTTTACTTTGTCGATAATCTGTTCGCACAGCATCTGGTACATAAAACCATCCTGTCGATCGTCAGCTGGGTCATACTCGCCATTTTGCTGTTTGGCCGCTTCCGCTTTGGCTGGCGTGGCAAAACGGCCATTCGCTGGACGCTGACCGCTTTCATTTTCGTCATGCTGGCTTACTTTGGCAGCAAGCTGGTACTCGAATTCATCCTCAATTCTGCCGCTAACTAAGCGCATTTCTGTATTTTCGTGAACGAAGTTTCTATCAGCACCCTGTTTATCTCGCTGGCCGTATTGATTCTGCTGTCCGCCTTTTTTTCCGGTTCGGAAACCGGCTTGATGAGCCTGAACCGCTACAAGCTCAAGCACCTGGCCGACAAGCAGCATGGCGGTGCTCGCCGCGCACTGGCACTACTGCAAAAGCCGGATCAGCTGATCAGCCTGATTTTGCTGGGCAACAACTTTATCAATATTCTGATCACCCAACTCGCCACCTACATCGGTTTTCGTCTGTATGGTGAACCGGGCATTGCGATCGCCACCGGCGTTCTGACCGTGATCCTGCTGCTGTTTGCTGAAGTCACCCCGAAAACACTGGCTGCCAACAATCCGGAAAAGATTGCCTTTATAGCCTCCTATGTTTATCAACCGCTGCGCAAACTGTTACTGCCGCTGATTATTTTGATCAACTGGCTGGTGCATCAGAGCATGCGACTGTTCCAGCTCAACACCCAAAACGTTGCTACCAGCACTGCGCTGAATTCCGATGAGTTACGGGTTGCGGTGACCGAAACCGCCGGTCTGATCGAGGATTCACATCGCGACATGCTGATCAGTATTCTCGATCTCGAAAAGGTCAAGATCGATGACATCATGATACCGCGCAATGAAATCACCGGTATCGACCTGGCTGCTGACTGGAGTGAAACCCTCAAGCAAATCACCCGCCTGCCCTACACCCGTATTCCGGTGTATGAAGAATCGATCGATAATATCGTCGGTGTCGCGTTGATGAGAAAGATTCTTCCCTTGCTGATGCGAGACAACTTCAACCGCGAAACACTGGAGAAAATTACCCATGCAGCCTATTTCATTCCTGAAGGTACTGCGCTGACCACGCAATTAATCAACTTCCAGAAAAACAAGCGGCGCATCGGCTTTGTGGTGGACGAGTACGGTGACATTCAGGGACTGGTAACACTGGAGGACATTCTCGAGGAAATCGTCGGCGAATTCACCTCAGACCCGCGAGCCATTCACAGCACCCTGTTTCAGGATGCCGATGGCAGTTACCTGATCGAAGGCAGCACGCATATTCGGGAAATCAACCAGCAACTCGGTATCGACTTACCGAAAAACGGGCCACGCACCCTGAACGGCCTGATTCTGGAACACCTCGAAATGATTCCGGAAGCCGGCACCAGCCTGAAGATTGGCGATTATCCGCTGGAAATCATGCAAACCAAGAACAACATGGTCAAAACCGTGCGACTGAAACTGGACAAACCCGCCCAGCCCGACTCCAACGATGGCTAAGACAACCGCCCAGTTTCAATGCCGCGAGTGCGCCAGTATTCTCAACAAATGGGCCGGGCAATGCCCCGATTGCAAGGGCTGGAACTGCATCGAGGAAATCAAACCCGCGGTCTCCACCCAGCGTAATCGCGGCAACTGGACCGAGCGTGAAACTACCACCGATATCGTCACATTGAACGAAGTACCGGAAACTGACACGGCGCGCTTCAGCAGTCAACTCGATGAACTCGACCGTGTGCTCGGCGGCGGCATGGTGCATGGCTCTGTGGTGTTGCTCGGTGGCGATCCGGGCATTGGCAAATCCACCATCCTGCTGCAATGCCTGACTCGCGTCAGCCAGCAATACGGCACCCTGTACGTCACCGGCGAAGAATCGCTGCAACAAGTCAACCTGCGCGCCAAGCGCCTGGACCTGCCGCGCGACCAGTTGAAATTACTCAGTTCGACCTGTGTCGAGGAAATCATTTCGCATGCGGTCAAGCTGCAGCCGACGGTCATCGTCATCGATTCGATCCAGACCATTTACACCGACAGCCTGCAAAGCGCTGCTGGCTCCGTCAGCCAAATCCGCGAAAGCACCGCACTGCTGGTGCGTCTGGCCAAGCAGCATAATATCGCGATCTTTCTGGTTGGCCATGTCACCAAGGAAGGCCAACTTGCCGGCCCGCGCGTACTGGAACACATGGTTGATACAGTATTATATTTCGAGGGTGACAGCTCGACCCGTTACCGGGTGATTCGTGCGGTCAAAAACCGCTTTGGCGCGGTTAATGAGATCGGCATCTTCGCGATGACCGATCAGGGCCTGAAAACCGTCTCTAACCCGTCGGCCATTTTTCTTTCCACTCACGACAAGCCAGTGTCCGGCAGCATTATCATGGTGTCGAGAGAAGGCAGTCGGCCGATTCTGGTGGAAATTCAGGCGCTGGTCACCGAAAGCCACCTGGGCAACCCGCGACGCATCAGTGTCGGTCTTGAAGCTAACCGGCTGGCCATGCTGCTGGCGGTGCTGCAACGCCACGGCGGCATTCCGTTGTATGATCAGGATGTCTTCATCAACGCAGTCGGCGGTGTTCGCATCAATGAAACCGGCGCTGATCTGGCGATTATTCTGGCAATTCTGTCGAGTTTTCGCGACAAGCCGGTCAGCAACCGGCTGCTGGTGTTCGGCGAAGTCGGCCTGTCCGGAGAAATTCGCCCGGTGCCCAATGGTGAAGAACGCCTCAAGGAAGCTGGCAAGCATGGCTTTGAAACCGCCATTATTCCAGCCGCCAACAAGCCGCGCGGCCAGCCGGCAAAAGTCCTGAAGGTGATCACCGTCAATCATTTAAGCGACACCTTGAACCTGCTGTAAAAGCAGCGGAATATTTATACCACCAAATTCTCCTGCACACTGCAAACCATCTCGCTATCCCAGGCCAGGTCTTTTATAATCCGCCTCTTGTTATTCCGACCCAATCGAGTAGTCCCATGCCTGCCGCCGATAAAAGCATCAAAGACTTTGAGAAATCTCTGCATCAACTGGAACAGATCGTGCAGAAAATGGAAGGTAGCGACCTTGCGCTGGAAGATTCGCTGAAAGCCTTTGAAAAAGGGATCGAGTTGGCCAAAAACTGTCAAAACGCATTGAATTCGGCCGAGCTCAAGGTCAACCAGTTGATCGAACAAAACGGATTACAACAAACCCTGCCGTTTGATGAAGATGAAGCCTGATTCCGAGGCTTTCCGGCTATTGCTGGACGAATACAAGCAGCGGGTCGATGAACGTCTCGATTTCTGGCTGCCTGCAGCCAACCTGATTCCCGAAAGCCTGCATCAGGCGATGCGTTATTCGGTGCTGGGTAGCGGCAAGCGGGTACGCCCGGTACTGGTTTACGCCACAGCTACTGCGCTGGGCATTCCGCTTCAACGGGTCGATGGCATCGCCACCGCGGTCGAAATCATCCATGCCTATTCTCTGATTCACGACGACTTGCCGGCGATGGACGACGATGACCTGCGCCGCGGCCGCCCCACCTGCCACAAGAAATTCGACGAAGCCACCGCCATTCTGGCTGGCGATGCGCTGCAGGCATTGGCGTTTTACATTCTGTCGCATGACCCGGACATGACTCCGCAACCGGCCCAGAGACTGCAAATGATCGAGCGGCTGGCATTGTATTCGGGGTCTCGCGGCATGGCCGGCGGGCAAGCCATCGATCTCGCCTCGGTCGGCAAGCAAATTAATCTGGCTGAACTGGAAACCATGCACATCCACAAGACCGGCGCATTGATTCGCACCTGTATCCAGATGGCGGCGCTGAGCACTGAGCAGATTGACCCGGTCCAGATGGATGCACTGGATCGATACGCCAAGAAGATCGGACTATCTTTTCAGGTGCAGGACGATATTCTCGATGTTATCTGCGACACCGATACGCTGGGCAAGCCGCAGGGTTCCGACGCCCTGCTCGATAAACCGACCTTCCCCAGCATCATCGGTTTGCAGGCTTCCCGCGACAAGGCCCGCGAGCTACATCAGCAAGCCCTGCAAGCGATTGAGGGTTTCGGTTCCGAGGCGGATATTCTGCGAACCATTTCCCAGTGGTTTGTCGAACGCAGCCATTGACCGGTACACAGACGGCAGAATTATGAGCATACACACTCCGTTACTCGACAATATCAATGACCCGGCCGATCTGCGCTTGCTGACCCCCGATCAATTACCGCAACTGGCTCAGGAATTGCGTGACTTTGTCATTGAAGCCGTTTCCCGCACCGGCGGTCACCTCGCCTCCGGACTCGGCTCGATCGAATTGACGATTGCGCTGCATTATCTGTACAACACGCCCGAAGACCGGCTGGTATGGGATGTCGGGCATCAATGCTATCCACACAAGATATTGACCGGGCGCAAAGACCAAATGCCGACACTACGCCAGAAAGATGGTATCTCGGGCTTCCCGAAGGTGACCGAGTCCAAGTTCGATACCTTCGGCGTCGGTCACTCCAGCACTTCGATCGGTGCCGCGCTGGGCATGGCGATTGCCGCCGAAGCGCAGGGCATCGAGCGCCAGATCGTTGCCATCATCGGCGATGGCGGTATGTCGGCAGGCATGGCTTTCGAAGCGCTGAACCATGCCGGCAGTCTCGACACCGATCTGCTGGTGATTCTGAATGACAATGAAATGTCGATTTCACCCAATGTCGGCGCGATGTCGAAATACCTGTCTCGAATCTGGTCCGGCAGTTTTTATTCAAGCATGCGCGCCGGCAGTAAAAAGGTGTTGTCACAAATTCCCAGTGCCTGGGAACTGGCCAAGCGCGCCGAAGAGCATATCAAGGGGATGGTGGTTCCCGGCACGCTGTTTGAAGAAATGGGCTTTTCCTATTTCGGTCCGGTCGACGGACACGACCTGGGTAACCTGATGCAATTGCTCGGCAACCTGAAAAAACTCAAGGGTCCGCGCCTGCTGCATATCGTGACCCAAAAAGGCAAGGGCTATGAACCAGCCGAACAGGATGCCTGCCGCTTTCACGGCACCGGGCCGTTTGATATTGCCAGTGGCCGCGCGACCACAAGCGCCAACCAGCAACAGCAAAGTTTTACCCAGGCTTTTTCCGGCTGGGTAGAAGCCAAGGGCCAGCAACAGTCGCGTCTGCACGTTATCACACCGGCGATGCGCGAAGGCTCTGGTCTGGTCGGATTTTCGCAAAAATTCCCACAACGTTTTCACGATGTCGGCATCGCTGAACAGCATGCCGTGACGCTGGCCGCCGGCATGGCGATGGATGGACTCAAACCGCTGGTGGCGATTTATTCGACCTTTTTGCAGCGCGCCTATGATCAATTGATCCACGATGTTGCGATCCAGCATCTGGATGTCCTGTTCGCGGTCGATCGCGCCGGTATCGTCGGAGCCGATGGCGCGACCCACACTGGCAATTTCGATATCAGCTACAGCCGCTGTATCCCCGGTATCATCATTATGACACCGGCCAACACAACAGACCTGCATGCCCTGCTCAACACCGGTTATGAGTTCCCCGGTCCGGCTCTGGTGCGCTACCCGCGTGATAATTGTGAAAAGACCGAGCAGATCAATTGCACCGACAGCTACCCGATCGGCACCTCCGAAACCCTGCGTCAGGGGCAGCATATCGCCTTGCTGGTGTTCGGGCCGTTTCTGCATATCGCCGAACAACTGGCCGAACAGTTTGACTGCACGCTGGTCAATATGCGCTTCGTCAAACCGCTGGATCAAGAATGCCTGCAGCAACTGGCGAGTGATCATAGCCATTTTGTCACGCTGGAAGATAACACCGTCATCGGTGGCGCGGGCAGCGCGGTCAGTGAGTGTGTCCACCAGCATCAATGGCCGGTTCAGTGCCATCACTTTGGCTTGCAGGATGAATTTCCGGCCCAGGGCAGCCGTGAACAGATTCTGGAGCAAAACGGCATATCCGCCGAACAACTGGGTCAGGCACTGGAAAACATTCGTCAATCCAGCTGATTCCTCAACTCCCCGACACAGTCCGCATCCGCAGACTCAGGACACCACCGCTGAAGCTCAACCAACCCACGGCATAGCTGTTTTTTTCGCCCATCCGGCCGGCGGAAACCGCTGGCTGGTCGGGAGCCTGAAGCAGAATGGGCTTTGAAATCGACCTGGAATACCGTTCATCGGCAATTTTCCATTGCTATCGTTAATCTTTCTCGCATACAATGGCTTTAACTTGCTGTTTTTATGGCAGGTTATAATTTGTTTATATCACCAAAAAGAGAATATTATGTCTGAATTAGTATCTGGAACTGTGAAATGGTTTAACGACTCCAAGGGCTTTGGATTTATTTCGCAGGATAGTGGGCAGGATGTATTTGTTCATTTCAGCGTCATCAATGCAGAGGGTCACAAGACCCTGAAAGAAGGCCAGAAAGTGACCATGAATGTCACCGAAGGCGCCAAAGGCTTGCAGGCTGAAAACGTAACACCCGTCTGATATAGAACTGGCTGCCGACAATACCCATAAAATTGTTAAGTTATATATTGACCTGATCAAGATAAAATACCTGAGTCTTTAACTCAGGTATTTTTATAAGAGGTATTCAATGGAAGCCATTGTCAATGGTAAAACCATTCAGCTCAGTGAAGCAGGATGGCTGGAAAATCTGGACGAATGGAGTCCGGAGCTGGCAGAAGAGATTGCCAAAAACGAGAAGGTCCCCGAACTCACTGAAGAGCACTGGGATATCATCAATCTTGCTCGTGAGTATTTTCAGGAAAATGGCGTCGTTTGCGAACCACGCGCTTTTTCCAAACTGATGAAAAAGAAATACGGCAAGGACCGCAGCGACCAGAAATACATTTATTCTCTGTTCCCGACGGGTCTGATAAAATGTGCCAACAAGATTGCAGGCCTGCCGCGTCCAAAGGGATGCAGCTGATCTTCTTTCAACCCTGAGCACCATCAAGGCGACCTGATAGTCGCCTTTTTTTATTCTGACCACTCACCTATTGACGCTGAAACCACGCTACGCAATATCTAATTTAGAGGACAATCCATGAATCAAGCTTCCAACTGTGATATCCCGGACGTACAGGGAAGTGCCGACAAACGAAAGATCGCCATCAACAGGGTCGGCATCAAGGATATCCGCCACCCGGTCATCGTCAAGGACCGGTCAGATGGGCAGCAACACACGATTGCTACCTTCAATATGTATGTATTTTTACCGCATCACTTCAAAGGAACGCATATGTCGCGTTTCGTCAAGATTCTGAACGATCACGAAAAAGAGATTTCAACCGCCTCCTTCAATGACATGCTGACCGAAATGTCCGAATTACTGGAAGCGGATTCCGGCCATATCGAAATGAGCTTTCCGTATTTTGTCAGCAAGAAAGCACCGGTTTCCGAAGTCGCGTCGCTGATGGATTACAACGTCACTCTGATCGGCGAAATCAAGGATGGCAAAACCCAGACCCGGATCAAGGTCGAGGTACCCGTCACCAGTCTGTGTCCCTGTTCCAAATCGATTTCCGATTATGGCGCCCATAACCAGCGCTCGCATGTCACCGTCAACGTCAAGACAGGCGGCTTCATGTGGATCGAGGAATTGATCGAGCTGGTGGAAAAACAGGCTTCTTGCGAACTGTACGGGTTACTGAAAAGACCGGATGAAAAGCATGTCACCGAACGCGCTTATGACAACCCGAAATTCGTCGAAGACATGGTGCGGGATGTCGCAGTGAAACTCAATGAAGACGAGCGTATTCGCAGCTATGTGCTGGAGTCCGAAAATTTCGAATCCATCCATAATCATTCCGCGTATGCACTGATCGAATACGACAAGGACGCGAACTGAACCAGCGTAAACCGAACTACAGCACCGCCGCCCGGGCAACCGGGTTGGCCGGGCGCACCAGCAAACCACCCTGCCCGATCGAGATTTCGTATTGTGCGCCATCGGCCATCGGCATAAACACACTCTGACCGAACAACGTGTCCACTAATGACACCTGCTGTCTGAACAACCGTTGTAATTTCCAGATATCCAGCCCGCGACCCGGTGGCGACAGCCGATGCAAGCTCGGTAATCTTTGACGCGCCTGCTCGATATCTTCGAACCGCCCGCTCAACCGATCCAGCTGATAATAACTGTCCAGCCCGATCAGATTGGCCCAGCTCTTCCATTTCAGAATACGCGCATCCAGCTGCCATTGATCGCCTTCCAGCATAAAATACTGTGGTTCCCGTGATTTATCCTGCCAGGCGATGGATAGTTGGTATTGCTGCGGCTTGATGCGATGCAGATAGATCTGGGCCAACGGTTGCTCCCAGGTCAGCCGCTGGTAATTATGCAGATTGGAGAAAACCAGCAACACCAACAGAAATCCAACCAGCAGCAAAGCACCCTGCGTGCCCCACAGCAACCCGGACCACAGTCGCCGCCGCTTCAACTGATGCACGACTCTCCAGCCCAGCAGGCTGAATAAAACTGCCAGCACCGCCAGTAAGATCGAAAGACCGATCATACCGGCAGATTCCTTTGCTGAACCCTCATGTGCACATCCCTGTTGTCAATCGAAACTGAAGCCATTGAGCACATTATATCGCAGGATATTCCCCAGCGGATAGATCAGCGGCTCAGTCTTCGCAACCCAGTCCAGCACATCAGCCCAGCCACCATATTGCTGGCGTGTTTCCGATAACAGATCGATATAGGCCGGTTGGCTGTAGATTCGGTAATCATGGCGCATCGGCATTAGCAATACCAGCGCCAGCATCAGCGAAAACAGGCTCCAGCGCAGCCACGGCTTTTCCTCGATCATCAGGAATACCAGATTGAGAATCAGATTGATCGCATTAAGCAAACCGAACACCAGCGAAAAGGCAATGGCTACTGCCGGGATCACCAGGTTTCGCAGACTTGCCTTGCCGGAAGCCTCGGAAGGCGCGCCATCCTGATACCAGCCGGTATCGGCCTGCAAGCGGTTCAACAAGGCCCGCCGACGGGCGTCGAAAACTGGCGCCAGAAACCGCTGGTCAAATGCTTCATATGAAAGACCGATCGCAACCGGATGGCGGTAGAATTCTCCAAGCGCACGAGCCAGAACGCTTTGCATTTGCTCGATCGAAACAAACCGCTGTAAATCGCTTCGAGGCGGCAAACTGGCGCTAAACTGATCAATGATTTGTGCATCGTATTGCTGACGAAAGCGTTGATCCAACTGACTGCGAATACCCGCCAGCAAGACTGAATACTGATCGAATTGCCAGTCACTGCGTGGTTCAATGCCTTGTTGTTGTAAAAATAAGAACACGGTAGAGCGAAATCCGGCGCTGGTCAGGTAACCCAATCGATCGGTATAGACCCGGCTTAACCCTGCTTTCAGCGCGACCGAAAGATAGCGTAGCTCGCGAATCTTCATTTCAATCAAATCCGCCTGTTTGAGACAGCTAAAGCCTGTAATTTCTACTTTCTGACTTTGTACACACCACTGCGAAACCGGGCTGTAAAACCCCAGTTGACCGGCCAGCCTGGATTCCGCCTGTTGTCCAGCCCCGATCCTACAACTCTCCGATGCACAGCGGTTCAAGCGTTGCTGTACGGTCAACAGCAAATACTGCACGGCGGCGATACTCGTCTCCGCTATCTCGTCGATTCCGGGGTTTTGTGCCAACCGCTGTTGATAAACCTGCCATTTTTCCAACGCAGCGTTCATCGCCTGCTGGTAGAGTTCGATGGCCTCCTCGGTCGATTCTGCCTGGCGCTGTTCCAGTTCATCCACGCGATGCTGATAGCGTTGATATTGTTGCAGGATTTTTTGACTGGCAAACAAGTAAGCACGGTACAAACGATGACTGACATCCTGTTGCTGGGTTTGCACGGCATAGCGGGTAATCTTGTCCAGTTCGCGTTCGAGTATCGCCCGCATATGGCTGGACTGATAAGCCAGTAACCCCGACAGAGTGATAAACATCTTGCCCTCGGCGGTTTCCAGCAATAATTCATCGGTAGAAAGCGCTTCGATTTCGACAAAGCCGTTGGCCACTCCGTATTTCAGCAGGCTGAGAATCTCGGCGCTGCGTCGGGTGTCGGCTGAAGACAGGTTGACCAGGCTATCGACCAAACGCTTTTGCCCGACAAAAACCAGTGGAAACACCAGTAGCGCGATCAGCAGGAAACGCATCCACAGCTTGAAAAACCCTGCCTGACTGCGTGGCGATATAAAAATTCGCCACGCAAACAAAGTAGCTCCGGCTGCCGAAATCGAGCGCCCGTAGAGTTCCAGCTGACCATAATCCGTAGTTGGGGAAAACGCAGCTGAGGCATCCAGAATGCGTGCATTGAATGACAACTCTACCGTCAGATACAACAGGTTGAGCAAAATGAAAAACAGAGTGTAGAAAGATCCGGTAAGCGAATGCAGCCAGCGCATGAATCAGGGCCGCTCTTTCTGCCTTGAGCTGACCACCAGCGGTTGTAATCCGGTGGTATTGGCGGGATTGGCAGGTAGCTTCAACGGTGGTGTGATGCGCTCCGGTTGCCACGGTTGGTAAGATTGTTGTCGCCTCGGCATCGGCTGGCTAAAAACCAGACGGCCGGATGCATCCTGCTGCATCCCCCAGGATTGCAGTAAATATTCCTCCTGCAAGCCCATAGCAAGCGTTGGCAACAACATGAAAGCCAGCACGACCCATGCGGCAAACAAGCGTACTGCCATCAGATTTCCACCCATGCGAACCCCTGTTGCTGGCTGGCCAGCACGGTATGGCGGCAATCGATATGGGTTTCCAGTAATTGCTGCACCAAATCTGGTGAATTATTCTTTTCGGAGATATGCGCCGCAATCAGGCAATCAAGATTTCGGGTGTCGATTTGCTGCAGCAATTGCAGCGATTGCGCATTCGACAAATGCCCCAACTGTCCACCGACGCGGCGTTTCAGGTGATAGGGATATGGTCCGTCCATCAGCATACTTTCATCGTAATTGAATTCCAGTAACAGTCCATTCAGACCGGTAAAGGCCTGTTTCATATGTGTGGTAACATGGCCGCAGTCGGTCAGAATCCCGACTCGGCGATCGCGATCGGTTTGAATAAAAACAAACTGCAAAGGCTCGGCAGCATCGTGCGGCACGGTCACAGCTTGCAACTGCAAGTCATCCCCGAGGACAATGATTTGACCGCCGCAAATCGCTTGATATTGCTGCAGACCGAGTGCCCGAGCGGTGCCGACACTGGTCAGCAGCGGGACATTGCAACAGCTCTGCAAGCGTCCAATACCGGCACCATGGTCAGAATGTTCGTGGGTGACCAGAATCGCAGTCAGATCGGTCAGAGTCAGCGACAGTTTTTGCAGTCGCAACTCGAGTTGTCGCAGGGAAAACCCGCAATCGATCAGCACACAGTGTTCACCGCAGCGTAACAACGTCGCATTGCCCTTGCTGCCGCTACCCAGAGAAGCAAGCTGCATCCGGCGCTTTACTTCAATTGCTCGGTCAGAAAATTCAACAGCTTGACGGCCTGTCGGTCATGTACAGAACTGCCGGCACTTCCCAGCACATCGATGCGGGTGGTGTTGGAGCCGACACTGTCTTCGAGCCGGATAGCAATATCTTGATCGCCTTTTTCAATGACCGCCAACTCTCCGAGTGTCTTTCCATCCAGTTTCAGGGTTGCCTGTTCTCCGTCCATTTCCAGATCACGAATGGCGACAGCCAGTTTATCCATGCGGTAGCGCAAACGGTTCAAGGTTTGCTGCAAACCGCCCTGCACCAGCACATAGGGTAAATCATCCTTGTCCAGCTCCAGTTTACTGCGCGGCTGCAATGGAGCAAGGCGATCCAGTTGCTGCTCTACCTGGGCATCTTTCAGGCCCAGAAAGATCATGAATCGCTTCAGCATTTCCACTTCCTTGCTGTTGTCCGACGGCACAAATTGCCAACCGCTCTTCAACCCGGTGTTATCCAGTGCATCGGTATTTTCATCGACCACCAGTTCTTTACCGCGATGTACGATATAGACGCGCGTAGCGCTGTCACCGTCTCTTTCGACTCGGGTAACATATTTGTCACGGCTTTCCGCCGCGCGCATGGTTGCCAGCATCGATGCAAAAAAGGAGTCATTGCCCGATTTCATCGACAGCCACTCGGTTTCCATCAGCCCCAGTTGAGGTTCATCCTTGATCAGTCGAAATCCCTGATCAGCCCAGTATTTTCTCAGCAGTGGAAAAACCTGTTCCACCGGTCGCTGGACGGAAAGCCAGTAGATGCCATTGTCTTGATGTAGTTCGACGCCGTCGATTTTCGGCAAGGTCCGGTTGTCGACATTCATATTGCCGGTTTCCACAAAGCGGCCCTTATTTTCAGCCGTGCCGACGCTGGAGCCCGGCAGGGACAGGTTCTTGTTCGATTCGGTCGAAACCAGATCGGGCGGTAATTCGAGCGTCGGTGTGATAACACTTTTACGATAGTTGATACCATCGCTCGATGAGCTGCTGCAGGCCAGTTGGGTGGCTGCGATCAGCACGATGAAAAACCAGTTTTTATTCAAGCTTGTAATACTCCTGCGGCGGTTAGGGCCGACTTCACCGGCTCATGGAATTGGGGTGCTAACGGGGTCATCGGCAAACGATAAATATTTTCGCAAAACCCCATCTGGTGTACGGCCCATTTCACCGGAATCGGGTTGGACTCGAAAAACAGCGCTCGATGTAGTGATTCAATCTGGCGGTCAATTTCCAGCGCGACCTGTTCATCACCGTCGAGCGCCGCTTGACACATCCGCGCCATCTGTGCGGGTGCAACATTGGCGGTTACTGAAATCGAACCATGCCCGCCCTGTAGAATAAACTCTCGGGTGGTCGCATCATCGCCACTGAGCAGAATGAAATCATCCGCCACCCGCTGCTGGATTTCATGCAGCCGCTGCAAGTCTCCGGTGGCCTCCTTGATACCGACAATATTGCCGATTTTCGATAGCCGCTCGACCGTTTCTGGCAGCATGTCGCAGGCGGTGCGGCCGGGCACATTGTACAAAATCTGGTCGATTTCGACTGCTTCGGCAATAGCTTTATGATGCTGATACAAACCTTCCTGGGTCGGTTTATTGTAATACGGGGTGACTAGCAAAGCCGCATCGGCGCGAGCCTGTCGGGCGCAGCGGGTCAGCAGAATCGCTTCCGAAGTCGAATTCGCACCGGTACCGGCAATCATTGGCAATCGCTGATTGATAATTTCAAAAGCACGATTGAGCAAGACACAGTGCTCATCAAAATCCAGTGTTGCGGATTCACCGGTGGTCCCGGCGATGACCAACCCGTGCGAACCTTGCTGAATATGAAACTCAATCAGCTTTTCCAGATTGGCATAGTCTACATCACCCCCTTCGAGCATGGGTGTGACCAGAGCGACCAGACTTCCTCTGAGCATCGAAAAACCTCAACCGTATGTGTTAATAACAAAGCGGGGTATGGTATAAAGACTGCCTGAAATTAACAAGTAAACTATTGCGCCTGCAAGCGATTTATCCAATGCTCATGGGCGCTGATTCCAGTCAACCCTGGAGGACACCGATGGCAACACCAAAGATTGGCGACAAGATCGAAAACTTCACCCGTCCGGCGACCGGCGGCAAGGATATCAGCCTGTCCGATTTGAAGGGCAAAAATGTCGTGCTGTATTTTTACCCCAAGGATAACACCCCCGGTTGCACCACCGAAGGTGGCGACTTCCGAGATCATTTCGATGCTTTCGAACAAGCCAATACCGTCATTCTAGGGGTTTCACGTGACAGCATCCGCAAGCATGAAAATTTCAAGGCCAAGCAGGGTTTCCCCTTCGACTTGCTGTCCGATGAAGATGAAAGCCTGTGTCGCCAGTATGATGTCATCCAGCTGAAAAAGCTGTATGGCAAGGAATACATGGGCATCGAACGCAGCACCTTTCTGATCGACAAGAATGGCGTGCTGGTCAAGGAATGGCGCAAGGTCAAAGTGCCCGGCCATGTCGAGGAAGTGCTGGCGGCGGTGCAGGCGCTGGACTGACCCGTTTCTCGAACCGGCGTGACCATCGGCCCGAGCCGACGGCTCTCGCTTGTTGCGGCCGCAGAGCTTCGGTGATCACACTCTTTAGGGCTGGGCTTTTCTGCCCGGTATATGGCCGGGTTTTCAGCCAGACTTCATTGCTCGGCTTTTTTGCTGCTGGGCAGCGCCGGTTTCTGTGCTGGCCATACATTGAGCACCGCCTGAATCAGTGTAGCCAGAGGAATCGCAAAGAACACACCCCAGACGCCCCATAAGCTGCCGAAAAAGACGACCGCAACAATAATCGCGACCGGGTGCAGGTTGACGACTTCCGAGAACAGCAAAGGCACCAGCAGGTTACCATCGAGAAACTGGATCACACCATAGATCAGCAGCGTATAGCCAAACGCGGGCGCCGTACCAAACTGAAAGAAAGCGATCAACATCACCGGAATGGTCACCACGGTGGCTCCGACATAGGGAATGATCACTGACAGCCCCACCAGTAGACTCAGCAGCATGGCGTAATTCAAACCCATTACCACAAATCCGATATAAGTGGCCACCCAGACGATCGCTATCTCGAGAAACTTGCCGCGCACATAACTGGCAATCTTGACATTCAGTTCGGCCCAGACATCGCGTACCAACTCGGTATCCTCCGGTAAAAACCGGCTCAGCCAGTACAGAATCAAATGCTTGTCCTTGAGAAAGAAAAACAGCATTAGCGGCAACAGGATCAGATAGACAAAAAAGGTGATCACGCTGACCACTGAAGATAATGAAACACTGACCAGTTGCTGGCCAAAGCCTGAAATCTGGCTGCGCAAAAAGGTCAGCATTTCCTGCACCTGCTGGTCCGATACATAATCGGGATAGCGCTGCGGTAATTGTGCCAGCAAATTTTGCCACTTGCCGAACATGCCGGGTAATTCTCGCAACAAGTCACTGATCTGACTCGACAACAGCGGCAGTAAAACCAGAAACAATAACAGAATCATCGCCAGAAACAGCGCAGTCATCAGGCTGGCCGCTACGGTACGACTGATGCCGATGCGGCCCAACTTGACCACAGGCCCTTCAAACAGATACGCCAGCACGATGCTGATCAAGATCGGCATCAGGTGCTGGCTCATGACAATCACCAATAGACTGCCAAAGATCAGGATAAAGGCCAGGATCACTGTTTGCGGATTGGCAAAATTACGCAAATACCAGCGTTTGAATACGTCGATCATGATTCCAGATATTGTTGATAATGGCGTTCGAACAAGACTTCCAACTCATCGATAACTTCTGACGCAGCCCGTCCGTGCACGATATGCTGGGTCATCAGCGATGAGGTTTCATTTAACAATTCATCGGTATTGAGCATGAAATAGGTAACACGCATGCGCTTGATCGCATTAATGAGGTTTTCATTTTCGGGGCGAGGCTGATGATCCGGCTGCTGCTTCTCCAGCGGCACCGGCGGGCGCAAAGCCTCCTCCCCGACCTGGTCACGAGCGAGCAAAAACTGCGCGAAGTCAAGCACGCTTTGCTGATGCTGAGCTGATAACTGTTTGAAAACAGACTGCAAGGTACTGACCGAAGAACTCATGCAACACTCAGGATTTGGAACAGAACCAGCGACGTCCTGAAGACGTCAATGATCTTTCTCGCAATAGGTTTTGGCAAACTCCAGCAATTCTTCCATGACGCGTACACGAAATTTCTGTCGCTGGCGCACAAACGAAAACGGTCGGCTTAGTGGCGGATCCAGCTGAATCTCATGCAGGGTACCGAGTTTGAGCTCCTTATCGATGGTCGAACGAGACAGAATCGAAATCCCCATGCCGGCTTCTACTGCACCCTTGAGCGATTCCGGGCTACCGAGTTCCAGACAAAAATTCATATCGACCGGATTCACGCCATTATCTTGCAGGTACTGGATGATAACTTCACGGGTACCGGAACCTTCTTCCCGACAGATGAAGGGGAACTTCTTCAAATCCTTGGGCGTAAGGGGTTGCGTGCGCCTGGCCAATTCATGCTCGGGGGGCGATACCACCACCAGGTGATCATCGTGACAGACTTCCACGATCAAATTCTTGTTCAGGACGGAAGCCTCGACAACGCCCAGATCAATCACATTGTGCTCTACCATCGACACAATGCCCTCGGTATTGGAGACTTTCAGGCGAATATTGATTTCCGGATATTTGGCCTTGAACTGGCCAAGCAGGGTCGGCAACATGTATTCGGCAATGGTGGTACTGGCTCCGATCGTCAGCGCACCGGAAATTTCACCGGTCAACTCACGCACCGAGTTTTCCATTTCATCATAAAGATCAAATATCCGGTCCGAGAATTCATACACCTTGCTACCGGCTGGCGTCAGGTTGACCTTGTTGTGTGTCCGGTCGAACAAACGGGTGTTGAAATATTCTTCCAACTGGCGAACCTGAAAAGTTACAGCAGGTTGAGTCATATGCAGCGCTTCGGCCGCTTTGGTAAAGCTCAGCAATTTTGCAACTGCATGAAATACTTTCAAGCGTCTGTCACTCATTCTTTTTTTGACCCCATAAATTTCGGGGCGTAAGTATATAATAAATTTATGAATGACTACAGGCTTTCTATGAATTACCCCGGCAAATAGCCATGTTCCAATACAGATGGGAAATTCCTGCAACAATTCGGGAAACTATTTAACCAAAACAGTAACTTATTGCTGACATCTACAGATTACATTCGTAAACTACGCGTCAGGCAGTATTGATCCAACCACACAAAAACATTTACCGCAAAAAGGTAAACCATGAACCGACTTTTATTTGCCCTGCTCCTGATCGCAGGGACCAGCCAGGCTGGCAGCATCCAGAAATGGGTCGATAAAGATGGCAATGTGCATTACGGCGACAGCCCGCCGGCCACCATCAAGGCCGAGAAAATCACGGTTACTCGACCACCGAGTAACCCGGGACGCCCTCTGCCGAGACTCGGCGATCTCAACGCCAAAAAGGAAGCGGACGCAGGACAGCAGGAACAACCGGCGTCTTCACAACTCAGTGGTGAAGAAACCAGACAGGCTTGCCAATCGGCACGGGCTAACCTCGACACTATCAATCGAAGCGGGCCGATCCGCCTGCGCTCGACCGATGGCAGCGAACGCCTGCTTAGCACCAAGGAAATCGACGAGCGTCGCGCCCGTTACGAGCAAGACATCAAACGCTACTGCAAATAGCCGGTCATGCCTTATCTGTCCATCACCAGCAACCAGCCGCTAGACACGGCTTCCGGGCAACTCAGTATGCTGAGCCAAACGGTTGCCGATGGAGTGGGTAAACCAGAATCGTATGTCATGGTTTCGCTGCAACATAACCCGAACATGCTGTTCGCTGGCAGCGCCGAACCACTGGCCTATTGCGAATTGAAAAGCCTGGGTTTGCAAAGTTCCCGGACCACCGATTTGTCCCGGCAGTTATGCGCATGCCTGCACAAGCTATATGGCATCCCGGCGGAGCGAATCTATATCGAGTTTGCCTCGCCCGAACGCGCCCAATGGGGCTGGAACAGCAAAACCTTTTAACCCGACCCAGAGCCCATCTACATGAAAACCAGTTGTTTTCATCTTTCCACCCTGAAAGAAACCCCGGCTGACGCCGAAATTATCAGCCATCAGCTCATGCTGCGAGCCGGCTTGATCCGCCGCCTCGCCTCCGGGCTGTACAGCTGGATGCCGCTGGGTCTGAAAGTCTTGCGTAAAGTGGAAAACATCGTGCGCGATGAAATGAATCGCTCAGGAGCGTTGGAACTGTTGATGCCCGCCGTGCAACCGGCCGAACTGTGGCAGGAGTCTGGTCGCTGGGAACAATACGGCCCCGAATTGCTGCGCCTGCACGATCGCCATCAGCGGGAATTCTGCATCGGTCCAACCCATGAAGAAGTCATCACCGACCTGTTTCGCCGTGAAGTCAAAAGCTATAAACAATTACCGCTCAATTTCTACCAGATACAGACCAAGTTCCGCGATGAAATCCGCCCTCGTTTCGGCGTTATGCGCGCACGCGAATTTCTGATGAAAGACGCCTATTCGTTTCACGTCGACGACGCTTCACTGCAACAAACCTATGATTTGATGTTCCAGACCTATAGCCGCATCTTCGACCAGTTCGGCCTCGAATACCGACCGGTCAATGCCGATTCTGGCGCGATCGGTGGCAATGCCTCGAATGAATTTCATGTACTGGCCGAGTCCGGTGAAGACGCGATCGCCTTTTCCGACCAGAGCGAATATGCCGCCAACATCGAGAAAGCCGAAGCCGTTTGCCTCGACCAGCGACCCGCACCCACAAAAACGATCGAAAAAATCCCGACCCCGGGTCAACACACCATTGATGCGATCGCCAATTTTCTCCACATCGATGCCAGGCAAACCGTCAAGACGCTGATCGCCTGCGGCGAAGAAGCCGGCTCTCTGGTGGCGCTGGTGTTACGTGGTGACCATGAGCTGAACACTATCAAGGCTGAAAAACTGCCCGGTGTCGCCAGCCCGTTCTGTATGGCCGACGCCGGGGACATCCGCCAACAACTGGGCTGCGATATCGGATCACTGGGCCCGGTCGGGCTGGAGATTCCGTTGTATGTCGATCACAGTGCAGCGGCGCTGGCTGACTTCGTGTGCGGTGCCAATGAAAACGACCAGCATTTTACCGGTGTGAACTGGGGACGCGACCTGCCCGAGCCCGAGTCGGTCGATATACGCAACGTGGTCGAGGGCGACCCCAGCCCGGATGGCAAGGGTCATCTGAAGATCGTCCGCGGGATTGAAGTCGGTCATATCTTCCAACTCGGAGACAAATACTCAACAGCATTGAATGCCACCGTGCTGGATGAAAACGGCAAGGCCGTGGTCACCAAAATGGGTTGTTACGGTATTGGCGTATCGCGCGTCGTCGCCGCCGCGATCGAGCAAAACAATGATGAATCCGGCATCATCTGGCCGCAGGCACTGGCACCATTCCAGCTCGCCATCTGCCCGATCAATTACAATAAATCCGACTTGGTCAAACAGGCTGCGGATGATTTTTATCAGCAATGCCTGCAAAACGGTATCGATGTGATTCTGGATGACCGCGGACTGCGTCCCGGCGCGATGTTTTCCGACATGGAATTGATCGGTATTCCTCACCGCATCGTATTCAGTGATCGCGGCCTGAAAGAAGGACAGTGCGAATACAAGGGTCGCTGTGACGAACAATCGCAGGATATCGCCGCCGACAGCGCCCTCGATTTTATCTGCCAGCGCCTCGATGGATGATGGCCGCGCTGAGAATTTCCATCACTCTCAGCCTGATTTTTGGCATCAACCTGCTGACCGCTCCGGCGCTGCGCGCGCAAACGACGGCACAACCGGTCGACCCGGAATTACGCACGCTGTTGCAACAGGCGATCAATAGCCCGAACAGCTTTGAAGACCGCTTTGATGCCGCCGTCTGGCTGCACGATATGAGCAACCGGCTGGCGCGATTTATCGACAACCCGAAAGAACGCGTCTCGATTCTGAAGACGGTGCATTACGAAGCCTCGAGGGTCAATCTCGAACCGGAGCTGGTGCTCGCCGTAATCGAGGTGGAAAGCCATTTTGACCGCTTCGCAATCTCGGTCTCCGGCGCGCGGGGTTTGATGCAAGTGATGCCCTTCTGGCTCGATGAAATCCAGTTATCCGACAAAAACCTGTTCAAGATTCGCACCAACCTACGCATGGGCACGACCATTCTGCGTTTTTATCTGGACAAGGAAAAAGGCAATCTGACACGCGCACTGGCGCGCTACAATGGCAGTCTCGGCAAGTTCAAATATCCGAAAAAGGTGATCACCGCACTCAATCGACACTGGTTCAAGCAATAACAAGCCTGCCAGGCTGAGAGATTTGCAGCGAGACGGGGGGATGACGAACTTTTGACCACACCCTGTCTCCAACATCTTTTCAATGAGTTGCAAAACAACGTGACCACTGCAATCGTGAACTCGACTCTTCACAACCGCTTGCGTTACCAGAAGCTGACGGTATTTGTCCTGTTATCAACTGTGCTTCATCTCGTCATTCTCTCTGCGCTGCGGTTCCCGCATCCAGCAACGAAGAATACAAAACAGGTGATCTCCAGAGTTCACATTCACCGCACGGGCCCGCCGCCTGCTGCAGACATCAAAACAACCCAACAATCAGTTCACAGGCCTGAAAAACCGCCTCCGGCTATCGCGCATCAACCCGAACGTAAGCAGCGCACCGTGAAAGCGGATGAATCGGAGCAGCCTGAGGCCCTCAAAGAGCGCGTCAGCAGTCAGCCTCCAGCAGGCAAAGCCCGGCAAGCGATATCTGCCGACAAAACACCGCCGGGAATAAACGTGTCGCCCGCGTTGAGCCGGAGAGCTTTGCTTGACTCCCTGTCTAACAACATGGCACAGCGGCCAGCGGATTCGCTGCAAAATGATTTATTCGTTAATCGACAGCAAAAGCAAGCGCAGGAAGAAGCAAGGCGAAGATTATTCTATCCATCATCTGACAACGTAGATGAAACCGGAACAACGGTAGAACAGCAAACAGAGATCGTCGATGGCTATCGATTTTTAGAGCGCGATGGCAAGTGTTGGCTGGTACCGATGGATATCGGTTTTGATGATCTGGATACGCCGTTATGGGCGGCTTATCTGAATTGCAATACTGCTGCAAAGTCAGCTTTGGGTGAGCGCCTGGAGAAATGGATCAAGCGCTGAAAACACAGCGAGCCATTACCCGGATTTAGCCGTCAAAACGCGGCGGTGCCACCTTCAACACTTCCTGAATGGTGGTCAAACCCTTAGCGACCTTTTGCGCACCGGCCAGATTGAGTGGACGCATGCCGTTTTTGATCGCCTGTTTGCGAAACACTGACAAATCAAAGTCGGCCGTGATACGCTTTTTGAGGCGATCATCGAGTGGCATCATTTCGTAAATTCCCTTGCGCCCCTGATAGCCGGTCTGGCGGCATTCCAGACATCCTTCTGCCTGATAGATTTGTTTCGGAGCCGGATTTGACCACGGACGGATCAAGGCATTCCATTCATCCTCGTCGACCGCATGCGGCTTCTTGCAATGCGGACACAGTGTGCGAACCAGCCGCTGCGCGACCACACCGAGCAGGGTGGCGCTGATCAGATATGGCGGAATACCGATTTCGGTCAAGCGGGCGACGGCCGAGGGGGCATCGTTGGTATGCAGGGTCGATAACACCAAATGCCCGGTCAACGCGGCTTGCACCGCCATTTCAGCGGTTTCGCGATCTCGAATCTCACCGATCATGATGATATCCGGGTCCTGTCGCAGCAGGGTTTTCACACCGCTGGCGAAATCGACGCCGATATTGTGTTGCACCTGCATCTGGTTGAACAAGGGTTCAACCTGCTCGATCGGGTCTTCGATGGTGCATACATTGACTTCCGGCACGGCAAGCTTTTTCAGGCTGGAATACAAAGTCGTGGTTTTGCCGGAGCCGGTCGGCCCGGTCACCAGAATGATGCCGAATGGCTGGGTAATCATGTGATCCCAGGTGGCGTGCTCCTTTTTCTCAAAGCCCAGTTCCGAGAAATCGCGTAACAGCACTTCCGGATCGAATATGCGCAGTACCAGTTTTTCGCCAAACGCGGTCGGCATCGATGACAGGCGCATTTCGACTTCCTGCCCTTGCGGGGTCACAGTCTTGATACGGCCATCCTGCGGTTTGCGTTTTTCGGCCACATCCAGCCGCCCCATGATCTTGATGCGGCTGGTAACCGCAGCGGTGATATTGGCCGGAATTTCATACACCTGGTGCATCACGCCATCGATGCGAAAACGCACGTTGCCCTGTTCGCGTCGCGGCTCGATATGAATATCACTGGCACGCTGGCTGAATGCGTATTGCAGCAGCCAGTCAACAATGCTGACGATATGCTGATCATCGGCATCGACCGAGCCGGCTTTACCCAACTCGATCAATTGCTCCAGATTCTGGATGCTGCCGGCCTGTTCCTGTTCCTTTTGCCCGGCATGTCCCATCGCGCGACTGACGCTGTAGAATTCCAGCGCATAATTTTTCAATTGCTGCGGGTTCGCCAGCACGCGTTTGATCGGTTGTTTGATGATGCGGTGGATTTCTTCCAGCCACTCGGTATCGAACGGATCGGTGACTGCAATGGTGACTTCAGAAGGCGTGACCTTGACCGGCAGAATATTGAAACGCGCTGCATAGGCATAGGACATCAGGCTGGTGCAGGATGCCACATCCATCTTCAGCGGGTCGAAATGGAAACGCGGAATTCCGGCCTCTTTGGCCAGCCAGTCGGTGAGAAAATCCAGCGTCAGTTTTTGCGACGGATTGGACTGATTATTCCAGTTTCGGCTGGCGATGCTTTCCAGCGGATGCAAGGTCTTGCGGTCTTTTGCCGAAGACAACGAGCTGACCATGCGCGCCTTGTCCGGCTCGACCATGCCCTGCTCCACCATCAGCTCGAGCAGTCCTTCGAGGGTGCAAATCTTGCGTGCCTGGATGACCATCGGGTTCAGTCTTTGATCTCGATCGAGACCGGCATTTGTTCGGGAATCAATTGGTCCGTGGAAAAGTCTACCGTGATTTCATAGGCCGCGACACCGGTCGATTTTTTTACTCGCTCGAAACCCAGATAACTCACCACACCGGTAAACTTGCGCTGCTTGTAACTGACTGTTGCCGGTAGTCCGATCAGTGAGGCGCGCCATTGCTCCGAGCTGACCAGGCCAATGGCTTTCATTTGACGCGACTCGACCAGAGTAACCAGGGGTATGGATTGATAAGCCGGACTTACATATTGACCGCGTCGTTGATGAACACGCAAAACCCGACCATCAACCGGCGACCGCAAACGGGTATTTTGCAGATCGAAGCGGGCGATGCTGGTTTCGGCTTGAGCCGCCTTGTAGGCTCCCTGTATTCGAGCCAGCTTGTTTTCGGCTGTTTTCAGAGCCACTTCAGACAGGGTATCCCGGTCATATAATTCCAGCGCCTTTTCCAGTTCCAACTCGGCGATCTCGAGTTCCGGTTCGAGCGCTTTTTCCTGTGCCAACGCCTTGTTCAGCATGGCCTGTTCGCGACTGGCATCAAGCTCGACCAGAACCTCTCCCTGCTTGACACGCTGACCGGCTTTGACATGAACCTGCTGGATAATTCCGGCGGAGCGGGCATTGAGCGCGAAGTGGTCGGAAAATTTGCTGAAACCGTTCAGACTCAGAGCTGAAGCCGAAGACGCAAACAACGGGCCAGCCAGTAAAATCAAAAGTATCCAGTTCATCCGTTGTTGTCCTCTTTGTTCGTGATCAATTGATTCAGGTACTCACTGCCAACCAGTGTCTCCAGTTTTCGTAACGACATTTCAAGCGCAAAGCGGGCTTGCCAGGCTTTACGTCGGCTTTCGGAAAACTGAACCATCGAATTACCCAGATCGCTCTTGAATTCAAGTTCGTACTCCGCCCGGCTTTTTTCCAGTGTCAGGTCGCGGAATTCCTGATTGAAGTCTTCTCCTTCTACCCGCAAACTGTTGAACCGGATTTGTTGCCAAAGCTTCAGCACTTCGAGCCTGATTTCCGATTTTACACGTAAGATGCTGGCTAATTGTTGTTGATATCGGGCACTGGCCAAGCGAACGGCTGAACGCGTTCCCGAGCCTGCATAAAGCGGTACATCCAGATAAATACTGGCACGCCAGTCATCCCGGGTCGAGGACTCCTTGACATAATCCGCCAGCTCCAACTCAGCGTCCAGCTTCGCGCTGCTGGTATTTTTGGCAACCGCAATCTGCTGGCGCGCGATTTCCAGCTTCTTGCGTTCTATTTCCAGTTCAAGACTGTGTTCAAACGCTTGTTGTACCAGTGCTTCCACATCATCGCCGGGATTAATTTTGTCTGCCAGTTCGGGCACTTCCAACTCATCCGGCGGACTGTCGGCATAACCCAGCGTTTCCGCCAGCATGACCCGGGTCAGGCGCTGCAGGTTTTCACTGTTATAGCGGTTTTGCCGGATTCGCTCGTACGCGGTCCGGGTTTCCAGTACTTCGAGGTCGGATGCCAGGCCCAGTAATTGATTTTCTCGGGTCCGGTCAAAGCGGATAAAGCCGATCGCCAGTTCTTCGTTATCCCTTAGATACTGGTTGTCGGCATTTAGCACATCGAAAAACTGTTGCCGGATCGACAACTTGCGTTGTTCGATCAGGTAATTTTTTTCCAGCCTTTTTAATTCCACTTGGAGTCTGGACAAATCCTCACTGGCATCGAGTTTGCCAAAATCATACAGCGGCTTTCTGACAAACAGCTTAATCGCGCTGTCATTTTCAGCATCATCCGCGCCGGATTGCTTGATTGCACGCAGGCGGCCGTTCAGATTGATCGTGAAATCATTGCCGGCCGCAGTTTGCTCGGCCTCGGCTATCGATTGCTGCAGATTCTGATCGGCGTTGATATTTTGATAATGCCCCGGGTTTGCGGCGAGGCTCAGGGCGGCATCGAGAGTCAATGGTTCCGGCAGGGCATCTGGCTCAGCCGCGTAAACACGAAAACAGAGTAAAATACCGACCAGCATGGGCGGAGTGTGGAACATTTTTTTCATTGAGCCCGACCGGTCTAGTTGATTGCTTTTTGTTTTTTCTTGAGCCTTTTGTACTTCCCGAACCGGATGTTGCGTCCATTCTTGTCTTTTAGTTTATAAACGCCTTTCAAGTAATATTCCGCCAGCCACATAAACTCTTCCGGGCCAGAGGTCGCGCCGGTATAGCGCACTACCATATTGCCATCAAGATCATAAAAAGCCATCACTGGTGTGGCACGAACCCGGGTTTTACTGGCGAATTCTTTTTGCATCATTTCTTCGCCCTTGAAGTCCACCAGTTCCAGATCCCCTTCGATATCAATTGCCAAAGAACGAAAGTTTTCATTAAAATAATCCTGGATCTCCGGTTGGTTCAAAACCGTTTTTTTCATCCGGTGACAAAAAGGGCATTCATCCATTTCAAAGAAAATAAAGATGCCTTTTTTATTCTCTTCGCGGGCAATTTCCAGTTCCTCGGTCAAATCTCCCAGACTTTGACTAAAGAAATGGGTATAAGGGTCACGCGGTATGGCAGCCTGTGCAGTAATCGCGAAAAGAAGAAGGATAAAAAGGGAAAACCCAGACTTGGGAAACTGTTTCATGACCTGTTGTTTACCGTATTCTGTTGGTGGTTATTCGATGGGCGAACCGGACTAACAGTTTATCTCACTGATTCCGTCACTTAATCCGACCCTTGTTTATTATCAGATTTGTGTTTAGCTTCCCATTTCTTGATGAAATTTTCAATCATTTCACGGGTGACCGAACCGACCTGCCGGGCCACCACAGTACCTTGTGGAGACAACAGAAACGTGGTCGGCAACCCTGGCACTTGCCCCAATTCGGTTTGACTGACCGGTCCCACTTTGGCATTGGGGTAGTCAATAAAATAGTCTTCCAGAAACGCCTTTACCTCTTCATCAGGAATGGCCTCGGTGTTCAGCCCGATTACCACGGCATCAGTTTTGGCATGTGCATCATGGAAAGACTGTAATTCAGGCATTTCCTCACGACAGGGTGGGCACCAGGTCGCCCAGTAGTTTACCAGAACCCATTTGCCTTTATAGTCAGAGATCTGGAGCGATTTTCCATTGAGGTCTGTCAGACTCATGTCAACTGCGGCTGAGCCAAAAGACAGGGTCGATAACAGCAATAACAGGGCAATTTTTTTCATTGGGATTCCCGTTCAGTCAAAATATAATATCTATTAGATCAGAATCAGGCCGTCTGGTTTCAGCCGGTTTCGAGTTTTATGCAGACATAAAAAAAGCCCGCAAAAGCGAGCTTTTCGATACGGCATTAAAGCAGTTAAACTACTGTGCCAGATAATCCTGATCAGAGGCTTCGGTTTCGCCAATAGTCCAGGCACCGCGAGTCTTGGCATGTTGTACCGCAGCATCAATCTCGGCGTCTGTAGCAGAAGGGATACTGAAAACCTGACCAGCATAAATCAGGTCGGCATCCTTGATCTGGTCAGAATTGGCTTTGTAGATCAATGGCCATTGGTACGGGTTTCCATAGGTCTCGTCCTTGCCGGAAATATTCCAGAGATTATCACCGGAAACGACTGTGTATTCGCCACCACCAGCATTACTCATGCTGGAGTTATTCATACCCATTGCCATGCCACTTTCTGTACTGCCATGCATTTCGTTATAGCGCTTGGTTTCAGCATGGTATTGAGCAATTGCATCATTCGCTTGCTCTGCGGCCATATTGGCCAGTTTAACGGCTTTATCGTTGTCTCCGGCGGCGGCAGCTTTTTCAGCGGCTGCGATCAATTTCTTGGTATCGCGCCATTCATAACCCAGTTTTGCAGCCCGGGCATTCTTGATTTTGGCGGAATAAATGGCATTCTTGGCGGCCGCATTCGGTCCTTTCTGGGCTTCAGTCATCGGCTCTTTAGCCGGCGCCGGCTCTTCTTTACTGGCACAACCAGCAACAAGTCCGGTGGAAAGAACTGCAATGGTTGCCAACTTCAGGAATTCTGTTTTTTTCATAAGTTTCGTTCTCCACGAACGGTGATAGTTTAAATTAAATAACGGCTGTAAAGCTATATATTTACTTAAAAATAGTAACCGACCTTACCTTTTTAAAGGGTATAGGGCAAGTATAAAAAAGCCCGCTCTCAAAGATTCTTGCTAGTTATCCCGTAAACAGCGAAATATTTAATTTTAGTTATATGTCACAAGCTGCCGTGCAAATTACCGAAAGCACTTGCGGGTGTCAAGGTTCGCAAAGAGATTTAGCAAAAAAATTGCCTTCACCACAGGCATACTTCATCATCGCTGATTGCTGGCGCTTTCGACGGGATGTTTAAACCAGCTTTATTTTATGGATTTAGCCAGAAATTCTCGTCAATAATCGCGGCGGCGTTACAATTATTAAAAGAATTTCGGAGGTATTTCATGGCAAATCAAAAAGTCACCATTTATCACAATCCGCGTTGCAGCAAATCGCGTCAAACCATGGAATTACTACAACAAAAGGGGATCGAACCGGAAATCGTTGAGTATATGAAAGAGCCACCCGATATCGAAACGCTCAGGCACTTGACCCGGTTGCTCGGCCTGCCCGCGAAAGATTTGCTGCGCAGCAATGAACAAGTCTTCAAGGATGCCGGCATGGATGAAACCGACTTGTCTGACGATGATATTCTCGAAGCGATCAGCGAATGCCCAACACTGCTGCAACGCCCGATCGTGGTCATCGACGACCGTAAGGCTGCGCTCGGCCGTCCGCCGGAAAATGTGCTGGAGATTCTGTAAGACGTGTCCATCATCCTGATTGTTTACTACAGCCGCTACGGTTCAGTGGATCGCATGGCTCAGAAAATCGCCGAGGGCGTGGAAGCGGTCGACGGCTGTGAAGCGCGGATGCGGCGTGTCGCCGAGGTTTCCAGTAATCATCAACAAACCGAACCTGCCGTCCCCAAACAGGGCCCGCCTTATGCCACTGAGCAGGATTTGCAGCAATGTGATGGCCTGATACTCGGCAGCCCATCCTATTTCGGCAACATGGCAGCGGCTCTCAAGCACTACATCGACTCTACCAGTCAGGTGTGGCTCTCCGGCGCTCTGATCGGTAAACCGGCCGGTGTTTTCACGGCCACTTCCAGCCATCATGGCGGACAGGAAAGCGTGCTGCTGAGCATGATGATTCCATTGTTACACCATGGCATGCTGATTGCCGGAATCCCGTATTCGGAACCGGCGCTGCAGCAAACCCGCTCCGGCGGCACGCCCTATGGCGCCAGCCACACTGCCGGCCATGCCGGGCAACCACTGACCGAAGACGAAGAACAAATCTGTCAGGCTCTGGGACGGCAGATCGCTACGCTGTCGCTGAAACTGGGCAAAGACTGAAATCCCTTTTTCATCATGCATCCACTGAAAATTTTCACCTTGCTCTCTCTTCTGGTTTTGATACTTAATCAATTGTCACTGTTTTTCAGCAACGCCACCGGTGATCAGTGGTGGCTGGCAAGCCTGTTGACCCTGCCCCTTTTACTACCGGTCAAAGGGCTATGGTCAGACCGTCTGTATACCTACAAGTGGACCGGCTTTTTGCCGATGCTGTATTTTTTTATCGGCGTCAGTGAAGCCTTTGTAGCCAGTGAGAACGGGCTGTATGGCAAAATCAACATCCTGGCCAGTGGCGTGCTGTTTCTGTCCAGCATGTATTACAGCCGCTACCTGAAAGCCCACTCAGGCAGCCAGCATTAGACGCCAGTTCGAGTCTGTTTCAGCGTTTCGCGGATGAAGGGGATCGTAATCTTGCGCTGACGGGACAAAGCGGCATGATCGAGACGATACAGCATTTGCATTTGATCAGACAATCTGCGGGAGTAATGGCTGAGTAGATAATGGAGTGCTTCATCACTGATTTGCAGGCCCAGCAAGGCGGCCCGTTTTTTCAGCAAAACGGCCAGTGAAGCGTCTTCCGGAGTCTGTAGCGCGATCAATAATCCCCACAGCAGTCTTGATTTCAGATCCGGCAGGCGAAAGCCGATATCTCTCGGGTTGCGTGACACCGAGAAAACACAGCGCAATTCGCCTTGTTTGACCCGGTTGATCAATTGATAAAACACTTCTTCCCAGGGACGCAGCCCGGCCAGTAAATCGAGATTGTCAACGCCCAGCACAGTGCCGGGCAAAAAGTCGCTGAAACTGTCAGGGTCGGCATCCTGCAATTGCGTCGCATCAAACAAATGAAACGGTAACTGGCAATGCCGGGCATAATGTGCGCAAGCGTTTAGCAAATGGGTTTTACCGCTGTCCGTACTGCCCCACAAGCCAATCAGCGGTTCTCCGGTTTCATCGAACAATGCCATCAACTGTTGCCGCACATAGGCTTCGTCGGTAGCAAAATAATTTTCCAGACTAAAGCGTTTGTCGAACGACAATGGCAAGGGGATTTGTGCAACCATCGCGGTTTCAGACTGCGCTTACTGGCCGATCAGGCGATAATTCATGCGTACGATTTGCTCATCGGTAGTGGCATCGATTTGCGGTAAATCAAGTTGCTCTAGCATCGAACCCAGCGCTATCAACCGCGACAAATCATCGCTCGAGTTACGCAACCGAACGCGATAGAGAACCCTATCCTGATCAAACAATACAGGGCGCGCGGATTCCACCGCATCCAGTGATTGCAGATAGCGCAACACCTGCACATGGCTGGCCAAACCAGTCATCTGATCGACATCGAGCATAACAGTCTGATCCTGCGACAAGCCGGATTGCAGGGCATAATCACTGGCCAGCAACTGAGCCGTTTGCTGCATCGCCTGATCGAGAATCCCATTGAGTTCTTTGGCCTTGAACTGCCAACTGAATTGCTTGCCGGAGAATTGCGCCTGCCAGTTCGCCAGCCATCCCTTGCCGGGGCGTTCTTGCACTGAACCCACCAGCAATGCATCAGGTGCGTAGCGGGCTGCTGCGACAGACAGGTTTTGCAGATTCATTTGCCGGATATCCCAGGTACTGAACTGTTGCTGATCTTCCAGATCCATCAAAGGAAACAACACCGGCAATCCGCGTTTGTCTGCCAATTTCGAAAGTGCGTCCACCAGTTCGCTGGCACTATCGCCCGAAATAATCCGTGGCTGATCGTCTATCTCCATGGCAACCAACAGCAAGGTGCTCGGCCGCTGCCGCCCCCAAATGGCGATCTGGTGCGTGCGCAACAGGTTTTCCAGTGCATCTTGATTGAAGGTCACACGCAAAAACAATTGGCTATCGGACACTGGCTGCTGTGCTGTCGAAGTGGCCAGCGGCAACATCGCGTCCGGCGTTGTCGGTTGTTGCGGGTTCACTTCGGGTTGCTGGTTTTCTTGCAATGGCGAATCTTTCTGGACAGCCTCGCTTTCCGGCGTGACTTCGCGCTGCAGATAACGAAATTCGCGCACATATCGGGCGCTCGATTTCAGCGGTCGCTGCAAGGCCGGGTTGGAAAGCACTTGCTCGTTGCCGGTTACCTTGACGATCACTTCGCGAAAGGCCTGGCGGAAGGCTTCCAGACGCACGCTGGTGCTCTGGTCAGGCACCGCCAGCTCGACGCTGTACAGGTTATCGACCTCGGCGGCCTGGACAGGCCAGTACAAAAGCAAGAGCCACAGGCTCAGCCAGATTTTCACGTTCATGCGCATCACGGGGTTCGGACAATGCCGCGCATTATACAAGGATCATTCGGCAAATTAGTGATTCCACGGATTTTTTTTTAGGTTAAAATACGCGATTGTCCATTACCCCTGCACCGCGAGCCCATGAAAACAGGCCAACCTCCAGCTTCCACTTCCAAAACCTCACTTAACTACCGCGATGCCGGCGTGGATATCGATGCCGGCAATGCGCTGGTCGAGCGCATCAAACCTGCCATCCAGCGCACCCGGCGTAGCGGCAGCGTGGGCAGTATCGGCGGCTTTGGCGGTTTGTTCGAATTACCGCTGGATCACTATCAAAACCCGATGCTGGTGTCCGGCACCGATGGCGTCGGCACCAAACTGAAGCTGGCGATCGAACTGCAGCAATATGACACCATCGGCATCGATCTGGTCGCGATGTGCGCCAACGATATCGTCGTGCTCGGCGCCGAAGCCCTGTTTTTTCTCGATTACTATGCCACCGGCAAGCTCCAGCTCGAAGTCGCCGAAGCGGTCATTGCCGGCATCGCCGAAGGTTGTGTGCAGGCTGGCTGCGCACTGATCGGCGGCGAAACCGCCGAAATGCCGGGCATGTATCAGCAGGACGACTTCGATCTGGCCGGATTCTGTGTCGGCATCGTCGACAAACAAGGCATCATCGATGGTAGTCAGGTGCAACCCGGACAGGCACTGATTGCGATCGCCTCGAGCGGCCCTCATTCCAATGGCTATTCACTGATCCGCAAGGTGCTCGAAGTCAGTCAGGCAGATCTGCAGCAGGATTGCGGCGGCACCCCGCTCGGTCAGGCCTTGCTGCAACCGACCCGCATCTACAGCAAAAGCCTGCTGGCATTGAGCCAGCAGCAACCGTTGCAAGCGATCGCGCATATCACTGGGGGCGGGCTGAGCGAAAATATCCCGCGCGTCTTGCCCGATCATTGTGGCGCGCAAATTGATCTCGACAGCTGGCAGATGCCCGCTGTTTTCCAGTGGTTGCAGCAGGCAGGAAATATTGAGCCGACCGAAATGTTTCGCACCTTCAACTGCGGTATTGGCATGGTCGTAGTGGTCGACGAAGACCGGGTCGATGCCTGCATCGATATCCTTGAAAACGAAGGCGAAAAGGCCTGGCGTGTTGGCAGTATCATCGAAAGAAACGGACAGGAAGCCGTCCGCTTCGGTGAATAAATCATGCAAAAAATAAAACTGGCGGTTTTGATATCCGGTAGCGGCAGTAATCTGCAGGCGATCATCGATGCGATCGAAGCGGATCGGTTGAATGCAGAGATTTGCGCCGTCATTTCCAACCGCCCGCAAGCCTACGGTTTGCAGCGCGCACAACAGCATGGCCTCCGCGTCATCGCTCTCGATCACACTGAATATGAAAGCCGCGAAGACTTCGATCGGCAGTTGCAACAGCAAATCGATGAACTTGGGGTCGATTACATCGTGCTGGCCGGTTACATGCGCATCCTCAGCCGTTCATTGATTGAGCATTTTTACCCCAATATGCTCAACATCCACCCCTCGCTTTTACCACGCTATCAGGGTTTGCACACCCACCAGCGCGCGCTCGAAAACGGAGACCGCGAACACGGCGTCAGCATACACATCGTAACCCCGGAGCTGGATGCCGGTCCGGTGATCATTCAGGGCAAATTCAGCATACAGGCGCATGATAATGCCGACAGCCTGCAACAAAAAGCGCACCGGCTGGAACACCAGATGTATCCATTGGTACTGCAATGGCTCAGTCAACAACGATTGCAAATAACCCCTGATGAAATCATCTTCGATCATCAACCTCTGTCCCGACCTCTCCTGTTCAATGACTTGAAAGATGTGGCCTAAATCTTCTTTTCTACTGTTTTGGATACTCTTCAGCCCCGTCCTGCTGGCCGCTGAACTGGCTCCTTTCGATGCTGAATACAAGGTTTTTCGCGGCAACAGTTACATCGCCGACAGCCAGATGTCGCTGAAAAAAAAGCAGGGAGAGTGGGTCTGGCGCATGGATACCGAAGCGCGCGGCCTCTATAAATGGTTGACGCGCAAAAAACCGTTCATCGAAACCCGTTTGCAACCCATTGATGGCGAATTGAAGCTGCTACTGGAAAACAGTGGCGATTACCCGGACAAACCGGCCACACATTCCAGCTGGTTCGATTATCGAGACCAGCGAATCTACAGTATGAAGGGCACCAAAATCAAGAAAATGAAGTTGCCCAAAAATATCTACAACCTGCACAGCATTCACTTGTTATACCCGCAGATGCTGGAACAGCAACAGAACGAAAAAACGGTCAACTTTTTCAAAAGTGGCAATGTGAATAAATCGACATTGAACCTGCAGACCGGTGTCCGTCTGAAGTCAGATAAAAAATTCGGCAAAGAAGATATCCGGGTTGATAAAATGACCCAGAAATTTGCTGGCGAGAAGAAATATTTTATCTATTATTATCAAGGAGACACCCTGGCCCCTTTGAAAATCGAGCAAGTCAACCCGGGCAAGGACAGCAGTGTAATGTGGCGGCAGGATTAGCCGGAATCCTACAAACGGGTAAACCCTTTTTGTACTTCCAGCCGCTCGATCTCGGTCGGTGCGAATGGCACCTGTTCGATAAAATCGGGTAATTCGGACTGATCGATCATCAGGCTTTGCATAACGGTTTGACAAGCCTTGATATCAACCAGATTGTGCGCATCCAGATCGCGCGCTTTCTCCACAATCTGCATGTATTTCTGGTAATTCTTTTTGCGAAACAGGTTCAGCTCCTTGCCATGCAGCACCAGTTCGATGCGCCCGAAGTCATTCGGACTGTACTGCCCCTTTAGCTGATCCGCGCGCTCCAGAATAGCGTCCAGCTGCTCGACATTTTGCACGGTAATATCGAACACATAACCCGGGGGCTGCTGACTGTGGTTGCCGATTAATGAATTATCGTTAGTGAGCGCACGCGGGTTTAGATCAGCTGCCCAGCCAGTAGGTGACAGCCACATAACCAACAGCAGACAAGGGATGCGGCAACCCATTAGCTGCTGCCGGCGATCATCATGTCTTCGAGCAGGATTGAACCACATAGAATATTGCCGCGATGATCGACATCCGAACCGATCTCGACGATGCCCTGAAACATTTGCCTGAGATTGGATGCGATAGTGATTTCTTCCACCGGGTACTGAATTTCGCCGTGCTCCACCCAGAATCCGGCCGCGCCGCGTGAATAATCACCGGTCACCGTGCTGACGCCCAGCCCCATCAATTCCGTCACCAGCAATCCCTTGTCCATGGTTTTCAGCAACGCTTCAAAATCCTTGCCGGTATCCTGCAGGGTAAGGTTATGTACGCCACTGGCATGACCGGTAGTTTGACGCCCCAACTTGCAAGCCGAATAACTGTCGAGCAGATAACTTTGCACCACGCCGGATTCGACCAGTGCCAGCTCGCGTGTGGCCACGCCCTCGCCATCGTAATTGGCGGATCCCAGACCCATCTTCAGAAACGGTTTTTCCACCAGTTGCACAAATTCCGGAAACACCCGGCTATCCAGCGCGTCGAGCAAGAAGCTGGCCTTGCGATACTGGGCATTGCCGCCGATCGCTGCATTGAAGTGCGAAATCAGACCGCGCGCCATTTCCGGTGCAAACAGCACCGGGTGATTGCCGGTTTTGAGTTTGACCGCATCGAGCCGGCGCAAAGCCCGCTCAGCCGCCTTGGCACCGACTTCGGCTGCCGGTTGCAGATGATCGGGGTGGCGGCTGACATCGTACCAGTAATCCCGCTGCATGCCCTGCGCATCTTCTGCCACCACCGAACAACTGATGGAATGACGGGTCTTGCTATTGGCCTGCAAAAAGTCGTGGCTGTTGCCATACACTGAAGTGCTTTTGCCGATTTCGACCGAAGCGCCTTCGGAATTGCAGATCCGCTCATCCGCATCCAGCGCTTCGGCTTCACAAGCCAGCGCCAGCTCGATGGCCTGATCGGAATCGATCGGCCACTCGTGATACAGGTCGAGATCGCGAAACTCGGTCGCCATCAAATCGGCTTCGGCAAGCCCGGTGCACGGGTCTTCCGAGGTATAGCGGGCGATATCGCAGGCCGCCAGCACGGTTTTGCGGATCGCCTCCGGCTCCAGACTGGAAGTACTGGCTGTGCCCTTGTGCTTGCCGAAATAGACACTGATGCCCAGGCCGTTGTCTTTCTGGTATTCCAGATTCTCCACACTGCGCATGCGCGCAGACACGCTCATGCCTTCGGATACCGTCAGCCCGGCTTCGGCCTGACTGGCACCCTGTTGTGCCGCCCAGTCGAGCGCATCGGCGAGCAGATTTTTCAGGGATGCTTCGGTCTCGTGTAAACTGTTATGATGTCGATTTTTCATGTCCGCATTCTAGCCTTATGACGTCACAAACAGAAGCACAGATTTCAGCCCGGAGCGAGCAGGAAGAAGAATTTGAAATCAGCAAATCCCAGCTCAAGCGAGACAGCAAGGATTTGCAAAAACTGGGAAAAAAACTGGCCGCACTCAATCCGGAACAACTGGCCAGTGTACCGCTGGATGAAAGCCTGCGCGACGCGATCGAGCTGGCGCACAAGCTGTCTAACAAGCGCGGCGCACTGAAACGGCATTTCCAGTTCATCGGTAAACTGTTGCGCGGCATCGATGTCGAGCCGGTGCAGGCCGCCGTGCGACGTATCGAAGACAGCGATCACCACAGCAAGCAATATTTTAAAACCCTCGAATACTGGCGCGACCAAATCCTGCAGCAGGGCGATCGTGCCATTAATGAATGTTGCGAACAATATGGCGGCGTTGAACGCCAGACCCTGCGCCAACTTTCGCGCAATTACCGCAATGCCGACAGCGAAGAACGCAAAACCCGCTTCGCCCGGCAAATCTTCAAGCAATTGCAATCCGGTATAGACGAATCATGAAGCATCACAGCGCCCGACGCTGAAACACGGAGGAGAAAAACATGAAAGCATCCATTCTGGGCTGTCTGTCAGCCATTTTGATCAGCAACGCAGTTCACGCCGACATCCGCATCGAAACGGTCAATGCAAACCAGCAACCGATGATATTCACCGGTAACGACCGCTATGCGCGTATGGATACCCCCGGCCAAAATCGCTATGCGCTGATCGATGTCCAGCGCCAGCAGTTTTATCTGGTCAACCCGCAAGCGCGCGAAGCCCTGCAAATGAGCGCACCGAAAAAACGGCCGAGTCAGGTGGCCGGAGCGCCGAAGATTCAGCTCGAGAATATCGGAAACGGCCCCGACATCGCAGGCTACGCCACTCGAAAGTTCCGACTCAACGCCAATGGCATGCCGTGCGCGACCATCTATGGATCCTCTACCGCTGCCAGATTACCCGGCATGCAAAAACTGTTCGATCAATTGGCCCGTCTGCAGCAGCGCATCAATCAAATGATGAGCGGCTTGCGGCTAAATACAGATGCCTGCACGCTGGCCAAATCCGCAACTGCAGAAACCTTCCGCACCACCGGCCTGCCGCTGCGTATCGACAATACCCGCGGCCAGACACAGATGCAGGTTCGCCGCATCGACCGGAATGTGAAAATCGCGCAAGACCAATACCAGCTACCGGCCGATTTTAAAATCATCAGCATGCAGCAGCAAATGCAACAGATGCAGGACCAGCAATCTCGAATGTTGCAACAGATGCAGCAACAAATGCCGGAAATGGGCAAAATGATCGAACAGTTGCGCCAAAATGGAGAAATGCCCGAATCAGCCCGGCAAAAATTGCAAGAGTTGAAAAACCTGTATATGCAACGAACTCCGCAATAAGCGCCGGCTATTGCCCAGAACTCGATCACTGCCTGATTGTGACCGAATTTACATTTGTTAACCTTCCGGCTCATACTTATCCGCGCAGATATGGCATATTGTTACTCACTCCAACCAACCGGAATTAACAAGTGCGTATAGGACTACTGGAAGACGACCACAGCCAGATTGAATTATTTGGAATGTGGACCCGCGAAAACGGCGACCAGCTGCAATCATTTACCGATGGCAAAACCTTTCGCAATGCCGTTCAACAGCAGGATTTCGACTTGCTGGTGCTGGACTGGCACTTACCTGACACCACCGGCATCAATGAACTGGACTGGCTCAGAAGCCAGCGCTCGACCGAAACGCCGGTCATCTTCATCACCAGCCGCGACAGTGAAGCCAGCGTGGTCGAAGCACTCGAACACGGCGCCGATGACTATATGGTCAAACCGGTCAAAAAGCATATCGCGATGGCGCGCATCCGTGCCTTACAACGCCGCCTCAGCCTGCAAAGCAACATAAACCAGAGCCACACACCCGAAAACACCACAGAGTCGGTCGAGCCTTATCTGTTCAACCGCAGCGAAGATACAGTTGAGGTCAATGGCAACAGCATCAAACTGACGCACAAGGAGTTCGAGCTTGCGCTGTACCTGTTTCAACATGCCGGCGAACTGGTTTCACGCAACCGACTGATGCAGGATATCTGGCAAACCAGCGCCGAACTGAATACCCGCACCATCGACACCCATATCAGCCGGATTCGCACCAAGCTTGCGATCAACCCTTCCAACGGCTGGCAATTGAGCAGTATTTATCAACGCGGTTATCGCCTGACACCGGTCAACAATGGATAAAGCCTCTGCATGAAATCACTGCTGACGGGATTGATCCTGTTACTGGCCAGCCTAAGCGCAGGCCAGGCACAGGCTGAAGGAGAATTCTGGGAATACACCTTCCGGCCCGGTGACAGCCTGTGGTCGATCGCCGAGAAATACACCACCAGCGCGCAAAACTGGAGCGAAATCCAACGCATCAATCAAATCCGCCAGGGCAATAACCGAAGAATCCAGCCCGGCACCCGCATCGTCATACCGGTCGCTTTACTGAAAAACCAGCCGACCCCTGCCAAGGTCATTGCGCTCACCGGTCAGGTCCAGATCCTGCGAGCCAATGGCGAGCATATTGATGCCAGCGTCGGCATGGAGCTGTATAGCGGCGACCGTGTCATCACCGAAAACAGACAAAGCCTGAGAATGCAATTTGCCGACCGCTCCGAGCTGCAGGTGCTCGGCGACAGCGAGCTGCAACTCGACAAGCTCAGCTATCACGGCGAAACCGGCATGGTTGATACCCGCGTTCGCCTGAACCGGGGTCGCGCCAGCAGTCAGGTGCAAACCCTGAAAAGCGGCAGCCATTACCAGATTCAGACACCGGTTGCGACCACCGCAGTTCGCGGCACCGCCTTTCGCCTGAGCTTTGCTGATGACATCAGTCGCACCGAAGTCACCGAAGGCAAAGTCGGCGTGCGAGCCGGCGACAGCGAGCAACTGGTGCCAGCCGGATTCGGACTGGTGGCCGAGCAGGGAAAACCGTTGAGTGCGCCGGTCAAATTGCTCGAGCCACCGCAGTCACTGAACAGCAAACCCGGCCGTCGCAGCGCATTGTTGCAATGGCAAGCCTTACCAGACGCACAGGCTTATCGTTACCAATTGGCCCGCGATGACAGCTTTCGCGACATCTTGCTCGACAATACCACCAGCCAGACACAGGTCGGTATTGGGGATTTGACCGTGGGCCAATATTACTGGCGGGTACGCGCAATCGGCCCGCAACAACTGGAAGGCAAAAGCGCGCAAGCCCGCTTCGTGCTGGCGCCCGCACCACTGGCACCGGCCGGGCCTGACGCCGGCGCTCTGGCACCGGTCAACACCATGATCCTGAATCTGTGAAACTGACCCGGCCTGCAATTCTGCACAAGCGGATGCCGGAACATCTGGCACTGGTGGGTCTGGTAGTGCTGGTGGCCGCGCTGGTTCAATGGAATGATCTGCTGTGGCGCGCCGACAACCTGCTCTACGATGCCCAACTCTCGTTGTGGAGCCGCCCGGCGGCCGAAAACATCGTCATCATAGCCATCGATGACAAAAGCCTCGAACAACTGGGACGCTGGCCCTGGCCGCGCGAACGGCATGCCCGACTGTTACGGCAACTGCAAAAGGAACAACCCGCAGCCATCGGGCTGGACATGCTGTTCAGCGAACCCGACCGGGCCAACCCGGAATCGGACGCGGCTCTGGCGGCCGCCATCCGGCATAGCGGCAAAGTGGTGTTGCCCGTGTATATGTCGCAAAGCAGTGCCCGCGCGGTGCCGCTGGAAGCGCTGCCCATTCCGGCGCTGACCCGCTATGCGCGCGCGCTCGGGCATGTCAATCTTGATATAAGCCCGGACGGGATCGCCCGCCAGATCTATCTGCGCGAAGGCATCGACAAGCCGCACTGGCCGCATTACGCCGTGGCCTTGCTGCAAACGGCCGGAAAGTTGCCGCAGACTTTCGAGTTTGCAGCAGACAGCGACACCCCGACCAGCACCGGGACGTATTCACCAATGCGCTGGTCGCGGGAATATCCCTACCTGATTCCCTATGCCGGACCGCCTGGCCATTTTACCCGCATCGGTTATTCGCAAGTGCTCGAAGGCGTCTATCCGCGAGGTTTTTTCCGCGACAAGATCGTGCTGGTCGGCACCACTGCCGAAGGCATGGGGGATGCCTTTCCGACACCGCTTTCCGGCCACAGCCATAGCATGCCGGGGGTCGAAATAGTCGCCAATGTAGCCGACGCGCTGCAAAACGGACTGTCGATTCAGCCACTTCAAAAACCGGTTGCAGTTGCTCTTTCACTGTTACTGATCGCGCTTCCATTGCTGGTATACCCTTACGTCAAACCGGCTTCGACGCTGGCGACCCTGTTCGGCTTTCTACTTTCCACGCTGTTGCTGGTAGCCCTGATGTTGTGGCTGTTCTCGCTATGGCTGCCGGCGGCCACGATTCTGCTGTTTCAAATTCTCGGCTATCCACTGTGGAGCTGGAGACGTCTCGATCTGGCGATGCGCCACATCAACCAGGAACTGGATCAGCTCTCCAGCCGACAGCAACAGCAGGGACTGGTGCGGCGACGTAATCTGGCCGCAGAAATCCGCTTCCTGCGCCAGTACATCGACATCAAAAGCTGGGTCTTGATCGGGCCGCAACAACAACCACTGGCCGGTGAAGGCACCGCACCGCGCTGCAATCTGGCGCGCCTGAGTGATCGCCACTGGAGCGTCGATGGCCACCGACGCTGGGCGCAGATCGAGTATCAGGGGCAATGCTGCCAACTGGGTCTGAGTCTGGCTCAACCAGACAGCCTCGACCCGCATGCGCAGGCGCAACTGGATGCCCTGCTCGAACCCCGGCATCCGAACCGCAGTCCGCAACGCTCAGGCGATTTGTGGCAGGACAAGGTGGCACAATTAAAAATCGCCGGTGACCAGTACCAGCAATTACGAATATTGATCGATGACAGCTTGAACGGTATGGCCGATGGTTTGCTGATTTGCGATGGCCGCGGCAATATCATGCTGCATAACCGGCGCGCAGCCTGGTATCTGGCGGCAGACGATGATGCGCCGGTCAGCCAGCAACCATTGCTGCACTGGCTCGAGCAACTCACGTTGAAAGACGGCGATCAATGGCCGCAATTGCTGCAGCAAGCTCTGTTCCAGCAACAGCGCCAGCTGGCTCGATCACAACATCGCAGCGGGCGTGACCTGATGATCGAAATCAGCCCGCTGAAACTGCTGAATGAAACTCTCGACGGTTTTATCATCAACCTGTCCGACATCAGTCTGCTCAAACGCAGCGAACGCCAGCGCAACCGGATTCTGGATTTTCTGTCGCATGACTTGCGCTCTCCCTTGTCATCGATGCTGGCCATGATCGAGCTGGCACGTGACAAAAACCAGTTGTCCGAGGTACAGGCCATGCTTGATGTAATGGAGAAAAATACCGAGAAAACCCTGCATCTGGCGGAACAGTTTCTGCAATTATCGCGCGCCAGCACCGATGAAAAAATCCAGTTTTACGAAATCGACTTTATCAATGTTGCGCTAAATGCGATCGACCAGATGTGGGCGCTGGCGAATAACCGGCAGATTCGTCTCGAAACCCGCTTTGAGCTTGATCAGTGCTGGACCCTCGGCGAAGGGGATATGCTCGAACGCGCGCTGGTCAATTTATTGTCCAATGCGATCAAGCACAGCCCGGATCAAAGCGAAGTGGTGGTGCAGATTTCACTCAGCGGGCAAGAGATTTGCTGTTGCGTAATCGACCACGGCTGCGGCATTGCCAAAGAGGAAATCCCGCACCTGTTTGAATTATTCAAACGCGTGCAGGGTCAGGGTGTGGAGCGTATCCAGGGAATCGGGCTTGGACTCGCGTTTGTCGAAGCCGTCGCCAAACGTCATCAGGGTCATGTCATGGTCGACAGCCAGCCCGGCAAAGGTTCGCGCTTTTGCCTGCTGCTGCCGCAACGCGAACCGGCCGACCACGACGCGGATGCCCTTTGAGACCAGCCTCCGATTTCAGTTAGTCCCGGATGCTGCATGAAGATACCCGGTGTGCAAGCATCGGTATAGCGTTTATACAGCAACACTTCATTTTGACCAGCATATCTGTTATTCCTTTATTAATCAGAATCTTAGCTTAATTTCTGAGTGTCTTTGTGCAATATACGGGTTAAAATAACTGGATTTACCAAACGAGAAACTCGATGAACATTCCATTTTTCCGTTTTAGCCTGATGCTGATGCTGATCAGCAGTCCCGTTATCGCCAGTGCCGCCAGCCTGTGGAGTGGTGCAGCCCGGGTTGTGTCAGTGCAGGTACAAAGCCGGGGAGAATTTATCATCAATCTGGAAGCTGCCAGCGAATCGACGCAAGCCGACCAGGAAAAGACAGAAGAAAACTGTTCACTAACCGAGGGCACACGATCGTTTCTGGTTTATCCGCAGCAACACAATGTCACGATCAATGGGGCCAAAGCGCTATTGTCCACGGCCATGATCGCGTTTTCGACCGCCAACAAGCTCGATATCCGCTATGCGCAGGCCGATGGCTATTGTTGGGTCGAGCAGATATTACTGAGTAAATAACCCTCGAATCAATAGAGCCTGAACAAGCAGTCCGGGACGCAGCCTGCGCGACCGCGCAGGCACAATGAAATCCATTTAGCCGTCGGTTCCGCCAACCGTGATTTCGTCGATTTTCAAGGTCGGCTGACCGACGCCAACGGGTACTGACTGTCCTTCCTTGCCACAGACCCCGACACCGGTGTCGAGTTCCAGATCATTGCCGAGCATGGAAATCCGGTTCATGACTTCGGGGCCAGATCCAATCAGTGTGGCCCCTTTTAATGGACGGCCGATTTTTCCGTGCTCGATTTCATAGGCTTCAGACAGTGAAAAC
>JANTFI010000008.1 GCA_024763505.1 Gammaproteobacteria bacterium
AGCCAGGCCTTGTAAGGAAAACTTTTGATGAACATTGGTATCATCAATGCAATCAACAGCAAAAAGGTGGTATCAACCCGCCATTTTTCTTCGTCCGGATAGAATCCGTAAAAGAATTGATCCAGACGATTATTGATAAAGACCCAGCAGGCTCCACCACTGGTACAACTGTCGCGACTGTCGCCCACCCAGTCAGACGAGACAAAGATCCAGTCGATGGAAGGTACCGCCAACAGGTACACCACATACAGCGATAACAAGGTCATCACTGAATTACTGAAATTGGAAAACAGGTTGGTACGCAACCAGCCGATCAGGCCGACCGAAGTCGATGGCGGAGGCAGGCTCGGGTGATTACCCGGGGCATATTGAGATTCGGAACTCATGAAATTATCTCTCCACGATTGCAATTTTTGCGTTATACCAATTCATGAACATCGATATCAGTAATGAAATAGCCAGATAAACACCCATGGTGATCAAAATGATCTCCACTGCCTGGCCGGTCTGATTGAGTACAGTACCGGCAAAAACAGAGACCAGTTCGGGATAAGCGATCGCGGCCGCCAGAGACGAGTTTTTGGTCAGGTTCAAATATTGACTGGAAAGCGGTGGCACAATCACGCGCAATGCCTGCGGCAGGATCACCAGTCGCATAGTGATCGAAGGTTTGATACCGAGCGCATAGGCAGCCTCGGTTTGCCCGTGGCTGACCGACTGGATTCCGGCGCGAACGATTTCGGCTATGAACGATGCGGTATAAATCGACAGTGCAAACCACAATGCCATAAATTCAGGGATGATCACCATGCCACCGACAAAGTTGAACCCTTTCAACTCCGGCACATCCCAACTGATCGGAAACCCGGTAATAATCAGCGCCAGCAGCGGCAGACCGATCAGGATGCCGATAGACACATACACGGTGTGAAACTGCTGGCCAGTCAATTCCTGGCGTTTATGCGCCCACTTGACCAGAAAGTAAACCGCGACGAACGCCAGTATTATGGCCCAGGTCACCAGAGAAAATCCTTCACCAAAAACCGGTGACGGCGTGTACAGACCGCGATTATTCAAAAACATCCCATCGAACAGGTTGACACTTCCCCGCGGTGCAGGAAGCGCCCGCAAGACTGCGAAATACCAGAAAAAGATTTGCAGCAGTAACGGGATGTTACGGAAAATTTCGATATAAACACTGGCCAGCTTGGCAACCAGCCAGTTTTTCGAAAGTCGCGCGATGCCGATGATCACGCCGAGAATGGTCGCGGCTACAATCCCCATGAAAGAAAGGATCAGGGTATTGAGCAAACTAACCAGAAAGGCACGGCCGTAAGTGGACTCTTCCGAATATGGAATCAAGTGGGTAATAATGCCAAAGCCGGCGGTGGTTTCCAGAAAACCGAAACCCGAGGCGATGCCCTGTCTTTCCAGATTTTCGGTCGTGTTATTGAACAGATACCAGCCGGAATAGAATACAGCGATCAGCAAAATGGCTTGATAAAAAACAGCCCTGATTTTGGGGTCATTCCAGAAAGACGCCCGGGCAGCGGGCGGAGCGATATGAGAATCTTTATTCACGGACAGGCTCTCCAGGACAAAACATGCTGCTGAAAAAAGTGGGCTTTGATAAAGTCTATGCAACAGTTGATGAGGATTGAAAAACTGTTACGGTATTTCTGCAGGCCTGTGAAATACAGCCTCGCCTACCGATCAAGACTTGATCAAAAACTTCTAATAATTCAGTCTGAAAAATATTAGGTGTTGATTCGTATCGGCAAAAACGCAAACGTCCTGCTCTGGGCAGGACGTTTGGTAAATACAGTTTTAACGAATCGGCGGCGCGTATTGCAGACCACCTTCACTCCACAAGGCGTTTTTACCGCGCTTGATATTGAGCGGTGCAACCGACAGGTTACGGGCGAAAGATTCACCGTAGTTGCCGACGTTTTTCACAATATCGCCACACCAGGAGTTACTGACACCCAGGTTTTTGCCGAAGTTACCTTCCTTGCCGAGCAAACGCTTGACACCCGGATTGCTGGAAGACATTTTCGAGGCAACATTCTTGCTGCTAATACCCATTTCTTCCGCATCAACCATGCAGAACAGAGACCATTTCACCAGATTGAACCACTGGTCATCACCCTGGCGGACAACCGGACCTAGCGGCTCTTTGGAAATTACGTCAGGTAATACGATGTGCGCAGATGGATCTTTCAGCTTGATACGTTGGGCGTACAGGCCGGATTGATCCGTGGTGTATACGTCACAACGGCCAGCATCGTAAGCGGCGACAACTTCGTCGGCCTTTTCAAAAGCGACCAGTTTGTAGTCCATGCCGTTGCTACGGAAGTAATCAGACACGTTTAACTCGGTGGTAGTACCGGAGTTGGTACAAACCGCAGCACCGCTCAATTCACTGGCTTTCTTGACGCCAAGATCCTTACGCACCATGAAACCCTGGCCGTCATAATAGTTGACGCCGGTAAAGTTCAGGCCCAGCGCAGTATCACGCGTCGCAGTCCAGGTTGTGTTGCGAGACAGAACATCAATCTCGCCGGACTGCAGTGCGGTGAAACGCTCTTTGGCAGAAAGCGGAGTGTATTTAACCTGATTCGCGTTCCCGAAGATCGCAGAGGAAACTGCGCGGCAGACATCAACGTCAACACCACTCCAGTTACCTTTGTCATCAAAGTTTGAAAACCCGGGCAACCCCTGGGAAACGCCACATTGGAGAAAGCCCTTAGCTTTGACATCGTCAAGAGTCGCTGCATTGGCTTGACCAGCGGCCAGCACAAGGGCAGAAGTCAACATTACCGTTGATGTGAATTTTTTCATGAATATCCCCTCAGATATCTAACAATTATGAAAGCAATAGTTCTGATTAACTACTGAGCGGGCAAATGTACCACCCTGTTCGGGGTTTGCAAGGCTAAATTCGGAGCAGCCAGAGTAAAATTCGGCAATCCATATTGAACCTCACCCTATATTCATCCCGCTTATACTCATATTTTTTGACATGCACCAAAAAGGCTCATTTGCGGCCGTCATTAGCGCCGGTAACATAATTTTCTGACGGCATCGGCAAACAGATTTATAGTGGCGCCAACTCAATCAGAGTACGTCAGGTCCAATGAAAACCTACTCGAACATCAACGACCCCCAATGCGGCTGGAGCCGGATTTCCATGCCGACCCCGTTGCGCGAACCCGGTGCTGTTCCAGACAGCGCCGACTGGGTGATCATCGGCGCCGGCTTCACCGGCATTTCCGCAGCTTACCGTCTCGCTGCGCTCAGGCCACAGGATTCGATCGTCTTGCTCGATGCCGAAAAAGCCGGACACGGTGCCAGTGCCCGAAATTCCGGTTTTATCGTCGATGTCACGCTCAATGACGGCGCAACCAGTCTGGCAGACGAACAGGCACAACTGGCCAAGACCCGCCTCAATCGCAAGGGGATGTCGATCCTGAAACAGCGCGTCGAAAAATTTGGCATCGATTGTGACTGGGATGAAGCCGGAAAATTCCACTGTGCGGCCGACCCGCGCCACGTGCCCAAATTACACCGCTTTGCACAATTTCTGCAGCGCCATGAACTGCCTTTTCAACAACTGGAGCGTGACGCCCTGAGCCAGCGCCTGGGCACCGAATATTATCTACAGGCCGTGCACACCGCCGGCAGCGTACTGGTTAATCCGGCCGCGCTGGTCAACGGATTGTTGCTGCATTTGCCAGACAATGTCCAGCTATGTGAACACACGGCGGTACTCGATTATCGAAGTGGCCCGCCCATATCCTTGCAAACCAGCCGCGGCGAGATCCGGGCCGGCAAGGTGATCGTCGCGGTCAACGCCCTGATGCCACGACTCGGGCTGAAAACTTCCCGGGTATTCCCGCTGGTCCTCACCGCCAGCCTGACCCGCCCACTCAGTGAAGATGAATACTCCGCTATCGGGCGACCGGCTCCGTGGGGCGTACTATCGGCCAGCTCGATGGGGGCGACTGTCCGGCTGACGCGAGATCGACGCATTATGGTGCGCAACACAGTGGAATGGCGACCAGAACTGACGATGCCGGATGCCACTCTGCAACAACGTCGCAAACGCCATTTGCAGGGCTTGCGCCGACGCTTTCCAACACTCGACCGGCTCGAATTCGAACACAGCTGGTCGGGAACCGTCTGCATCAGTCGCAACTCGAAACCGGTTTTTGAAAAAGCACAGGACAATCTCTATCTGGCCGGATGCTACAACGCCGGAGGCATCGCCATGGGCACTCTGTTTGGCGAATTGATCGCCGACTATGCCTGCGACAGACAAAGCGAAACGCTTGCACAAGTGTTGCAACAGGAAAAACCGACCCGGCTGCCGCCGCGCCCGCTGTTTACCCTCGGACTGAAAACCCGGCTCGCCTTCAACCGGTTTCAGGGTCGCAAGGAAGCTTGAACATCAACTGACAAAGATCAGTGTGGTTCCGATCGTGACCAGTAAAGCGCCAGCCCAGGCACCTGCTGCCGGCGCTTCACCGGTGCGCAGCCAGATCAATGGCAACACCAGAATCGGCGAAGTCGCCGACAAGGTCGAGACGATACCCGTCTGACCACCCACCAGCGCGAAGATAAACAATGTCATGCCAACCCCCATACCGACAAACCCCGCCAGCACCACCGCCAGCGCGATACGCGGAGTAAACGGAGCCAGTTGCTTGAACTGGCGAAACGGCAATTGCATCAACAGTGACAGCGCCAGTGCCGCTACCCCGATCCGCACCGCCGAAGCGGCTACCGGATCAAGCCCGGTTTGCATGATCGGCCGCATAATCAGCGTACCGACCGCTTGTGCCAAAGCAGTCAACACCCCCAGCGACACCCCCAGCCACAGTGGGCCGCTGATTTTTTCCCAATGATGCCGATGAGTCGAGCGATGACCGTAGGCAATCGCCAGCACGACCCCGCCGATGACCAGAACAATCCCCAACAAGGAAAGCAGCGACATCACTTCGCCCAGCCAAAGCCAGCCGAGCAGAGTCGCGATGGGCGCATTCATCGAAAACATGATCGCGGTACGACGGGGGCCGAGCCGGTTCAGCGTCAGAAAAAGTGCCGTATCACCGATGAAGATACCGATAATGCCCGACCAGATCATCGGCGCCCAATGCTCGGGCGCGATCGTTGACCAACTGTCATCCAGCGTCACAAACGCAGCCAGCATGACAAACACCACGCTCATACGCGCCCGGTTATAGCCGATCGCTCCGAGGTGCTTGGCAGGCGCTACCGAAATCAGTCCGCCCACAGCCCAGCAGGCGGCAGCACCCAGCGCGGCCGCTTCATGAATCAGCATAAGATTTGCTGCATCTTTGCAAGGGGTTCAGACATACTCGGTTTCCACAAAAAGACAGCGCGGCATCTTCTCATTACCCAACTTCACCGGCAACCGCTGCATCCCCGTCGTGTTTAAATAAATCACACGATCATGTACAATACCTGACAACTTTACTAGGTTATTAAATTCACATGGCATTTTATTACATATACAAGGTTACCCAGATCCCCGGCAGCATGATTAAACAGTTGGAAAAGGTCGAGCAGCATGAAAAATACAAGGACGCGAAGACACAGGTACGCGGCCTGCGCGAAAACCAGCCTGCCGACGAATATTCGATGTATCGCATTATGTTTGCCGAAAACGAACTGGAAGCCGAAGAAAAGCTGCAGGAAAAGCGCGAAGAACAAATCATTCAGGAGTGGGAAAAATAACCCCCGACCGCAATGGACGAAAACGAATATCGCCACGCCTACAACAGCATAAATGATCAGCGCTGCGTTTTCGAGAAATCGATACTGACGCTGAATTGCCATTGTCGCCATCATGAAAAATTCAATCTGGCCGAACGCGAAGGCGTGCGCTGCAAACAGTCATCGGCGCATCAGCGCTGCAAGAACTTTCTCGACAACAGTCGAGCCAAAGCCCGCTTCGCATTACAACTGACCAACATCGTCGGCAACCTGCTGCCTCACAGCAAAGAGATACAGGTACAAAAAGGCGCTTTGCTTGGATTACAGCCGGACTTGCCCAATCAACCCGACACCCCCATTGACGATATTTACGCGCTGATCGAAATTGCGCTGCAGCAAAGCGATGGTGATCTGCAGCAATTCGACTACCAGCCAATCATCGCATCGATTTCGCATCACCCGGTGCGGCAACGCTTGCGCCGCAAGAAAAGCAAGCGCTAGCCCGGTTGCGCGGACAGGGGCCGCGAAACTTTGCACAGACGAACCCTAAGTTGCTATTGCCGCTTGCAACTGAACCGCGCATTGCTTAGTCTTCTCCCCCGATCTTTTCAACCCGAAAACCAGACCTATGCCTGCGAAAAAATCCCCGGCCAAAAAAGCCGCGAGCACAGCCCGTAAACCCAACAACCCGCGCCAGTTTTCATCACAGGTCGTCGATGGTGTCGAGCGCGCACCGAGCCGCTCGATGCTGCGCGCCGTCGGCTTTGAAGATGCCGACTTCAAGAAGCCTCAAGTCGGCATCGCCTCGACCTGGAGCATGGTTACCCCGTGCAACATGCACATCGACAAACTGGCCGATGACGCCGCACGTGGAACCAACGCGGCCAACGGAAAGGCCGTTGTGTTCAACACAATCACCATTTCAGACGGCATCTCGATGGGCACCGAAGGGATGAAGTACTCGCTGGTATCGCGTGAAGTCATCGCCGATTCGATTGAAACCGTGGCGGCCTGTGAAGGCTTTGATGCGATCGTCGCGATCGGCGGTTGCGACAAAAATATGCCCGGCTGCCTGATCGGTCTGGCACGCCTCAATCGCCCTTCGGTTTTTGTCTATGGCGGCACCATCATGCCCGGCTGTCATGACAACAAACCGACCGATATTGTTTCTGTTTTCGAAGCGGTCGGCGCGCATGCACAAAAGAAAATCAACAAGAAAGAATTGATCGAAATCGAAAAGACCGCCATTCCCGGCCCCGGCTCCTGCGGCGGTATGTACACCGCCAACACCATGGCCAGTGCGATCGAGGCCATGGGTATGAGCCTGCCCGGCAGTTCGGCTCAGGCAGCGATTTCCCGCGATAAAACCAAAGACTGCGAAGAAGCCGGACAAGCCGTCGTCAAGTTACTGAAAAAAGGCATCCGACCGAAAGACATCATGACCAAAAAAGCATTCGAAAATGCCATCACCATGATCATTGCGCTGGGCGGCTCCACCAATGCCGTGCTGCACATGCTGGCGATGGCATCCTCGATTGGCGTCAAGCTCAAGCTCGATGACTTCACCCGCATCGGAAAAAAGGTGCCAGTGCTGGCCGACCTGCGTCCGAGTGGCAAGGCAATGATGTCGGAACTGATTGAAATCGGTGGCATTCAACCACTAATGAAAATGCTGCTCGACGCCGGCATGCTGCACGGCGACTGCCTCACCGTTACCGGCAAAACGCTGGCGCAAAATCTGCAAAAGGTAAAGCCTTACCCCAAGAGTCAGGACATCGTGCACGCCCTCAACAATCCGATCAAGAAAGACAGCCATCTGGTCATCCTCAAGGGCAACCTGGCGCCGGACGGTTCAGTTGCCAAAATCTCCGGCAAGGAAGGGTTGAAATTTACCGGCCGCGCGCGCGTCTTTGCTTCCGAAGAACAGGCGCTGAAAAAGATACTCGACGGCACGGTCAAGAAAGGCGATGTCATCGTCGTTCGTTATGAAGGCCCGGTTGGCGGCCCCGGCATGCGCGAAATGCTGAGCCCGACCGCTGCCATTATGGGCAAGGGACTGGGCAAGGATGTGGCTTTCTTAACCGATGGCCGATTCTCTGGTGGCTCGCACGGATTCGTGGTCGGGCATGTCACTCCGGAAGCTGCTGTCGGCGGGCCGATTGGTCTGCTTAAAAATGGCGACGAAATCACCATCGATGCACAGAAGCGCGAAATCAACGTCAAGGTTTCGGCCGCAGAAATGGAAAAACGGCGCAAGGCGTGGAAAGCACCAAAGCCAAAATACAAGCGTGGCGTGCTGGCTAAATATGCTCGTCTGGTCAGCTCGGCCTCGCTCGGTGCAGTCACCGATTTGCCGGATTAATATCCACTCACCAGTTGCCGACAGGGAAGTCAGGGTGGAAGCGGCGGATCGCCCGATTTTTTCAAGTTCTGTTTTGCCCGTGCTGTCTGGCCGGCCCATAAAATAATAGCCCAAACAAATGCCCGCGACCCGGAACCCGAACTCTGTGAATCATGACGCTATTCCCTGCGTAGAAATTGGTTAAAGCGATGACTCGAAATACTCCCCGACTGATCGAAATGATGACCCGGTTGATTGGCACCCCCTCGATCAGTTGCGTGCGTGATGAACTCGACATGAGCAATGAACCGGTCATCGATCACCTCGCCAACTGGCTCGACAGCGCCGGTTTTAGCACACGCAAACAAGCGGTCAGCCGCGGTAAATTCAATTTGATAGCAACGCTCGGCAAAGGCTCGGAAGGACTGGTCTTGTCCGGCCACACCGACACCGTTCCCTGTGACGAAGCACTGTGGCAGTCTGACCCCTTTCAATTGACCGAGCGCGACGGCCGCTTTTACGGCCTCGGCAGTTGCGACATGAAAAGCTTTCTGGCGATGGCACTACACGCCAGTCAGGATTTTGATTTCAGCAAGGCTCGCCACCCGCTGACCCTGGTTGCCACCGCAGATGAAGAAACCACCATGAATGGCGCCCGCTTGCTGGCCGAGAATGATCAACCGCTCGGGCGTTATTGCGTGATCGGCGAACCCACCAGTCTGACCCCGATTCGCGAGCACAAGGGCATTATCATGGAGTTGATCCGTTTTCGCGGGCAATCCGGTCACTCCAGCAATCCGGCGCTCGGCAATTCGGCGCTGGAAGCCATGCATGAATTTATTCATCAATTACTGGATTATCGAGCGCAATTGCAACAGCAGTTCCGTAATGAAGCCTTTGCCGTGGCACAACCGACGCTGAATCTGGGACATATCCACGGGGGCGATAACCCGAATCGAATCTGCGGAGAATGCGAATTGCATATCGACCTGCGTTTTTTACCGGGCATGCAAATCGAAGAGCTGCGCGACGGCATTCGCAATCTTGCCAGACAGGTCGCTGCCAGGCGGGGACTGCAAGTGGAATTCAACGCCCTGCTCAATGGAGTTCCGGCGATGCATACTCGCAGTGATAGTGACATCAATGAATTTCTGCAGGAAGTGACCCAGCGGCAGAGCCAGTCCGTTGCCTTTGGCACTGAGGCCCCTTTTTATAACCAGATGGGAACCGAGACCATCGTCATCGGTCCCGGCTCGATCGATCAGGCGCATCAGCCCGATGAGTTTCTGCCTGCCAGCCAGATCGAGCCCACCATTTCTCTACTCAAAAACCTGATTCAACGTTACTGCTTTAGATGAAAATCATCGCCGATGAAAACATTCCCTTCGCTCGTGAAGCCTTTTCGGCGCTGGGCGAAGTTTCCACCCTGCCCGGTCGAACCATGCAGTCCGCTGACCTGCAAGATTGCGAATGCCTGCTGGTGCGCTCGATTACCCGGGTCGATGCCGATTTGCTGAAAAATACTCCGGTTCGTTTCGTCGCCTCGGCAACCATCGGCACCGATCACATCGATCTCGACTATCTTAAAGAACAAGACATTGGTTTCGCCAATGCACCCGGCTGTAATGCCGAGTCCGCTTCGGAGTACATCATCAACGCCCTGTTTGCACTGGCTGAAAAAAATGGCTTTGACCCGTTTTCATTGACGGCTGGCGTGGTTGGTCATGGCAATGTCGGTTCGCGGGTCAAAAAGAAACTCGATACTCTGGGCATCAATACGCTGGTCAATGATCCGCCATTGCAGGAAACCGGCGACGATCGCGTCAACTATGTTTCACTGCAGACGATTCTACATGAATGCGATTTCATCACCTGCCATGTGCCACTGACTGACCATGGCGGTCACCCAACCCGACATTTACTCAACGCCGAGCGACTGCAGGAATTACAACCGGACTGCATCCTGTTCAATGCCGCTCGCGGCCCGGTGATCGATAATCTTGCCCTGTTGCAGTTTTTGTCCGAGCGTAAAGACTTGACCGTTTTCCTGGATACATGGGAAGGCGAACCGGCAATCAACCGGGCATTGCTCGAACAGGTCGATCTGGCCACACCGCATATCGCAGGTTACAGTTTCGAGGGAAAACTGCGCGGTACGCAAATGATACTGGATGCCGCCTGTCGTTTTTTTCATGCGCAAAGCGAATGGAGCCTGCAACACCATTTGCCGCCGCGCCAGACACTGCACATCAGCCACAGCGAAAGCCCTGATTTCTGGCAGGCGTTATTCCGCCAGCATTATGACGTCTGGCAAGACCATCAGCGTCTGCGGGCGACAGCCGAACTTGAAACCGGCGAAGCTGCGCGCTTGTTTGACCGGTTTCGAAAAAACTACCCACTGCGCTATGAGTACAACCGCTTTAGCATCGACAGCAAAGCAGACAAAGATTTGTCGCATGTAGCAGTAGAATTAGGTTTTTTGAATTGACGAGAAGCATCCAGGGTTAGCTTATAAACAGCTTTAATTGACAACCTGTCATTATAAACGCTCCCAATATTATCAAACTCTGATCGATCTTTACTTTTCAAATCATATTGGTGATACTCCGGCGCGGTATAGAGCAAGAAAAACTCAAAAAAGCTTACTTATCAATCACCTATTAGAAAAAAGAATTATACATATGAAAAAAATCATCCTTTTTACCACCAGTCTCGCGATGGCTTCCGGCGCATATGCAGGCGGATACCGTGTTTCTATTCAAGGCCAGCAGGCACTCGGCATGGGACATGCCGGCGTTGCCATGTCAGACAGTGCGGAAACCGTTTTCTTCAACCCGGCGGCCATGACCCGGCTCGAATCCGAACAGCAATTGACCGCGGGTATCACCTTCCTGTCCGGCGAAACGATTTTCCAGAATGAAACCACCGGCGCAACGGCTGATACCGATAACCCGATCGGCACACCGCTGAATGTCTATTTCGTCAGTAGCCCCGAAGACGATAATTTTGCCTTCGGTCTCGGTCTGTACACACCCTACGGGAATTCGGTGGAATGGCCGACCGACTGGTCCGGCTCGCATCTGGTCAACAATATCGAACTGAAAGCGATTTTCGTCCAGCCCACACTGGCCTACAAGTTCAATGACAGCTTCAGCGTCGGCTTCGGCCCGGCTTTCGCCTCCGGCGTGGTCGACTTCAATCGCAACCTGTCGACTTCTCTGGTCGATAATCAGGGCAACCGCTCCAACGTCACGATTTCGGCCAGCAACGTCGATGCCTGGGGTTACAACCTCGGCTTCATGATCACGCCTTCACAGGATTTTTCTATCGGCATCAGTTACCGCTCGAAAATCACGCTGGAAGCCCGTGGTGGTGAGGCGGACTTTGAAAATATTCCTTCCAGTCTGGTCACGGTATTTGCCGACACTACCTTCGATGCCGACCTGATTCTGCCCGCGGAACTAACCATCGGTATCGCCTACAACCTAAGCGAAAACACAACCATCGCCGTTGATATCAACCAGACCTACTGGAGTGAGTATGAATCTCTGGATGTCCAGTTCAATAATGGCGCCGGTTTATCCTCCAACCCGCGCAACTGGGAAGATGCCTCGATATATCGCATCGGCGTGCAACACCAGTTGAACGAAGACCTGACCCTGCGAGCCGGACTCTACCTCGACAAGACCCCGATCAAGGAAGGTTATTTCGCACCGGAAACACCGCGTAACGATGCTACCGGATTTACTGCGGGTGCCAGCTTCAAACTGGCCGAAAATCTTGATCTGGATCTGTCATTTCTGTACATCACCTCCAACGAATTCGATGCCGAATACGACCACTACAACCAGTCAGGCACCGAAGTACCTTTCGGCGGAACATACGAAACCACCGCAACCTCCATCGGTGCCGGTATCAACTATAAATTCTGAGATAATAAAAATGAATAGTAAAACAATCACGATATCAAAACTGTTGATCTCTTCGTTGGCCGGCCTCAGTCTGGTCGGCTGTGCCCCGGAATTCGATAACCCGGTGGATGACAGTTCCAATTTTGATAGCGGCAGTGCCGATTTCAGCAACTATGTTTCAGTCGGCGATTCGCTTACCGCCGGTTATGCCGATGGCGCGCTGTACAAGATGGGACAGGAAAATTCTTTCCCCAACATTCTGGCGACCCAGTTGAAGCAGGTCGGTGGGGGTGAATTCAAGCAGCCACTGGTCAACGATAACCTTGGTGGTCTATTGTTCGGCGGACAGGAAAACCCGGATTTTGGAAACCGTCTGGTTTTTAACCCGCAAACCCAAAGTCCCGAACCACTGCTCGGCATGCCAACCACAGAAGTCTACGCTAATGGTCCATTGATGGGACCCTTTAACAATATGGGCGTACCCGGAGCCAAGTCTTTTCATCTGGCTTCCACCGATTATGGCAATCCGGCCGGACTGTCTGCAGACCCGGCCACGGCCAACCCCTACTATGTGCGCTTTGCCTCGTCCACCAGTGCCAGTGTAATCAGTGATGCTGCCGGACAGGCACCCACCTTTTTCACCCTGTGGATCGGCAATAATGATGTGTTGTCCTACGCCACTTCCGGCGGTGTCGGTGAAGACCAGACCGGAGTAACACCGATTACCGCGGCCGGCCCGGATTTTTCTGATTACGGGAGTAACGATATCACCGACCCGACTGCTTTCGGACTGGTCTACGGCTCGTTTGTAAATGCCTTGACTGCAACCGGCGGCAAGGGCGTGTTAATCAACATACCGGATGTTTCCTCGATCCCGTTTTTTACCACCGTACCTTACAACGCGGTACCACTGGATGAAACTACGGCTACCACCCTGAATGCTGCTTATGCCGAATATAATGGAGGTCTGGCTCAGATGGTAACCAACGGGCTGTTGAGCCAAATCGAAGCTGATCAGCGCAGCATCAGTTTCGCAGCCGGTCAAAATGCTGTCGTCATCGAAGATGAGGATTTGACCGACCTGAGTGATTTCGGGTTACCTTCCATGCGTCAGGCGACTGCGGATGACCTGATCGTGCTGACTGCATCCAGCAAGATCGGAGCATTGGCTGATGAAGAAGATCCCAACTCGGCCTGGGGCGTCGGTGTTCCGCTGGAAGACGGTGACGTACTGGTTGCCTCCGAGCAGCAGGCCATCGCTACGGCCACGGCCGCATATAACGCAACCATCCAAAGCTTCGCCGATAACAGCGACGAACTTGCGCTGGTGGATGTCGCCGCACTGATGTCACAGATCAAGGATGGCGGATTCAACTACGGCACCGGTGCTGTCAACGCAGGTTATGTCACTGGCAATGCCTTCTCGCTGGACGGCGTACATCCGACGGCGCGCGGCTACGCGATCGTTGCCAATGTTGTGATGGCTGCCATCGAGAATGAATTCGGTGCCAGCCTGCCAAGAGTGGATCCGAATAATTACACGGCGGTTCTTTTCAAATAACCAACTCGTTCAACAATGAGCCGGTGCCGGGAAACCTGCACCGGCTTTTTTTATCATGCCTGATCACAAATCATTCAAATTACTGGTTCGCAACAGCCCGATCCACGGCAAGGGGTTATTCGCGGCAGAAGCCATTCCGGCGCATCAAATCATTGGAAATCTGCAAGGCAAGCAGACTGATGAAGATGGCATGTATGTTTTATGGCTGGATCATGAAACTGGCTTCCGGGTCGAATGCGATCTGAAATACATCAATCACTCCGATTCACCCAATGCCTGTTATTACGATGACCTGTCGGTTATGACGCTGCGCGATATCGCGGCCGGTGAAGAAATCACCCATAACTACGAGGCGGACTGGTAAGGTTTGGCCTTGCCTGGGCGCATGGCCAGATAAAATTCGGGATCAGCCCGGTGGCCAACTCATGGCCCGTCCACCGAGCACATGCAGATGGATATGAAAAACCGTTTGCCCGCCGTCGGCATTGCAATTCATCACCAGTCGATAACCGTCTTCGGCAATACCCTGCTCTTTAGCGACTTGCTTGGCAGTCAGCACCAGCTTGCCGATCAGTTCGGCCTGATTCGGCTGAATATCATTAATAGTCGGTATTTCCAGTTTCGGGATCACCAGAAAATGCACAGGCGCCTGCGGGCTGACATCGCGAAACGCCAGCACATCGTCATCTTCATACAGAATCTCGGCGGGTATTTCGCGGTTGATAATCTTGCTGAAAATCGTATCGGACATCGGTTCAGGATTCCTCTGTGGTTATGGTTTGACGGCCGCTGAAAGCGCGACTGAGCGTGCCGCTATCGACATATTCGAGTTCCCCACCGACCGGCACGCCATGTGCGATACGACTGGTTGGAATGGCATATTCAGCGGCAAGATCGGCAATAAATTGAGCCGTGATTTCACCCTCGATGGTCGGATTGGTGGCCAGAATGATTTCACGGATGTTTTCCTGTTGCAGGCGCTTGCGTAGTACATCCATGCCCAGCTGATCGGGCCCGATACCATCGATCGGTGACAGCTTGCCCAGCAGCACGAAATACTTTCCCTCGAAACTGCCGGAAGCTTCGATCGCCAGCACATCCGAAGGGGTTTCCACCACGCACAGCGTCGATGGATCGCGTTTCGGGTTATCGCAAATCTGGCAATGCGGCGTATCCGAAAAATTTCGGCACAACTCGCAATGCCCGACCTTTTGCAGCGCAGTTTGCATCGAATCCGCGATCTGTTTTGCGCCGTCGCGGTTTTTGTCGATCAGATACAAAGCCATACGCTGGGCCGATTTTCGGCCGACGCCGGGCAAGCAGCACAATGCTTCAATCAATTGATCGAGTGTGGGCGAGGATGACATGGCACTAAAACGGGAGTTTGAATCCCGGTGGCAGGTTCAACCCGGCCGTCATATCAGCCATCGAATCCTTGTTTTGCTTGGCCACCTTGTGCACCGCATCATTCATCGCAGCCGCGATCAAATCTTCCAGCATCTCCTTGTCGTCTGCCATCAACGCCGGATCGATGTTGACCCGCATTACTTCATGCGTGCCTTTCATCACCACCTTGACCATGCCGCCACCGGCTTCACCGGTGACTTCCAGGTTTGCCAGTTCGGCCTGCGCTTTTTGCATATCTTCCTGCATTTTCTGCGCCTGCTTCATGATGTTGCCTAAACCGCCTTTCATGCGTATACCTCTCTTTACTTTCTATTGGTTCGTGATCAACCCGCAACACACTGCGACGCAAAAAAGATAGCCGCTGACACTGACTGTTGCAGGGTTGAAAATATCTTCCCGGGGGAAACCCGCCGAAATCTGATTGGACGAGCGTATCGTGCACGCCTCAATCGAGTTTTCTTACACTGGCCTCGTTCAATTCTACGCCGAAGGCGGACTGTAGCTGTTGCACCATTTCATCCTGCCGGATTGCGTGGATGGCCTGTTGCCGTTGCTGTTCCAGCTTGCGCGCCCGGGCTTCGCTGGGCGTCTCGACCGCAAGCGAGTCCTGGCTGGACATTTCAAGGCTGAATTTTACCCCAAGTTGTTGTTCGATCGCCTGCTTTATTTGCGCCTCGATCTCCGGGTTTCGCATCACTTCCAGCTCCGCTTTAAACTGCAATTGCAAGCGCTGCTGGTCCCACAACGTGACGATACTATTGATCGCAAACTCTCTTGCGATGCCTTCGAGTTTCAATTCAAAAGCCAGTTCCGACCAGTTCAGTTCATCGCTGGCCTGACGCTTGCCCGGCTGCGGGTTTTCCGGCTCTTCCACGGCCGCAGGCGCAGAAGGGCCCTGTACTGGTGACGCTGTCGGAATCTCGGGGGGTGGTTCTGTTGACAGCTCAGCCGCAAACGAATTAGCATTATCGCGATCACTTCCTTGCTTTATTGGTGATTGTGCAGCCTTGTGTTCTTTTCGACGCGGCTCGGGGCTTGCAGAAAGAGTAGAGTCCGGCCGGGATGCGGATGCCGGGGATGGATCAGGCGGCTTGCCTGTATCAACTTCAGGCTTCGGCTTTGACGGAATTACAGGCTTTTTTTTTGTGTCGTAGCGTCAGTCTGCCCGGCTTCGTGGAGTTGCGGCGTGGGCGAAAAAGCCAGCAATCGCAGCATCAGCATTTCAAAACCCATAGCCGGATCCGGCGTCAAATCGAGATCCTTGCGACCCTGCAACAAAATCTGGTAGTACAACTGCACTTCTTCCGGTGACAGCCGACTGGCGCAATCCATGATCGGCTGTTGCAGCTCGCCTGCCTCCGGTTCGATACGGGCATCACTGAGGTACAACGCCATCTGGTGCAATAGACTGACCAAATCGGCGCAAACACGCTGATAATCGGGGTTGCGTTCGGTCAACTCGGCGGTCGCCTTGAGCAAGGCCGTGGCATCCTGCTCGATCAGGGCTTGCAGCAATTGAATCAGATAGTCGCTGGAGATCGCACCGAGCATGGTTTCGATCGCATCGGTTTTCAGGTCGCTGCCACTATAGGCAATGGCCTGGTCGAGCAAGCTCAGGGCGTCGCGCATACTGCCATCAGCGGCATGCGACAATAACATCAGGCCCGGCGCTTCAAACTCGATACCTTCTTCGCCGAGCAACCGTGCCAGATGGTTTTCAATTTGCTGCGCCGACATGCGTTTGAGATTGAATTGCAGGCAGCGCGACAGAACGGTCACCGGCAATTTTTGCGGATCGGTGGTGGCGAGCAGAAACTTGATGTGCTCTGGCGGTTCTTCCAGCGTTTTCAACAAAGCATTGAAGCTGCTTTTGGACAGCATGTGCACTTCATCAATCAGATAAACCTTAAAGCGATTGCGGGTCGGCGCATATTGCACATTGTCAATCAATTCGCGCATGTCATCGACACCGGTTCGGGAAGCGGCATCGATCTCGATCAGATCAACACTGCGCCCTTCATCGATTTCGAGGCAGGACGGGCATTCGCCGCAGGGCGTCGAGCTGATCCCTTTTTCGCAGTTCAGAGATTTGGAAAAGATGCGCGCGATGGTGGTTTTGCCGACGCCGCGGGTGCCGGTAAACAGATAGGCATGATGCAGCCGCTGACTGTCCAGCGCGTTCACCAGTGCCTGCAGCACATGCTGCTGCCCGACCATTTCGGTGAAATTTTTAGGACGCCATTTTCGCGCTAAAACCTGATAGCTCATGCGTTTTTCTTTATCGTTAGTGAGCGACGACTAAACCGCGAAGGGCGCGAAAAACATGTCGGCAATAAAATAGATATTGTTAGTTTAACCAGCATGCAGCTCATCTTTCATTTTCGTTTGTCAGTGCGGTTGCCGGGTTCTCAGGCAAGGCGCCAGTGCGCGCAGAAGCGGAGTGTATGCTAATACATGAGCATTTGAGCACACTGGCAACGCCGCATGAGAGCTCGGCAGTCGTACTGACGAGCGAAAATTGGGAGGCGACCAGCACCAGCTACACCCCGGCACCCAACGTCCCTGCTACCGTTGCTCCCTTCCGGGCCTGGCGGGGTTTGCAGTTAATTGTCGCGGGGGAACCGATACCGGTCACCATAATGCGATTAGCCGGCACAGGCCGGATCAAAATCGAATGCGGATAGTACTGTTTGTCGGCAGAAAATGAAAGACGGCTTTCGCTTGTTTTGCAAACTATTTGCCGTGACAATACGCGCTTTCAGTTTTCAGCCAGCCATCATGGGTAAAAAGAAGCCATCCAAAACACCGGATAACACGATCGCAAGAAACAAATCGGCCCGCTTCGAATATTTTATCGAAGAAACGCTGGAAGTCGGTATTGCGCTGGAAGGCTGGGAAGTCAAGGCATTGCGCGCCAAAAAGGTCCAGATCAACGAGAGTTATGTATTCGTCAAGAATGGTGAATTGTGGCTTTCGGGCGTGCATATCACCCCGCTGACATCGGCCTCGACCCATATCAAACCCGACCCGACCCGGATCCGCAAACTGCTCGCGCATCGCCATGAAATCGATCGCATCACCGGGCTGGTCGAGCGTAAGGGTTATACCCTGATTGCACTGTCGATGTACTGGAGCCGCGGCCGCGCCAAGGTCAGCATCGGTATTGCCAAGGGCAAGAAACTGCGCGACAAGCGCGCGACCCAGAAAGACCGTGACTGGTCACGCGACAAGGCGCGTATGCTGAAATCTCGATAACCGCCCGGCCGCAGTCTTTCGGCCGCGACCGGCTTACCGGTTAATATTCCACCACTTCAAATTCGATGCCATCCGGGTCGTAAAAATAGAAACGCCGACCCGGTTCGTAATTGCCATGATTGAACGCCGTCAACCCTTCTGCCTTGACGCGTTGCTCGATTTCGTCGAGATCTTCCACCTGCAGCGCGACATGATTGAATGACCCCGGCACAGTGGCCGACCCCGTGGCACCGCTCTCTGTTTTTTTCGGAGTGTAGAGAGCGAGATATTGTTGGTCGTCACCGACATGCACGGTTTTTCCACCATTCATTGCATCGCCCTGCCAACGAATATGCCAGTCGAAAATACGGCTTAGCAAGGCGGCTCGTTGCTGCGGATCGCTGACGGTCAGGTTGACGTGTTCCAGATGATTGCGCGACATGATTTTCTCCGTTTGTTGTGAAAGGAGTGGCCATGCTAATATCTAAACCTTACTTGAGGTCAAGATTAAATTTTACCGTTATTCTGCCATGCCTGAACTGAACTCACTGACTATCGGCCAGGTCGCGAAACGCACCGGACTGGCAATTTCTACCATCCGTTTTTACGAATCGCAACGATTGGTGCAGCCAACCCGAAACAGCGCCGGGCATCGGCGATTCCGCTCTTCGGATATCCGCCGATTATCTTTTGTGATGATTACCCAGCAACTGGGGTTTACGCTGGAAGAGATTCGCGCACGTTTGCAGGCGTTACCGGATGGACGTACACCGACCAGGGCGGACTGGGCCAGAATCAGCCGGGCATTTCGCGATGAATTGAGCCGTCGCATCGAAATCATGAGCCGGATGCGCGAGCGGCTGGATGGCTGTATCGGTTGTGGTTGCCTGTCGTTAAAGAAATGCAGTCTGTATAATCCGCAAGACCAGGTTGCCCGCTCCGGGCCTGGGCCGCGTTTTTTGCTGGAGGACAAACCGGATGGTTCAACCTCGTCATCCTGAAGGATCAGTTTTCAGCGTCTGACAGAGCTGCAGTCGGCAGACGACGGTCTTTCACGACGCCACGGCGATCGATGCGCTTGCGCCGGTATTCGCCATTGTAAAGAGGGTTAAAGCCGCCCCGCCGTTCGCTGCGCAACCGACGATCAATCTTGCGCCGGCGCTCCGCCACTGCCTGCTTCGATAAAGGGTCTACTTTCTGGTGATTGTGGGTCATCTGGTACAACAACTATTCACGAAACGTTCGCTATTATACCGACAAGCCAGCCCCCGAATTGTTAAATAAAAGTAAATACTTCGCCGTGCTTACACCCGCTGGTTACCGTGGTACAGGGTGACCACATGGCGGGCTTCGGCGAAGAACAACCAGCGTTCAACAAAGACGCCAATAAATGCCAGCACCAGAAGCACCATCAGGCTGTCAAATTCGAGGTTATAGGCGAGCAAGGTACCCGGAATCAGAAATGCAGCCAGATAGACGACCCAGCGCAGCAGCAAAATCTTGAAGCGCGCTACCTGATAACCGAATTCATCAGTCAGAAAGGTACCGGAGGTGTGACCGACATCGAACAGCCGCACAGTGGCACGGGTAAAAGCGGTGGCGGTATTGATGCTCGGGCCATGCGGTTTACCGATCCAGAAGTAATACATAATCTTGAGGATGCCGGCGGTAGCAATCAGGCCGATATTGATGATCAGCATTTGATCGATCGGCAAGCCGTAATACAGACGCAACAGGGTCAGCAGCAAGCTGCCCAGCATCAAGCCGAGCATGATGTAATTGGCCGGAACCAGCGAAGTGTTCCACTGCGGAATTGTCTTCAGGCTAGCATACAGCATACCGGTGGCGAAGTTGACTGCGATCGAACCGGCAAACAGCAAGAAGGTCAGCACCAGCGTGACAACATTACTCATGCTGCTATCGAGATACCATTGCAGCAGCCACAGCGCAGCCATCGGATAAAAACTCACGGCCAGCACCGCTTCGCGCGATAACCACGAGGTGCGAAAGCGGCTCATCGAACGCCAGGCATTCTTCGGGTTGGCCAGATGCAGACTGGACGACATCAACCCGATGGTGATCAGAATCATCGCCAGCGTGCCGCTGACCAATACCTGATCATGATCCAGGCCGCCGTCGATCTTGAACAGCATGCTCAGGGTGACCAGGGCCATCAGCCCATAACCGGCGCCGGAGACGACGGTAAAAAATATCACTGAAATTGCAGGATGCATGTTAGTACTCCAAAACTTTTATCTTTTTGTGCCGGGCTATCAAAACTTGAAAGCCCGCAACATTGTAATTACGGCCCTGTAAACTCGATTGCTGCGTCCCTGCGGCACAAGCCCGGACTATCAGATTCTGATGTCCCGACATTTCGTTCGGTAAAAATTATCTGGCAACGGATTTATTGACCCAATCCTTGACCTTGCTGATCAAGGATTCCTTTTCCAGCGCCGGTTCGTTTTTGACCGCACGCGGTGGCAGGTACATATTGGTCGGGTTATAACCTAATTCCGGCATCAGCGCATTGCCGCCACGCTCGCGCACCAACTTGTTGACGTTGGAATTGGGGTCGTCGAAATCGCCGAAATGACGCGCATGCGCCGGACAGGTAATGACGCAGGAAGGCTGACGATCGATCGGGTCCAGACTCTGGTCATAGATGCGATCGACACACAGCGTGCATTTCTTCATCGTGCCATCTTCCCTGTCCAGTTCGCGCGCGCCGTAAGGACAAGCCCAGGAGCAATAATTACAGCCCATGCATTTGTCCTGATCGACCAGCACGATGCCGTCTTCCTTACGCTTGTAGGAAGCGCCGGTCGGGCATACGGTGACACAGGCGGCATCTTCACAGTGCATGCACGACATCGGGAAGTGCACAGTCTTGTTGTTCGGATAATCGCCGATTTCATAGTTGCGAATCCGGTTGAACCAGACCCCGCTGGGGTCTTTGCCGTAGGGCATGTAATCGGTCAGCGGGCCGGTGGTACCGGAGGTATTCCACTGCTTGCAGGATACAGTGCAGGCATTACATCCGACGCAAACATCCAGATCTATAACCAAGCCTAAACGCATTATTTCTGCCCCCGTGTCAGGATATCGCACAGCGAACGCGTCAGGCGTACCGGTGCATGAGTGTGATAACGTAGTTTGTCCATGAAGCGCTGACCGCGTCCGGGCAATGGTTTGACCGCATCGAAACGTGGCCACACGCCAACCTCGTTGGTCGCAGCCGGATAAATCTTCACCTTCAGGTCATACCACGCGGCCTGACCGGTAACCGGGTCGGAATTGGTCAGCTCGCGGCGATCCTTTTTCGATGGCAGTAATTCCGAGATCAAGTGATTCATCAGAAAGCCTTCAGTTGATTCATTGGCATTTTCATCCAGACCCCAGGCACCCTTCTGCTTGCCGATGGCGTTCCACGTCCACACCGAATCGGTTTGCACGCCTTCCATCAACTTGACCTGACAGCGAATCTTGCCATTGTGCGACTCGACCCAGATCCAGGATTCATCCTTGATGCCGAGCTTTTGCGCCTGCTTGCGGTTCATGTACAGAAAGTTACGCGCGATAATCTGACGCAGCCAGGCGTTTTGCGAATCCCAACTGTGGTACATCATCATCGGTCGCTGGGTGAAGGCGAAGAAGGGATATTCTTCATCACAGGTGTCTTCCTGCTCCAGCGGAACGTGATACATCGGCAGCGGGTCGAAATACTCAGCCAGCCGCTGCTTGTCGGTTTCATCGGTCGGCTGCGGGCCATCGTAAAGCCCTTGCCCGGCGAGACGGAATTTCTGCAGCGTCTCGGAATACAGCTCCATCACGATCGGCTCGGCGCTATGGTTGAAACCCGCCTTGTGCGCTAACTCGAGATAGTCTTTGTTGGCGAACTTGTTGTACTTCATGTGATCCGGCAAGTGGTATTCGAAGAACGCCTGATTCTTTTCATAGGCTTCCCACTGCTTCGGATTCGGCTTGCCGTACAGATGCGACTCGCCATCTTCGCCACGCCAACCAGCCAGAAAACCGATGCCCGGTGCCTTCTCGAAATTGACGATGAAATCCTTGTAGTCCTTGAATTTGGGCTTGCCATCGTCATTGGTGAAGGCAGGAAACTTGAGACGACCGGCGAGATCGATCATGACTTCCTGCCACGGGCGTACATTGCGGTCGGCTTCGATCACAGGAATACGCACCGAATCGCAAATCGCATCCGGTTCGGAGATCGGGCGATCGAGCAGCGAAATCGTGTCATAACGCTCCAGATAAGTGGTATCCGGCAACACCAGATCGGCGAAGTTGACGGTTTCCGAATGAAACGCATCGACCACCACCAGAAACGGCAGTTTGTACTCGCCATTCTCGTCTTTCTCCTTGAGCTTTTTCTGCGTGTTGGCGGTATTCATGCTGGAATTCCACGCCATATTGGCCATGAAGAAAATCAGCATGTCAAGCTTGTACGGGTCGCCCTTGACTGCATTGTTGATGACCATGTGCATCAGGCCGTGGTTGGCCAGCGGCGCTTCCCACGAGTATGCCTTGTCGATGCGCAGCGGATTGCCGTCGTCGTCGATGACCAGGTCTTCCGGCGACTTGGGGAAGCCCAGCGGCGGGGAAGACAGTGGCGTGTTGGGCTTGGCTTCTTTGGCCGGTTTGATTGGCGGCGGTACATGCTTCGGGTAAGGCGCTTTCGAGCGATGTCCACCGGGGCAATCGACCGAACCGAGCAGAATCTGCAGAAAATGAATTGCGCGCGCGGTCTGGAAACCATTGGAATGCGCCGCGATGCCACGCATGCCATGCATCGATACCGGACGGCCGATGAACTTGTCGTGCTTGCGTCCGGCCCAGTCGGTCCATTCGGTTTCGATTTCAATGATTTCCTTGAACGCAACATGCGCCATTTCCAGCGCGATGCGTTCGATATCCCTGGCTGGAATGCCGCAGACATTGGCTGCATTCTCAGGTGAATATTGATCATCGAGATAACGCTCGGCCAATAGGGTGAACGAGGTTCTAACCTTCGTGCCGTCGGGCAACTCAAAATCGCCAAACAGGGCCGGCTCGATATCGGCTTGCAAGCCATCGACGAAGGATTCGGATTTCTGATCCCATACCAGTGGCTTGTCGTTTTCATCGCGGGCAATCAAGCCATGCTTGGAGGTGCCGGGTGCTTCGATGACCAGATGCGGACCATTGGTATAACGCACGATAAATTCGTAATCGAACAAGTCTTTCTGCAGCAAGACATGAATCATCGACAGTGCGAAGATGCCATCGGTGCCGGGCTTGATCGGCACCCATTCATCGGCAATCGCCTGATAACCGGTACGCACCGGGTTGATGGTAATGAACTTGCCGCCGTTGCTCTTGAGCTTTTCCAGACCGATCTTGAACGGGTTGGAAGAATGGTCTTCCGCCACACCCCACAGCATGAAATATTTGGTGCGTTCCCAGTCTGGATCGCCGAATTCCCAGAAGGCATGCCCCATGGTGTACAGACCGGCGGTCGCCATATTGACGCTGCAAAATCCGCCATGCGCGGCCCAGTTGATGGTGCCGAATTGCTGTGCCCACAGACCGGTCAGGGCTTGCATCTGGTCACGTCCGGTGAAGAACCCGAGTTTGTTGGGGTCGGTTTCACGGATTTTCTTGAGCTTGCCGTACAGCGTATCGAGCGCTTCTTCCCACGAGATTTCTTCAAACTCGCCAGCTCCGCGTTCGGTGCCGGGCTTGCGCCGTAACGGCGTGCTCAGGCGAGCCGGTGAAATCTGTTTCATGATTCCGGCATTGCCTTTGGCGCACAGCACACCCTTGTTGATCGGGTGATTGCGGTTGCCCTGAATGTAGCGAACCTTGTTGTCTTCGACCGTTACCTTGATGCCGCAACGGCAGGCACACATGTAACAGGTGGTATATTTGATATCCTGCTTTTCGTGCGGCTCGAACTGTGGCAACGGGTTTGCCTGACAGCTTTTGTCGGTATTGCTGTCCAGATAAATTTCATCTGGATTGTTTTGCAGATACTTGTAGGTAATATCGGAACTCAGAGAGGACATGTAACACCATCAGATTTTTGCTCAATCTAATATATTACAACTTCGATATATTATAATAAAGATATATAAAGAGGTAGAGGCTCTACCCATTTGGGATAGATTTTAATTATAAGCCTTTTCTACCTATTATTATTATTTATAACCTAACTTGAAGTTTCCAACTGTTCGACCCAATCAATATTCTGCCACCCACGAGGAAGTTTACTGCCACGCTTGCCGCGTTCGATCAGGTAGTCCTGCAACTCCTTGAAGTTCATCGACTTGAATTTCTTGCCGACATGGATGGTAAGTTTGTCATCTTCACTGACACAGTGCATCGCACCGACAATCTCTTCGCCGGCTTTCAGCTTCTTCGGTGGCACATTGATGATTTTATTACCCTTGCCTTTCGACAGTTGCGGCAATTCCTTCAGCGGGATCACACCGATATAGCCCTGGCTGGTAATCGCCACGATAAATTGTTGCTCGACATCTCGGATCGCCACTGGCGGCAATAACTCGGCACCAGCCGGTACCGTAATCAACGCTTTGCCATTCTTGTTGCGCGTCACCATGTCGGAGAATTTGCAGATAAAGCCATAACCGAAAGTAGTCGATAACAAAAACAGATCGTCATCACGCCCCATCACAACAGTGGCAAATTCAACCCCGGCCGCTGGTTTGAAGCGCCCGGTCAGCGGTTCGCCCTGCCCGCGTGCAGATGGCAGGGTGTGTGCCGGTGCGGCATAACTGCGCCCGCTGGTGTCGATGAAGACTGCCATCTGGTTACTCTTGCCGCGTGCCGCCGCCAGAAAGTGGTCACCCGATTTGTAATTGAGCGCAGCGGCATCGACATCATGCCCTTTGGCGGCACGCACCCAACCCCGTGCGGATAACACAACGGTCAAAGGCTCGGACGGCACCAGATCGGATTCATCCATGGCCCTGGCCACCGCGCGCTCGACGATGGGTGAGCGTCGGTCATCGCCATAGACTTCAGCGTCGGCCAGAATCTCTTTTTTGATCAGGGTTTTCAAGCGGCGATCTGACCCCAATAATTTTTCCAGCTCGACTTTTTCCTTGAGCAATTCATCCTGCTCGGCGCGAATCTTCATCTCTTCCAGCCTGGCCAGATTGCGCAACCTGGTTTCGAGAATCGCTTCGGCCTGAATCTCGGAGATGTTGAAGGTACTCATCAATTTTGCTTTTGGATCGTCTTCGTAGCGCACGATTCGTATGACTTCATCGAGATTCAGAAAGGCCACCAGCAAGCCTTGCAGAATATGCAAGCGCTTGTCGACCTTGTCGAGCCGCCATTGCAGGCGGCGTCGCACGGTGGCGATACGAAACGCAATCCATTCCTGCAGGATCATCTTCAGGTTTTTCACCTGCGGCCGACCATTGGTGCCGATCATATTCATGTTGACGCGGTAGGTTTTTTCCAGATCGGTGGAGGCGAAGAGGTGGTTCATCAGGGCGTCGATATCGATCCGGTTGGAACGCGGCACAATCACCAGCCGGGTCGGATTTTCGTGATCGGATTCATCGCGCAAGTCATCCACCATCGGCAGTTTTTTGGCTTGCATCTGACTGGCAATTTGCTCCAGCACTCTGGCACCGGAGACTTGATACGGCAACGCGGTGATGATGATATCCCCTTCTTCCTTTTCGTAAACCGCACGCATGCGAATACTGCCGTGGCCGGTTTCATACATCGATTTGAGGTCTTGCGCCGAGGTAATGATTTCTGCCTCGGTCGGGTAATCCGGCCCCTTGATGTGTTCGAGCAATTCATCCACTGAGCTGCGTGAATTTTCCAGCAGGCGGATACAGGCGGTGGCGACTTCGCGCAGGTTGTGCGGTGGTAAATCGGTGGCCATGCCGACTGCGATGCCGGTCGTGCCATTGAGCAGAATATGTGGCAGGCGCGCCGGCAGTAGCGAGGGTTCCTGCAGCGTGCCATCGAAATTCGGCACCCAGTCGACTGTTCCTTGCCCGAGTTCCTGCAGCAATACCTTGGCAAATGGCGACAGCCGCGATTCGGTGTAACGCATGGCGGCAAAAGACTTGGGGTCATCCGGCGAGCCGAAGTTACCCTGCCCATCGATCAGCGGATAGCGATAAGAGAATTGCTGCGCCATCAACACCATCGCTTCGTAACAGGCGCTATCGCCATGCGGATGAAATTTACCCAGTACGTCGCCCACTGTGCGCGCCGATTTCTTGTGTTTGGAGCTGGCCGATAAACCGAGTTCGGACATCGCATAGATGATCCGCCGCTGCACCGGTTTCAGGCCATCCCCGATATGCGGCAAGGCGCGATCGAGGATGACGTACATGGAATAATCGAGGTAGGCTTTTTCGGTGAATTCGCGTAGCGGCTCGAGTTCGACCCCTTCGTAATTGAGTTCCAGGTTTTGTGGCATGAAGTAATTGTACAGATGGAATAATGCGCTATATTTTACCCGCCAACTGCATTATTCACTAATGCTTTTGCAAATAAAAAGGCGCAGTGCAGTACACAGCGCCTTTTCGCAACACGCAAAAAAACCTGTATCAGAAGCTGTAGATCAGGCTGACAGAAGTGATGGTATCAGACTTGTTCGTGCCAACTGGTACGACCGAAGACTGCTTCAGATTGTATCCGATTTTCAGAGCCAGCGAACTACTCAAGGAATTGACGTAACCGAGGGCCAAAGCGGTGACGGTTTGGTCCGAGCCGGTATCGACCACCAGCGTGCCATCAACCGAACTTCCCTTGTTGATAATATATTTGCTGGTCGCTCCGAGATGCAAAATACCCTCGTTTTCATCTCCGCCGTTTTTGAGCTGACTAAAGCGATAACCAGGACCGATTTCGATCGATAATTGATACTCGTCCGTATCGTACAACTTTCGTCCATAACCTGCTGTCAACGCAGTTTGGTAATCATAACCGCTAAATTTATCGACATCGTGGTTCATGCCAACAAATAAGAATTGATCCTGCTGCAGTTTATAATTCGACTTGGCCTTAAGCACATAGCGTTCAGCCGTTTTAACATTCTCCGACTCGGCGCGTATCATATCCAGCGAAGCTGTATGCAACCATTGCGAAGTATCATTTGTCAGTCCAAATTTTCCATTCAGGGTGGCGCTATCACTATTACCTGCTGTTAATACCATGCCGAATTCGGCTGATCCAGACATCCCTTTCGGTGCAGATTCTTCAGCGGCAAATAGCGGGGTAACACTGATGCCCAGCAGCATGGCTGCGGTAAACAATCTTTTCGATAACATGATTTTCTTTACCTGTGAGCTAAGATAGTGCGCCAGCATGGTAAGAGATAATGTCAGGCAAGACAATTATTCGGTTGGACAAAAGCCCTAAAATTAACAAAGATTTACTTTCAAGCATTCACCAGACTTTACACTTTGGCAAGGTCACCTTTTTCCTGCAACCAGGATTTCCGATCGCCGGCCTGTTTTTTGGAAAGCAGCATATTCATGATTTCGAAGGTGCTATCGCCCGGCTCGATGGTGAGTTGGGCCAGCCGGCGGGTATCCGGGTCGATTGAGCTTTCACGCAGTTGCAGCGGGTTCATTTCACCCAGCCCCTTGAAGCGCGTGACCGTGACCTTGCCCTTGCGCTTTTCGGCGGCAATGCGATCGAGAATGCCATCGCGTTCGGCGTCATCCAGCGCATAGAATTTATCCTTGGCGACATCAATGCGATACAGCGGCGGCTTGGCGACATAGATATGTCCATTTTCAACCAATGGCCTGAAGTGGCGCAGAAAAAGGGCGCAGAGTAATGTCGCGATATGCGCGCCATCGGAATCCGCATCGGCGAGGATACAGACCTTGCCGTAGCGCAAGCCGGACAAATCATCCGACCCCGGTTCAACCCCGATCGCGACCGAGATGTCATGCACTTCCTGCGAAGCCAGCACCTGATCGGAGGAGACTTCCCAGGTATTGAGGATCTTGCCGCGCAACGGCATGATGGCTTGAAACTCGCGGCTGCGCGCCTGCTTGGCCGAGCCACCGGCCGAATCACCCTCGACCAGAAACAATTCGGTTCGGCGCACATCCTGACTCGAACAATCGGCCAGTTTGCCGGGCAAGGCCGGGCCGGTAGTGATTTTTTTACGCACCACTTTCTTGCCGGACTTGAGTCGTTTCTGCGCGCTGGCAATCGCCATTTGCGCCAGCAAATCACCGATGTCGGCATGCTGGTTCAAATACAGGCTGAAGGCATCCTTGGCCACGCCGGAGACAAACGCAGCGGTTTCTCGTGACGATAACCGCTCTTTGGTCTGGCCGGAAAATTGCGGGTCCTGCATCTTCACCGACAGCACGTAGCTGACCTTGTCCCAGACATCGTCCGGCGCCAGTTTGACCCCGCGCGGCAGCAGATTTCTGAATTCGCAAAATTCGCGGATGGCATCGGTCAGGCCGGTACGCAAGCCATTGACATGGGTACCGCCGAGTGCGGTCGGAATCAGGTTGACGTAACTTTCGGTGACCGCTTCACCGCCTTCAGGCAACCATTGCACGGCCCAGTCGACCGCTTCCTTTTCCCCCTGCATTGAACCCATGAAGGGTTCGGCGGGCAATAGCTCATATCCCTGCAGGGCTTCTTTTAAATAATCGGACAGGCCATCTTCGTAATACCATTCATCACTTTCAGCGGTTTTCTCGACAAAAAATTTGACTTGCAAACCGGGGCATAAAACGGCTTTGGCACGCAGGATATGTTTTAACCGGGGAATCGAAAAATTGGCGCTGTCAAAATACTTCGGGTCGGGCCAGAAATGAATGGTGGTGCCGGTATTCTTTTTGCCAACGCTGCCAATCTCGATCAATTCGCTGACCTTTTCACCATCGGCAAAGCTGATGGCGTATTCCTTGCCATCGCGGCGCACCCGCACATCGAGCTGTTTCGACAAGGCATTGACGACCGATACGCCGACGCCGTGCAGGCCGCCGGAAAATTCATAATTCTTGTTGGAAAACTTGCCGCCCGCGTGCAACTTGGTGAGAATCACTTCGACCCCTGGGATATTCTGCTCGGGGTGCAGATCGACCGGCATGCCGCGGCCATTGTCGATCACCGACAAGGAATTGTCCTTGTGCAAAATGACACTGATCTTGCTGGCATGACCGGCGATGGCTTCATCCACCGAATTGTCGATGACTTCCTGTGCCAGATGGTTCGGCCGGGCGGTATCGGTGTACATGCCGGGGCGTTTTTTTACCGGGTCCAGACCGGTCAGGACTTCAATGGACGATGCATCGTATTGACTGTTCAAACTGGGCTCTCTGGTTGTGTTTTACTGAGGCGGCGAAAGTATAACCGAATCCGTGGCGGCAGGTGATATTTGCATGGTTGAATTTTTTTGGTAAACCCCTATATAGTCGCCATCTTTTCAGCAAGTCGGAAATGAACATGAGCGAATCCCCCTTTATTCATCAAGTGACCCTGCAGAATTTCCAGACCGAGGTGATCGATCGGTCGTTCAACCAGCCGGTGCTGGTCGATTTCTGGGCCGACTGGTGCCAACCTTGCCAGTCATTGATTCCGGTGTTGCACAAACTGGCTGAAGAATATAACGGCGCATTTCATCTGGCGATGGTTAATTCCGATGAGCAAGGTGAACTCGCAGCGCAGGCCGGGGTTCGCAGCTTGCCCACGGTCAAGCTGTTCGTCGATGGCCAGATCGTCAATGAATTCATGGGCGCACAGCCGGAATCGGAAGTGCGTAAATTTCTCGACCCTTACATCAAAACGGAATCCGATGCGGTACTCGATGAAGCGATCTCGGCATACACCCAGGGCAACAAGGATCAGGCGCTGGAATTACTCAACGCCGCACTGGCCAAGGATCCGGACAATGCCCGGTTGAAAATCAATATTGCCAAACTGGTCGCCAACGAAAACGATTTTGACAGCGCTACCGCGTTGATCGAAAGCCTCAGCGCCGAAGACCGCGAATTACCGGAAGCCAAAGAAATTCTGGCTCACATCAAACTGGCAAATAAATTGAAAGAAGCCGGTGACCCGAAGGAACTCGAACAGCGAATCAAAGACAATCCGGATGATCTCGAAGCTTTGCTGAAGATGAGTGATTACCTCACAGCAGCGGAGAATTATGAAGCCGCCATCGATTTATTATTCCGGGTGATGCAAAAGGATGCCTCGTATAACGATGGTGCAGCGCGAAAAGGTTTGCTCGACCTGTTCGATTTACTAGGGAGCGAACACCCGTTGGTGAAAGCCTCCCGCCGTAAGATGTTTACCTTGCTGCATTAAAATTGACTGGCGCTGGCGGATTCCAAGGATAGGACATTCGCCAGACCGATTTCCCTATTTAACCTCTGGGGTGATGTTTTTGATGCAGCGCCTGTAACCGTGCCTGAGCGACATGGGTATATATCTGGGTGGTCGATAAATTACTGTGGCCGAGTAACATTTGCACAGTTCGTAAATCCGCCCCGTGGTTGAGCAAATGAGTGGCAAAGGCATGGCGTAATGAATGGGGTGTGTAACTGTCTTTCAATCCGGCTTGAGCCAGATATTTCTTGATATGCTGCCAGAAAGCCTGACGCGTGATTGCGCTGCCGCGGCTGGATAAAAACAAGTCGTCATTGAGGTTGTGCATACGCATCAATTCGGGTCGGCCTTCTTTGAGATAGCGCTTCAGCCAGTACAATGCTTCTTCCCCGACCGGAGTGACACGTTCCTTGCTGCCTTTTCCGATCAATCGCACCAGGCCCAGATTCTGGTTGATCTGATTCAGTTTCAGGGACACTAATTCACTGACCCGCAAGCCGGAGGCGTACATCAATTCGAGCATGCTGCGATCACGCAGGCCATAGGATGAACCGATATCGGGGGCAAGCAATAATTTTTCACAATCCAGTTCACTCAGGCTATCCGGAAGTGAGCGACTCAGTTTCGGCATGCTGATCAATTCGGTCGGATTATCGGGCCGCAGTCCTGTACGCAGTTGAAACCGATAATACTGTTTCATCGATGAAAGCAATCGCGCGTTGGATCTGGCGGCCATTTTTTGATCAGCACGCTCGGCCAGATACCCAAGAATCTCTTTTTGCCCGGCCTCCTGAATACCCAGATTCTTTTCATCCAGCCATTTGGAAAATAATTTCAGGTCGCGACGATAAGCATCCAGCGTCAGACGCGACAAGCCTTTTTCCGACCAGGTGGTGTCGATAAAATAATCGATCGATTGCAATGAGGATTCGAATTTTTTCATAACGCATAAAAAAAGGCACTGAAACAGTGCCTTTTCAAACCGGATAAGGTCGAACCTACCCAGAAATGCAGATTAGCCCTTCGGCTCTGCTTTCTTGGCTCTTTTCTTTCTTTTCTTTGGCTTCAAGGCCTTTTCGAGACTGGTCAGTTCCGACTTCATCATCTTGGCAACCGATTTCTCGATCGCAGTACTCATGTTTGATGCAATCTTTGCCAGACCCGCTTCACGTTTCATCGAGGCTTTTAATGCCGCTTTTAATTCGGCAATTTCATCTCTCAATCCTTTCATGCGCTCGGTTGCAGGGTTTGCAACTCTACCCGCCTTTTTCTTGACCACAGGACTTTTACGCACAGCTTTTTTAACAGCAGGTTTTTTTGCCGAAGCTTTTTTAACGGCAGCTTTTTTAACGGCAGCTTTTTTAACGGCAGCTTTTTTGGTTACCGCTTTGATTGCAGCTGTCTTGGGGCGACCACGACCTGCTTTTTTCATAGATGCTTTTTTCATGGTGGATTTTTTGGTCGCCGATTTTTTGGCGGCCGGTTTTTTTGCTTTCGTCGCAGATTTTTTCTTGATAGCCATCGATTATCCTGTTTTAGTGATTAAGGTGTAGTGATTATAAAAAGGGATTTATTTTTTTCAATCAAGTATTGTTGATTATTGCTAACTTTTTCTATATATCGGCACTTTCTTCGTTAATTTTCTTCATGAATACAAAAAACCTATTGCAATGCCCACCTGCCGGCCTGTTGAAACAATTACTGGCAATGCTGTACGACAGTTTTTTAATCGCGGCCATTTTATTTATTGGTACCGCAATTCTTCTTCCCTTCACTCATGGCGAAGCCATCCACAGTTTTTCTTATTCGTTATATTTACTCATGCTAATTTTTATTTTTTATAGCTGGTTCTGGAGTAAATCGGGTCAGACTCTGGGTATGAAGGTATGGAAAATCCGGATCATCAATGATTATGGTTTCAACCCTTCCTGGACGGAAAGTTTTTTGCGCCTTGCATTTGCCTTTTTTTCCATGGCCTGTTTCGGTCTGGGCTACCTGTGGCGTTTATTCAAACCCTATACCTGGCACGACCGATTGAGCCATACCAAAATCATTGATGTAAAATGTCTGGGCAACACAAAATAATTAACGAGCGGGTAAAACCGATTCGTCACATTGCATCGTCAGCTCGGGTTGGATATTTTTCTTTGCAGCAGAAAAGAAGTCAGTACGATAAAAATCAAGGTCGGAATAAAGGCATTGAGCATGGCCGGTAAATGCAGTAATTCACCAGCCTGAACCAGTAACTTGTCCAGCATCGAATAGCTCAACCCCAACACGATACCGATCACCAGGCGTTGCCCTGTATTACTGTCACGCTGCGAACCCAGTACAAAAGGCACCGCCAGCAGGGCCATCACAAACAACGCTAATGGAAAATAAATCTTGCGCCAGAAAGACAACGATTCTGCAGAATAGCTCAAGTGATTCTGCTTGAGAAACTGCATGTACTGGTAGACATCGAAGATCGACATTGTCCTCGCATCCAGCACCAGAGATTGCAACAGCTGACGGGATAACTGCCCGCTGTATTTTTCCTTGGCAACGTGTTCAGTCATAACCCGTTCGTCTGTCACCCTGATCTTGTTCAACCCCTGCAACTGCCACGCCTTGCCAACAACTCTGGCAGATTTCGCCATGGTCTTCATTTGTAATCGGTTATCTTCATCGAGTTGATAGATTTCAACATTTTTCGCATGGCCACCCGGAAACAATTGTCGGATGAAAATAATATTTTGGCCATCCTTGATCCATAGTCCACGTTTCGAGTGTAGCGCCGCGCGAGAAGTCAGACTCGAGGATTTCAACTGCCTGGCAGCTGATTCAGTTTTCGGCACGATCAGGTTATCGAGCAAAAACGAAAACACGGAAAACAACAGTGCAACCTGAGCCACGATCAAGACCAGTTTTTTAACCGCTAACCCGGCGGCCTGCATCGAGATAATTTCACTATTGGAAGCCAGAGAGCCTAGACTTAGCATGGCTCCCAACAGCACCGCCATCGGCATGAAAAAAACGGCCATTCCCGGTGCCAGCAGTGCAATATACTGAATAAATTGCGGCCACAGGAAATCTCCTTTTCCTACATCATCGAGCTGCTGAACCATGGTAAAAAAAAGATTCAGGCAAACCAGTGTAATCAACACCAGCAAACTGCTTTTGATTATCTGGGCTACGATATAGCGTGCTAAAATCATTAACCAGAACTCCGTTTTGAAAACGGCGAAACCCGATTACGCAGCAGAAGCAAGAAAGCCGCCAATAGCAAAAACAATCCATGCACCCACCAGAAATTAAGCCATAGAGGTAACTCGCCTTGTTCCACCGCCTTGAAGGTAAAACCGAGCAGGTTCTGGTAAATGATAAAAATCAGCAGTGCTGCGGCAACCTTGCCATACTTACCCTGCCGGGGCGCGATACGGCTTAGCGGGATCGCGATCAGCGCAAGCACCAGCAATGAAATCGGCGGATTCAATCGCCAGTAAAACTCCACCTGCTCATAACGCGATGTGGACTGGCGTAATTCTTCGGGTGTTTTTTCCACCGGGCGAAGCTTCGAGATTTTCGGTTTGCTTTTTTCCAGCAAGATGCCGTGCTTTTCGAATTGAATAGTTTTGTAGTCCAGCTTACCGGGTGTGTTTTCATAGCGTACACCCGGCCCCACCTCAAGAAATAGATCGCCGGTTTTTTCATCTGTTGTGTTACGTCCCTGAACTGCGGTTTCAATCGCTTCTACGCGGTCATTTTTTTGCGTGATAATGACATTTTCGACCTTTAGCTTATCGGCCGACATGGATTGCATGAAAAAGACATTCTTCTGGTCTTTGCTGAGGTTGAATTGTCCAATCTTGAGTTGCTGGAACTGGTTGACATGACTGCTTTGGTCGACGATCTGTTTGGCACTGCGTAATACCGAGGCACTCAGCCACATGCTCGAAAACAGGGTGAAAATAAACAGTGGTATCAGAATCCACAGTACCGTTGCATATAGTTGCCGATATCCAAAACCGCATGCATGCAACACGACCAGTTCATGATCCTTGTACAGTTGTCCGAAAGCAAACACAATGCCGAGAAACAAACCCAGCGGCAGCAAAAAAGCCAGCACTTGCACCGATTGTCCGAGCAGGATCGGCCACAATCCGGCAGCCGGCAAATCTCCGGCAGAGATATCCGATAACAGTCGGCCAAGCGTATTGCTCATCATGATAGCAAACAGTATCAGGGTCGTTGCGCTGCTGCTCTTGAAGATTTCACGCAATAGATAGCGATTGGCAATGGGCATGTCGGGCTGATTATACGGGCAGGACGATGAACAGTCCGTGAATGATTTTTCGGCGGTTGTTATTTGCAACTTTAGGCAACATGCACCATTATACGGGCTTATCGCCGGAGGATTCCAGTTGGGAGTCATCCGCCCAGTCAAAAAGCCTTGCTGTTACCCGTTATTGCGGGCCGACTTCAGGGCTTTTCATTTATATAAGGTATCGGATCGATGGAATTTAATGTAAAAAGCGGAAACCCTGAAAAGCAGCGCACCGCCTGCCTGATCATCGGAGTCTCGCAACCACGAAAATTATCACGCGCCGGCCGTCTGATCGACAAGATCAGTGAAGGCTTTCTTTCCACCATTATTCGTCGCGGAGACATGGATGGAAAACTCGGACAAACGCTGGTTTTGCACAATGTTCCCGGCACCTTGTCCGACCGCTTGCTGCTGGTCGGATGCGGCAAGGACAAGGACCTGAACGAAACCAATTACCTCAAGATACTTGATAGCGTATCGAGCGCGCTGGAAAATATCGGCGCGATGGAAGCCTATTCCTATCTCACTGACCTCAACCTTAAAGGGCGCGATATTCACTGGAAGGTTTTGCAAAATGTGATGCAAATGAATAGCAGCCGATACCAGTTTGAACAATTGAAATCCAGCAAAAAGGAGCCGGTCAAAGGCATTCGCAAACTGGTGATGAATGTACCGAGTCGACGCGACCTCGGCATCGGTGAAGCCGCCATCAAGCAGGGCAATGCAATCAGTGCCGGCGTCAGTCTGACGAAAGATCTCGGCAATTTGCCCGGGAATATCTGCACCCCGACCTATCTGGCGGAACAATCGGTCAGACTCAGTAAAACCTTTCCGACCATTGTGACCGAAGTACTGGAAGAAGAAGACATGAAAAAGCTCGGCATGGGCTCGCTGCTATCGGTTGCCGCCGGAAGCCGGCAACCAGCAAAACTGATCTCGATGGAATATCACGGTGGCGATAGCCAGCAAAAGCCGGTGGTTCTGGTTGGCAAGGGCGTCACCTTCGACTCTGGTGGCATTTCGCTCAAGCCCGGCGCATCGATGGATGAAATGAAGTATGATATGTGTGGAGCCGCTTCCGTCATCGGAACCCTGTCGGCTGTGGCTGAAATGCAATTGCCAATCAATGTCGTCGGCATCATTCCCGCCACCGAAAACCTGCCCGACGGACTCGCTACCAAGCCCGGCGATATTGTCACCAGCATGTCTGGGTTGACTATTGAAATCCTCAACACCGATGCCGAAGGGCGCTTGATTCTGTGTGATGCGCTTAGTTATGCCGAAAAGTTCGACCCCGATGTCGTGATCGATATCGCGACCCTGACCGGCGCCTGCATCATCGCACTGGGACGCAACCCGTCTGCGGTTATTGGCAACCATGGCCCACTGGTAAATGACTTGATCGGCTCCGGTAAAAAGGTACAGGACAAGGTTTGGGAATTGCCACTGTGGGACGAATATCAGGACCAGCTGAAATCCAATTTTGCCGATATCGCCAATATCGGCGGACGCGAAGCGGGTACCATCACTGCGGCCTGTTTTCTGTCTCGCTTCACCAAGAAATACAAATGGGCGCACCTTGATATCGCCGGTACCGCCTGGGTCAGCGGTGACAACAAGGGCGCTACTGGCCGCCCGGTCCCGCTGCTGACGCAATATATCATCGATCGAATGGAAGAAATGCAAGGCTGAACAGCCTCGGCCTGACATGACCCGCATCGATTTTTACGACATCGCTCAATCGCAACGTCACCAGCTCGAAGAACTGGTGTGCAAACTCTGCGAGAAAGCCTTCAGCCAGAAAAAAAAATTGCTGCTGTACACCACTGATGCGAATCAGACTGACCAGCTCGACCGCCTGTTGTGGACCAACAACGATGAAAGTTTTCTACCTCACGACCAGCAAGAACAGGATGGATTTTTAACCCCGATCCTGATCAGTCATCAAATCGAACCGCGAGGAGAGCGCGATTTGCTGATCAATCTGTCGAGTGAAATCCCGAGCTGGTTTGCCCAGTTTGACCGGGTGTTGGAAATCGTAACCGAGCACAATAAAGCCGAGGCGCGCGCGCATTACAGCTTTTACAAAGATCGCGGTTACCCGCTGGAGCATCACAAATTATGAGTGGGCAAAGCAGCGTTCCGGTCTTGCGCGAAGTCATCCGACGCGGTGAGCTACCCGAACCAGCCGAGCCGGAGTTGGATTCAACCTTGCCTGCGGATTCTGACCAGTTCCATCACCCCGAACTCAGTGACCAGAATAACCACGGGGAAACAAACCCGGATCAACCTGCCGAGAATCCAGTGCTGACTGAACCGGCAGATTTAGCACAAACCAGCTTCGAACCATCCGATTCCGCGTTGACCCGACTCGATGAAACGGCGATCGAGCGACAGTATCGACTTTCTCTTGAGCAGATTCAGAACGACCAGCAGCAAATCAACATCACCCCTGGCACCGCCGGTGAAGAATCGGCACTACCCGAGCTGGAGCCGGATGTTCGGGAATTGCTGGTCGATGAAGAAATCCGCCAGATTCTCGATCGCCACATGGACAATGCCTACCGGGAAATTATCGCCCTGCTCAGCCACAAACTGAAATAACATCATCCTGTTTGTTCCGGTCCGATCAGCCATTGAGCCTGAGCCGTTGCGACCACTTCATTATCGGTGTTGACAATTTCTGTCTCTAACCGGACTTCCTGCTCACGATTATCGGTCGGAATCTGGCAATGGCAACTCGCCGTCAAGATGCCACGGGCTTTTTTCAGATAGCGGATATCGAGGCCAGTAAGAATACCCCGCGTGTTATCCGGCAGGCTGTTCATCAGGGTTAGACCGGTCGCAATTTCAGCCAGATTGACCAGTGCCACTGCATGAACCGATTTGAGATGATTTCTTACCTTACGATGGTCGGATAACTGCACCACTCCGAAACCCGGCTCCAGCGTTTGCACCCGCGCCGAAATACTGCCCGAATACGGTGCCATCCACCCGATTGCACGACTGAATATCCACTTGCCCAAAGGCAGCACCGAAAGCCAATTCCAGTAACTGCGTAAGGCGGGGCCAATGGATCTGGACATCTGAGTGATACCTGCTCGGTGCGAGAAACAACGCGAAGTATACCCGCATCAACTAGATTTCGGCAGTGTTGCAAATTGTAAGGAGCTGTAAATAATGGCTGACAGAGAGGATATCAGACCTGAAATCAACGGATGATCCTATCAGGATCCGAATTAATTCACCCCGAACCAGAAGCTGTTATCCTTATCCAGGAATTCCCGGTAAAGCACGTAATGTGAGCCATCACAAGAAAAGTTTAGGCCAATCATGCCATTGACAATATTCAGCGAGGCCGACCGAAGATAGATGGTTTCGTCGGCAAATCGCAATTTCTTGAATTGACGGAAAACTTTCTTGATTTTTTTCGGAGGCACCGTAGCCTGCTGGAAATATTCACGCCTGGGGAAGGCCAGGCACAGGCTCGGGTCGGTTAATTCATCGATGCTGAGTATCTGGTAATCGTAAGGGTTATCCACCAGCCAGACCGTAGCGCGGCTACTGGAAAAATGAAGTTTGGCGTGAAACACGCCTTGTGCCACCATCAACTCCACCATCAGGCTGAGCACATCATCAATCTTTTCATCCATTGCACTGATCGCGCGTTGCTGGGCGAACAGCCCGCCCCGGATGGCCGGGTCTCCTTTCATCTGCTGCCAGCCCTTCTTGCCCAGTTTCAACTTGCTGGTGTGCGGTAATTTGCGTAAATCAAAATCCGCGCCAAGGTAACCAATCGAGGTGCCAAACTCATCCTTGATCACTTGTACCGCAGTCAACGACGGGCGCTTGCGGTGACGACTGATATAGGCTTCGGAAAGATAAAAAGGTTCTCCACTCAAGCCGCGTTGCAGATAGGGTCGTGCTGCACGGTCACGTCCCACCTGTTCGGTTTTGAGCTTTTTACGAGAAACCGTCGCCGTGAGCTGGATGCCGGCATGATCCAGCACCCATAAATACTTGAAGAAACTGCGCTTTGAAAATTGTTTTTGCAACAGTTTTTCCAACGCTTGCGGTTGATCCATCAGTGGCTGGCAGCGTTGCGCCAGCTTGTGCATGTCGTCCGCCAGCAATAGCTTCAAGGTGTGGCGCTGACGCGCAACATGTGCCTGTATATCAGTCGGGATTTTTTCAGTCATGGTTTACGACAGTAGCTTACGGCAGGCGGGTTTCAATTCAATGACATAAAAGGGTCGTATGCAACAAAAAACATTCGCTCAAAACAGGAAGACAGCAAGATATCGACAGTCAGCGACATAATCCGACCATGTCAGGCTGCAGATTTTTTCTCGATCTGGAATACTGAATCGGCCAGCGTTTCCTTATCGATATACCCTACTCGCTTGCCTTTGGAATTCTCGACAATGACATAGCTGCCGTCTTCCGAAAGTAGCGTGTGCAGCACTGTGTCGACGGTTTCGTCATCCCGGCAAGTCACCGAGTCGGCATTCTGTTCGGGCTTTTCATCGACCATAATGGATTTCGCCAGCAGCACCCGGGTTCGATTGACATCGGCCACAAATCGGTCGACATAATCATCTGCCGGATTGAGCAAAATCTGTTGCGGCGTGTCATGTTGCACCAGCTTGCCCCCGTTGAGAATCGCGATACGATCACCGATTTTGAGTGCTTCATCCAGATCATGAGTGATGAAAACGATGGTCTTGTGCAACTCGGCTTGCAGCTCAAGCAATAAATCCTGCATGTCAGAACGGATCAGCGGATCGAGCGCACTGAAGGCTTCATCCATCATCAGGATATCGGCATCGCAGGCCAGCGCACGCGCCAGACCGACGCGTTGCTGCATGCCGCCGGATAATTGAGCGGGATAATGGTTTTCATAGCCCTTGAGGCCGACACGATCCAGCCACATCCGCGACTGATGATCGATAAATGACTTTTCCTTTTTCTGGGTTTGCAGCCCGAAGGCAACATTTTCCAGCACATTGCGATGCGGCAACAGGGCAAATTTCTGGAACACCATCGCGGTTTTCTGTTGACGAAAATTACGTAACGCACCGGGCGTCATCGCCAGAACATCCTCGCCATCGACCATCACCTTGCCACTGGTCGGCTCGATCAGGCGGTTGATGTGCCGGATCAGCGTCGATTTACCCGAACCGGAAAGCCCCATCACCACTTCGATGTTGCGTTCGTGCAATTGCATGTTGATGTCGTGCAAGCCGAGCACATGGCCATGCTTCTTTAGCAGGGTTTCCTTGTCCATACCGGCATCGACGAGCTTGAGCATGGCGGACGGGTTCTTGCCAAAAATCTTGGTCAAACCTTCAATGCTGATCTTGATCTCAGGCATGGTGACCTCCCTGACGGTGTTTCTGCAGTCGCAGGCCGTATCGCTGTGAAACGCGGTCGAAAATAATCGCAATCGCTACAATCGCCAGACCATTTAACAGGCCGAGTGAAAAATACTGATTGGTGATCGCCTTGAGTACCGGTTGTCCCAGCCCGGTGACGCCGATCATCGAGGCGATGACGACCATCGATAAAGACATCATGATGGTTTGATTGACCCCGGCGAAAATCGAAGGCAAGGCCAGCGGTAACTGTACATTCACCAGCTTTTGCCAGGCGTTACAGCCAAACGCATTGGCCGCTTCCACCACACTGCTGTCAACCTGGCGAATGCCAAGATTGGTCAGCCGTACGACCGGCGGCAGTGCATAAATGATCACCGCCATCATGCCCGGCACCTTGCCGATGCCGAGCAGCATCACCACCGGAATCAGGTACACGAAACTCGGCATGGTTTGCATCACATCGAGTATCGGGTTGATCATCGCCTGCAAGCGATTGGAACGCGCCATCACTATGCCCAACGGAATCCCGATCGCAATCGCCACCAGTGTGCAAACCGTGATGATGCTGAGCGTGCGCATGGTGTCTTCCCACATGCCGAAATAACCGATCAGCAGTAATGAAATGATGACACCGGCGACCACTTTCAGACTACGACTGCCGAGCCAGGCCAGCCCGGCGATGGCTGCAATCACCAAAGGCCAGGGCGCGGCCAGTAACATTCTTTCTGACCAGATCAGAAAACTCAGCAACGGGTCGAAAAAACTTTCCAGTCCAGCGCCGTACTGCTGGGTAAATTCGCGAAAGGCTTGATCGATACCTTTGCGAAAGTCGCGCAGTTCTCCACGCGACAAACTGGGAAATTCCGATAACCAGACGATCAGGCTCTCCATCGAATCAAAGAGCCTTCTTGACTTTCTTTACTTGTTCCGGAGTCAGCCATTTAGACCAGACGGATTCATGATTTTTCAGAAAATAGAATGCACCATCCTCACCATTGGCCTGATTATCGGCCATATAAGCCAGCACGCCACCGACCGTATCCATGCCATAACTACGCTTATCGAAATACGATGCGAGAACAGGGTTGGCTTTAGCGAACTTGCTGGTCATGGCGGTGGATACCTGTGAAACCGCCCAGCCATTTTTCTTTGGTGTCGCGCAATCCGGAGATTTCGAAATACAGTTGTCCCAGTTTTCCTTGTCATGCGGCACACCCCAGTCCAGCTTGAACATCGGGTATTTATACAATACCGCTGTTGGCTGCCAGTAATAACCGAACCACGGTTCCTTACGCTCGTAAGCCTTGGCAATCGAAGCCGCCAGAGCCGCGCCCGAACCCGGGTCAATTACATCAAAGTTATGACCGGCTGCATCGAATGCGCCCGGCTTCATCAGATTATTATTGGAAATCTGGCAACCCCAGCCGGACGGACATCCATAAAAAGCACCATGCGACGGATTTTCCTTATTGGGAAAGTACTCCGGATGCGCCATGACATCGTCCACAGTTTTCAATTCAGGATGTTTTTTATGCGCCGCCTCGGAGATAAACCAGCCTTCGCTGGCACCCTCGATCAATTTACTACCCAAAGTAATATCGCCTTTCGCGACGGAAGCCTTGAGGCGCTCTGCCACACCGTTGGTCCACAACTCGGGAGCGACATCGGGTTGCCCTTTGGATTCCATCGAGGCAAACGTGGTTACGGTTGCACCCGGTACCAGTTGAACCTTGCAATCGAATGCTTCTTCAAGAATGATCTTATCGAGATTGGCGAGAAATTCGGCCGAAGGCCAGTTCATTTCAGAGATCGTGACAGTACCGCATTTGGCAGCCTGGGCAGGAAAAATAAAAACAGACAGCGCCAAAAAAGTCAGCGCTTTGATTAGATTTTGCATGTAATCCTCTTTGTTGGTGATACATGCCTATTCATTCAAACATTTCCAGACCGATAACACAACCCGCAGGCGCGACTATTCATTACCCGGCATTCTTTGGACAGCCATCAACAGGCGCTAAAAGTTGATTGCAGCAGTACACCTTTCGATACGCTGATTATCGACTCACTCCGGCTGCAGCATGTATAATCACTCGTTTTAACCGGACCCGCTAACCGCCTCATGGAAAAAACCTACGCCCCGCACACCATCGAACAGGACTGGTATCAAAAATGGGAAGACAATGGCTACTTCCGCCCTGCTGATGAGGGTGACAAAAGCTATTGCATCATGATCCCGCCGCCGAATGTCACCGGCAGCCTGCACATGGGTCACGGCTTCAACAATGCGATCATGGATACCCTGATTCGCTACCACCGCATGAGCGGCGACAAAACCTTGTGGCAACCGGGCACCGACCACGCCGGTATCGCGACCCAAATGGTGGTCGAACGCCAACTCGAAGCCGAAGGCAAAACCCGACACGACCTCGGCCGTGACAAGCTGATTGAACGCATCTGGGAATGGAAGAAAGAATCCGGCGGTCGCATCACCCAGCAATTACGCCGCCTCGGTTCATCGCTGGACTGGGAAAACGAACGCTTCACCATGGACGAAGGGCTATCCAAAGCGGTGCAGGAAGTATTCGTACAACTGTTTGAGGAAGGCTTGATCTATCGCGGCAAGCGACTGGTCAACTGGGACACCAAGTTCCACACCGCGATCTCCGACCTCGAAGTCATCTCGGAAGAAGAAAATGGCAGCATGTGGTACTTGCGCTACCCGTTCAGCAATCAGGAAGGTCACCTCGTCGTCGCTACCACACGCCCCGAAACCATGCTCGGTGACTGCGCCATCGCGATTGCACCCGGCGATGAACGCTTCATGCATCTGGTCGGACAAACCGTCGAGCTGCCACTGACCGGTCGCCATATCCCGATCATCGTCGATGAACATGTCGATGCCGAATTCGGCACCGGTTGCGTCAAGGTCACAGCCGCGCACGATTTCAATGACTACGAAGTCTGGCAGCGTCACAATAAAGAGACTGCGATTCAGCAGCAGCCGCATGGCGGGCTGATTAATATCTTCACCATCGATGCGGCCATTCGCAAAAACACGCAGGAAGAAGGTGACCTGATCCCGGAAAAATATATCGGCATGGACCGCTATGTCGCGCGCAAACAAATTATCAAGGATCTCGAAGCACTCGACTTGATAGAAAAAATCGAGCCGCATAAATTGATGGTACCGCGTGGTGACCGCTCTGGCACCGTTATCGAACCTTTCCTCACCGACCAGTGGTACGTCAAGGTCGCACCACTGGCCAAACCGGCCATCGATGCAGTCGAAACCGGCGCAATCAAATTCGTGCCTGACAGTGCGCGCAACACTTACTTCGAATGGATGAACAATATTCAGGACTGGTGCATCAGCCGCCAGATCTGGTGGGGCCATCGCATTCCGGCCTGGTACGATGATGAAGACAATCTCTATGTCGGTCACAGCGAAGCGGAAATCCGCAAAACGCATAGCATCCCCGATGACGTCAAACTGCGTCAGGATGAAGACGTACTCGACACCTGGTTTTCTTCGGCACTCTGGCCCTTTTCCACGCTGGGCTGGCCCGGCAAAACGCAACGACTGGAAGATTTCTACCCGACCTCGGTGCTGGTCACCGGCTTCGATATCATCTTTTTCTGGGTCGCGCGTATGATCATGTTTGGGCTCAAATTCATGGATGGCCAGGTGCCGTTCAAAGAGGTTTATGTGCACGGTCTGGTGCGTGATTCGCTCGGCCACAAGATGTCGAAATCCAAGGGCAATGTACTCGACCCGATCGATTTGATCGATGGCATCGACCTTGAAGCACTGGTCAAAAAACGTACCAGCGGCATGATGCAACCGCAACTCGCAGCCAAAATCGAAAAGCAGACGCGCAAGGAATTTCCCGACGGCATCCAGAGCTATGGCACCGATGCGCTGCGTTTTACCTTCACCGCGCTGGCTTCGACCGGACGCGATGTTAAATTCGACATGGGCCGCATCGAAGGCTACCGTAATTTCTGCAACAAGATCTGGAACGCCACACGTTATGTGCTGCAAAACACCGAGGGCGAAGATACCGGTCTCGGCGATGCGCCGGTCAAATTGTCACTGGCCGACCGCTGGATCGTGTCGCGCCTGCAACAGGTGTCCGGCGAAGTCGCGCGTCATATCGACAGCTACCGCTTCGACCTTGCCTCGCGCGAACTATACGAATTTATCTGGAACGATTACTGCGACTGGTATATCGAGTTGTCCAAGCCGGTTTTATACTCCGATGATTCCAGCGCTGAACAGAAACGCGCGGCGCGGCGCACGCTGATCCGTGCACTCGAAGCGATGCTCCGCCTGCTGCACCCGATCATGCCATTCATCACCGAAGAATTATGGCAAAAGGTTGCGCCGCTGGCCGGAACAGAAGGCGACACCATCATGTTGCAACCCTACCCGCAACGCGACGACAGCCAGATCGATGCAGCCGCCATCGCCGAACTGGAATGGGTCAAAACCTTCATCATGGGCATCCGCTCGATACGCTCCGAAATGGATATCAAGCCCGGCAAGCCGCTGCCGGTGCTCTTGCAAAACGGGTCAGAGCAAGACTCATTACGATTGAAAAATAATGAAGGCTTTTTGAAGTCACTGGCCAAACTCGAATCCATTACCTGGCTCGACGCCGGCGAAAATGCGCCGGAGTCTGCCACCGCACTGGTCGGCGACATGAGCCTGCTGATTCCACTGGCTGGCCTGATCGACAAACAAGCCGAGCTGGCGCGACTGGAAAAAAACATGGCCAGATTCGAAGGTGAAATCAAGCGCATCTCGGGCAAGCTCGGCAATGCCAATTTCGTCGATCGAGCGCCCGAAGCCGTGGTCAATAAAGA
>JANTFI010000009.1 GCA_024763505.1 Gammaproteobacteria bacterium
GGAAAGATGCATCAAATTTCCTGACACATAACACAAATGAATCAGGGGCTACTACAGACTGAAAACCTGTTAAAGAAATTGTGGCCGCATTTAAATCAGTATTTGTTGCTGCATCAGAGTTCCCCGGTCTCCACATGGCCTGGCCTAATATGGCACCAGCACAGCTAGTATTTCTAATTTCAGCCTGAAGTCGAGCATTGGTAAAACCAGTAATTTCAATACTGAAATGGGCATTTAATGCAACATTAATAACTCCCGGATCAGTGATAGACAACGATGCGATCTCTGTATGTGTTGTAGAATTTATGGTAATACTCGAACTGGCTGTAGTTCCCAGAACACCACTCGTCTTTACATCATCTATTTCACAGGTTACAGCACCCGTTGAATCGATGGTTCGAATCGATTGGCCGGCAGGGCAAATTCCTGAAACCCTGGACTGAACAGTTGATGAATCCACATTAATAGTTACATCACCCGTTGCACCCCCACCCGTCAGACCCGTGCCTGCAGTTACGCCTGTGATATCACCACTTGAAACTGTATCTTCATCCGCGGCACAAACCCAGTTGCTGCCATCAAATTTTGCCACCTGGTCAGGACTACAGCTTAAACTAGTTAATGTATCTGTATTGGTGTCTGTGTCGATATCTTCAGCACAGGCCCACGATGCCCCATTAAATTTGGCTACCTGATCAGGGCTACAGCTTAACCCTGCGAGGGTATCTGTGCTTCCTGAATCATCAACTTCACAGGTCACAGTTCCATCAGTTGCAACGGCTCGTATTGATTGGCCAGCAGGACATCCCGTGTCAAGATTCTGAGTTTGGGATTCGATAACTCCAGTACGAGAATTATTATCATTCACCGCATCCTTGATTTCATTCATCTGTGTCTCAGTTAGCACAGTGCCATCACTAAAAGTATTCGTTACCTCTCCGCCCTGTGCCCCAGATACCACCAACATGGCCGTAGTAAAAATTGTTAAGATAATTTGATTTTTTTTCATGTCAGCTCCCGTGAAATATATCCTGTTCCAGTAATTGTTAAGACCCTAATTCGCATTGACCAAGCTGGGTGGTTCCTATTTTACAAAGCGCCACAACCGGACTTGTTTTGGAGTTCACGTCCAGTTCAGCGATATTGCTAAGGCCATCGCCATCCGCATCAAAGGCAGTCGTGTCATAATTGCTATCGGAAAATCCGATCAGATTCGTGCCTGTCGTGATTGTAAATGTTTTTTCTGCACGGGCGATTTCCAGCGGCCCATAGGGGGCAAGATCGTAAGTAAACAGAATAGTGAATGTCGTACTGCCGGCTGGAATATTCGTCACAGTGGCGCTGGCCGTGGTACCAGCAATCGTCATCGGTTGTGGAGTACCACCATTTACCGAGATGGTCGCGGTCAGGGTGCCTGCTCCCTGACTCAGAATAGTGCCAAAAATAGAATCAGGTAATTGAAACGACATGTTAACGTCAAGCCCTGAGGGGGCGGTATCTGATGATTTGCTATTACCACCACATCCAGACAATACAAATGCAGCGATCAACAAAAGTACAAAAGTGGGATTAATTGAATTGAGGATTTTTTTGTTAACTAAGCAAAACATTTCGCTAAACCATTCCATAATCAGCTTTAATTCAACATACCACTATAGTCCGTTCAAGCAAAGCTGAATCCTCTTCCTGCTAAAATTAATCAATGCATGCATGCGAAAGCTGTCAAGTCATGCTTCTCGCCAAACTGGATAAAGTTTGCATTTCAATGTCTAAACAGGCGAACGTCTGGTTCTGGGCAGGCCCTCAACTTCGTGCCGGTTTATTAAATGAGATTTAATAAGAATATGACCCAGCGTTATGAATTGCCAACAACCTTACTGCGCCGTTCCAGCAACACCACATCGCGCCAGCGCCCGTCGGGCATTTGCGCCGGCCTTTCGCGTGTACCAACAATGCGAAAGCCGTTTTTCTGGTGCAGCTTCAGGCTGGCTGAATTCTCGGGGAAGATGCCGGCAGTCAGCGTCCAGTATCCGTGTTTCTCAGAGCATTCGATCAACGCCTGCATCAGGGCCTGGCCGATGCCTTTTCCCTGCGCTTCATTGGCGACATAGATGCTGATTTCGGCCAGCCCGTGAAAAAACGTATGGCCCGCCGAACCGGTTAACGCGGCCCAGCCGACGACTGTTTTTTCATCGGTGGCGACGAGGCGGCAATCGTCCAGTTTTGACCGATTCCATTCTTCCCATTCGGGAGCGTGCGCTTGAAACGTGGCATCACCGTAATCGATGCCTTGCTGGAAAATCGCTTTGAGCGTGGGGTAATCGTCGGTTTCAAACGCGCGAATCGTCAGCATCACTCATCAATTCGATTTTTTGACGAACTGGGTCAGGATGACGATTTGCTGGCCATTGACCTTGCCTTCGATGTGCTCCGGGTTATCGGCCACCAGCGAGATATTGCGCACGGCGGTGCCGCGTTTGGCGGTGAAGTTCGCACCCTTGACGTTCAAATCCTTGATCAGTGTAACGGTGTCGCCAGCCTGCAAGACATTGCCATTGCTGTCCTTGTGTACGACCGCGTCAGCCGATTCCTCGTCGCCAGCGGCTTTGGCCCAGGCCAGTGTGTCATCGTCGAGATACAGCATGTCGAGTAAATCCTGTGGCCAACCTTCTGCGCTCAGACGCGTCAGCATGCGCCACGCCATCACTTGCACGGCTGGTGTCTGGCTCCACATGCTGTCGTTGAGGCAGCGCCAGTGGTGTACATCGACCTCGTCCGGATTTTCAATCTGTTCGCGGCAGGTATTGCAAAGCATCAGGCTGTGGTCGGCATCATCAACGGAAACCGGCGGAATCGCGTAGATGCCCAGTTGTTCGGTGGCTTTGCAGAGTTCGCAACAGGATCCGCTGCGCTCATGGAGTTGCTGTTCGAGTGTTTTCATGTCGGGCCAAGCACAAGAGTCGGGACAAGCGGGGATTCTACCACTCGAATCAGTCTGCATCACTGCGTCTGGCAAACCAGGCCACAATCCACAGCGCCAGTGCAATGACGCAGGCAAAGCTGGTAATAGGCAAGACATAGGCATAGAAACGGGAAGGGCTATCCATGTCGGAGAAATAAAAGGCCGGCAGCCCGATCAGCAGAATGAAAAACAATTTGATCGCCATGTTGGTTCTCCGCAGCTTGCAATCTTTGCAGTGTAGCGCCTTGCGGGCAGTAAAAGCGAGGGCCGGATGGTCACTTCGCCACATCGAATGCCTTTGAACAGAATACCCACGGTTTACTGGCTGTTGCAGGCTTGAACCGGGAAGGTCAACTTCTGCTATGATTATTGCGACGCCGGGAGGGTGTCCCGGAAAAGGCAGTTTGCGGCCGGACCCGGTCTGGCCGATGGTTTCCGGGCGTTTTTTATCCAGCGCATTTCGGGTCGAGCCATAAAAAATTAAAAAGAATATCCCTTTTATTCGCTGTCGGGTGCTGTGTTTTCTGTGTTTTCTGTGTTACGTGTTTTACTTGCCATAGTAGGGCTTTCCGGTGCGCCGGTATTTGTGGCGGTCGCTCAGTCAACTGTGGTCGATGGCGCGTCGGATGCGGACAACGACGGCAAGGTCGTGTATAGCTGGAGCGTGGTCCCCCAGTTTTCGCCCACCCGTGTCCATCAGGACTGGCGGCCTTTTCTCGACGAGCTGGAACAGCGCACAGGCTTGTCTTTCGAACTCAAACCGGCTGATACTTTCAATTATTTTGAAAGCGGCATCCGCCAGCGCCGTTTCGATTTCTTATATGGCAATCCTTATCAAACCCTGCTGGCCTACGAGCAAGGCGATTACACGCCACTGGTGCGGGATGAGCAACGGCGTCTGACCGGTATTCTGGTGGTCAGAAAGGATAGTCCGGTGCAGCATGTCAGCGATCTGGATGGTGCCCGCATCGCGTTTGCCGCACCCAATGCCTTTGCCGTATCTCTGTATATGCGCGCGTTACTGAAAGAAAAATTCGGCATCTCCTATATCGCCGACTACGTCGGTTCTCACAGTAATGCCTATCGAAAGGTTTTGCTGGGCCGTGATATGGCTTCCGGCGGGGTTTATCGCACGCTTAATTGGGAGCGCCTTGAAGTGATCGAAAACCTGCGAGTGATTTATGAAGCGCCGAGTACCATAACCCATGCGATTTCTGCACTCATCAGCTTGCCGCAATCGGTGCGAGACCGGGTGACCCGGGCGATTCTGGAAATGGCCAGGACTGAACAGGGTCGAAAGCTGTTGACGCCGGTTTTCTTGCCGCAACCGATCGAAGCCGATTTCGAGCGGGATTATGCGCCGCTGAAACAACTCAAGCTGGATGACTACGTGGTCTGGGAGGAGCAATCACCATGACCCGTTTCTGGCGAAACCTGCCCTTGCACCTGCAAATCGCGCTGGCCAGCTCGGTGATTTTGATGATCACCCTGTTGCTGACCACACTCTGGAATGTACGCGAGCAACAGCAGCAGTTACTCGAAAACAATGCCCGTCAGGCGATAGGTTTGGCGCGCACGGCGGCACTGGCTTCGCGCTATCTGGTGATTGCCGACAAGCTCGATGAACTCGAGGAATTGATGCTACGGTTGGCACATTATCCTGATTTGCGCGAGTTGGCCGCTCTCGATGATCAAGGGCAGATTTTGACCGATATCCATGCCAGCGAGGGCGAGCCGAAAGTCAGTTATCAGTACACTCGTTACGTACTACCGATGGATGAGCAGGCAGACCCGCAACCGGTCCAGCAGGTTGGTGATAACACCCTGACGATCTGGTATCCGATCAAAACCTCATCGCTGCTCGGCTGGATAAAACTGGAGCAGGATTTATCCGGCACCCGCCATTTGTTAAAAACGATTCTGCTGGATAATCTGCAAGCCTCGGCGCTGGCACTGGCCATCGATCTGCTGGTGCTGCTGGGAATTCTGTATCTGCCCGGCAAGCATTTTCGCCGTGCCGTGAAATTTGCCCAGCGTCTGGTCGATGACCCGGGCCAGCAACTCGAGCGCAGCGGTGCTTCGAGAGAAGTCGGGCAATTGATCGATGCGCTGAATGATACCTCGAGTCGCTTGTATCAGCAGCGGCAGAATCTGGAACAACTGAATACCGAACTGGAACATCGCGTTGAAACCCGAACCCGGGCGCTGGTCAAGAGTCGAGAAAGCGAAGTGTTGCTGCATCAGGCCATCACCCAGAGCCGGGTCGGTGTCGCGATGCTGGAACATGACTTTACGGTGATGGAATCCAATCCGTCCCTGCTGGCGATGAGTGGCTACGAACTGGATCAGTTGAAGGGCCGGGACGGGCTGGCCACTGTCTGGTCTGAAAAGAACCCGTCGCATCTGCTGCAAGACGTGAAGAAACTGTTGCTTCACGGTGAAACCTGGAATGGTGAAGTGTTGGCGCAGAATAAAAGTGGTGAGCGCTTCTGGGTACAACTGGGAATCACGCCGGTGACAAATTCGCGCGGAGAAACCAGTTACCTGTTGAGCATGGACGATATCTCCGACCGCAAGGCCTATGAGCAGGAATTGATCCATCAGGCCAATTATGACGGCTTGACCGGCTTGCCCAACCGGATGCTGGGCATGGATCGTTTGAAGCAATCACTGCAACAGGATCGCCGCAAAAATCGTAAAACCGTGTTACTGTATATTGATCTGGACCGATTCAAGCAAGTCAATGATACGCTGGGTCATCATGTCGGTGATTTGCTGTTGATTGAAACCGCCGGTCGATTGACCGCTTGCGTGCGAGATTACGACACGGTCGCGCGGCTCAGTGGTGATGAATTCATGGTGGTGTTAAGTGGAATTGTTGATGCCGTCACGGTGGAATCGATCGCTGAAAAAATTCTGGAATCGATTGCCTGTCCATTCAAGATTGAAGAAAAGGATTTGCATATTCGGGCCAGTATCGGTATCGCGGTGTTCCCGGACGACAGCATGGATGCCGATGAGTTATTGCGTTACGCCGATACCGCCATGTATCAGGCCAAACAACTTGGTCGCAACCGCTTCAAATACTATACCCAGTCGATGAATGAAGAAGCCCTTCAGCGCTTGCGTATCGATACCGCCATGCACTACGCGCTCGAAAACAAGGAGTTGACCATGGTGCTGCAACCCATTGTTAATAATAATAGTGCCATAGTGAGCGGGGCAGAAGCGCTGATGCGCTGGCAGTCTGAAAAACTGGGCATGGTTCGGCCGGATATTTTTATTCCGATCGCCGAAGAAAATGGTTTGATCGTAGCGATGGGGGAATGGATTCTGTACCGCGCCTGCCAGACCGCAGCGACTATGGAGGGTGACTTTTTTATCACGGTCAATGTAGCGACGGCACAATTTCGAAAGCCTGGTTTTGTCCAGGTGGTGCAGGATGCGCTGGTCGATAGCGGATTGACTCCGTCCCGATTGCATCTGGAAATTACCGAAAACGTGTTGATGGAAAATACCGATGAAATCGAGCAAACCATCCGGGGTATCGTCGAGCTGGGCGTGGAGCTGGTCATCGATGATTTCGGCACCGGCTATTCATCGCTTTCATACCTGACCCAGTTCCCCTGTACGGTGCTGAAGATCGACCGATGCTTTGTGCTCGACATGATGTCGAGCAAGCAGAGTGCCGGACTGGTTGAAGCGATTATCCAGATGGGACATTCGCTGAAGTTGAAAATAATTGCCGAGGGCGTGGAGGATTTACCGCAACTGGAAAAAATACAGCAACTCGGCAGTGATTATATTCAGGGATATTATTTTTCTCCGCCGTTGACGGTCGAAGCCTTTTCTCAGTGGATGAGTGAACACCCGCATTCGCTGGCTTGAATGCGGATGCGTGTTGTACCTGAAAATCGTCGCCTTCGACGATACTGTTTTCAAGAGTGGTCATGAAATTATTTACACCGCGATTTTCTGTACTTTCTTTTCTTTTGTTCCTGCCTTTTCGCGAGCTGTTTTGTCTATTGTTTTTTTTCCCGGCTGTTACGCTTCATGCCGCAACTCTGGAGGCAGTTTCCGTCGATCGGGAATGGATTGCGCTGGGGCCGCATATACAATTTATGCAGGAGCAAGACCAGCCCTGGAGCTGGACGCAGGCGCTACGGAAATTCGAAACCTCTACGCCCGGTCAGTCTCAACTGGCGGTGCTGAACTTTGGAATCGATGCGGCACCGGTGTGGCTGGTTTTTGCTGTGCAAAATGACCATGCTCAAGCCGTCAAGCGGCGGCTGGTACTGGAAAATTCCTGGCTGGATGAAGTCAGTTTTTATCTGGTCGGGCCTCTGGGTCAAATGCGGGAATACCAGCTGGGTGACAGCCGGCCGTTTGATCAGCGGCCGTTGCTACGGCGATTTCTAAGTTTTGACTTTGACTACCCGCCCGGACAGACGCGAGTACTCATTCGTGCCGCAACCCCGGATCCGATGCTGCTACCGCTGTATTTTGGCACGAGCGAGCAACTCGATCGTCGCGTAATCGCCCAGGCCTACAGCTATGGGTTTCTGTATGGCGTGATCCTCGCCCTGCTGCTGTATAACCTGATTTTGTACCTCGGCATTCGGCAGCACCGATATCTTTTTTATGTCGTTTATCTGGCCATGTTCATGATGATGAATCTGACCTATACCGGTCATGCCTATCAATGGCTCTGGCCTGATTTTCCACGCTGGCAGCAGTGGAGTAATCCCTTTTTTATTATGTTGTATGGTGCCAGCGGGATTCTGTTTGCGTTAAGTTTTCTCAATGTGCGGCGACATTTTCCCCGTCTCGATCAGGTGCTGAAATGGCTGGTCGGCGCTGCACTGCTGGCCCAGGGTTTGATGTTGTTGCTGCAATGGCAGGATGCGGCAGTCCAGTTTTCGATCGCTTTCGTGTTTGTGTTTTCCGGCTTTACTTTGTGGTTGAGCATTTTGTGCCTTTCGCGGTCGATGAAAGAAACCATTTATTTTCTGCTGGCGACGCTGGCTTCGATTATTGGTGCCACCATAACCGCAATGACTGTATGGGACGCATTACCGTACTCCGAGTGGTCGTATCGTGCGGTCGAGATCGGTACCGCGATCGATGTCATCCTTCTTTCGATCGCGTTGGCCGAACAATTTAATCAGGCTAATAGTGAAAAAATCAAAGCGCAGGATCTGGCCCGGATCGATCCATTGTCCGGTCTTTATAACCGGCGCGCCTTTTATGAATTATCGCAACCACTGGTGGATGCGGCTCATCGTTACCAACACGATATGTCGATGATGATGCTCGATATCGATCGCTTCAAGGTGATCAATGATAGCTGGGGGCATCTGGCCGGGGATGAAGTGCTGCGGCAATTATCGACGCTGCTGCGTTCGTTGATTCGCAAGGGAGATGTTGCGGCTCGCTGGGGCGGGGAAGAATTTGTCGTCTTTCTGCCGGAAACCAGTCATTCCAATGCGCTCCGGTTGGCGGAACGGTTGCGCCGCGAGGTTGAAGCCCTGCAAGTGCTGGTTGACGGTGAAATGATTCTGTTCAGCGTCAGCCTCGGCGTGGTCAGTGCCCAATTGCCCGAGGAGTCGCTCGATGATTTGCTGAAGCGGGCCGATGAACGTTTGTATCAGGCCAAGAGCAGTGGTCGCAACCGGGTCAATGCCGTTACAGATGGGGGCGGCTGAGATAGAGCGCCCGGCCCTGCCAATAGTTTACGAGCCGGGCGTGCTGTCGTTGCGATTCGCAGGCAATGATCTGGATACGGCCAGCGCTCAACCACTCGCCTGGCTGGAGACTGGGCTGGAGATTGGTCTGGAGATGGGCGGCCCATCTTTAAACCTCGCCATGGCGATGATATCGAGATAACGCTGGCGCATGAAGCAAGCCTTGCGCTTCACGCCCTCTTGCTGGAATCCGTGTTTCTGATACAGCCGGATCGCGGCGACATTGTCGGAAAATACTTCCAGTTGAATGCGCTGGATCGCGATTGCGTCGGCGCGAGCCAAAGCCCGGGATATCAATTGCTGCCCCAATCCCTGGCCTCGGTATCCGGCAACGATTCCCATCCCGAGATTGGCCATATGTGACTGGTTTTGTCTAGGCAACGGAATGATATCGCACCAACCGATCAGCTGTTCCTTGTGCTCGGCGATGAAGTGGACATGCGGCTTGTCGATATAGGATTTCACCCAGTCAGCCATTTTATCTTCGGGCGGTGTCTGCGTGGTCAGAATATAGCGTTGCTCGGCCGCAACCTGTCCGATCGCCTGGCAAAAGGGGGCGATGTCATCGAGTTGCAAATCACGAATTTCCATCCAAACCACCGTACGTCTGAGAGTAACATCAAGCGTAACGGCTGGCAGATATTTTTACAAGTTTGCGGTTGAGCGTAGCTGTCATGTGCGTTGGGGATCAGTCCTGAGATACAGACGCTTTCAACGGCTTGCACTACTAAGCGCTTCGAATCAGTAGACCGGCTGTGTGAACCGGGGCGAGCAGATTGTCGTGGTGAATTATGCCTTTGCGGTTTGGCCGGTGGCGGTATCCGGCACCTAGCCAGGGAGTAGTGAAGTCCAGAACCGAAGGCGAGTGGGCTCGGAAGCTGCGGCGCTTTACAACTCTTTGGAGGCGGCCAATTCGTCGAAGATGGCGCGCAGATCGCTTTCCCAGCGACCGAACTGGTTTTGCAAATCTTCATTGGGAAACAGCGCCGACAGCGACAGCGGGTTGAGTGCGGCCAGCAGAATGCTGTCGTTTTCTTTCATCACTGCAATCTTCAGCGGCAGGTAGGGAATTAGTTCCGGATGCGTGCCGGTGAGGTGGCGCATTTCCTGGAATTTGCCGAAGAACACGGATTTGTATTCATCGGTTTTGTAGCCAAAGCCGGACAGGCCGCCATCGCATTTCTGGATATGGGCAATGCGATAGCCATAATCGTTGAGCGCTTCCTTGAGCAGGATCATGGTGTTGTCGAAGTTCTGGTGGACGCGCACCATGATCATGTTTTCTGCCTGCGCCGGAGCAACCATCAGCCATAGCAGACACAGCAGTACTGACCTGAGCCAGATTGTTTTTTTGCAGCGATTCATAACGTAGCCTCGTCAATCAATTCCATCACCGAGTCGTGCATCTGTTCCGCGATTTCAGTTAACTGGGTATTGTTGAACAGGCGGGCGGCCATCTTCATATTGATCAGATAGAGTTTGACCGCACCGTCCGGTTGTTCGACCACGGTGATGCGGCAGGGCAGTACGATGCCAAGTCGCGGGTCGATATTGATCAGTTTGTAGAGTTGGTTGAAATTGCAAAAGCGTAACGACAATTGCTTTTTATTGATCTCCTTGTCCGGTGCCAGCCCCATTTCCATATAGCGATCCGGAAAATAGCGGAAGTTCAATCCTTTCAACGACTGTTTGAGATTGTGCACGGTGGTGTCGAAGTCGTAGGGCGAATCAAAAACCAGCGTCGGTTGGTCTTCTTCCAGCGCTTCATGCTTTTGGTAACTCTGTTCAAAGCTGCGAATATGGCTGACGATGTCTTTTACCTGTTGATCTGTCAATTTCAGCTTTTTTTGTGGCGGCATGATGGTTCCACGTCGGCCATTCTGGATGGTGTCGTAGATCCAGTAGTCACTGGCCGAGGCAAGAAAACCGGGGTTATTCAAGGCCGGCGGTACAACCTTGAATTTTCTTTCTCGAGATGTGGTAACGCCGGTGCCTAGCCCATTGCTTTTGCCATCCTTGCCATGGCAGGCAGCGCATTTCCGGGCAAACAGTTCAGCCCCTGCTTTCGGGTTGCCGGTGATTTTTTGATCTGAATATTCGGCGCGCTCTGATGTCTTCTTCCAACTGAAAACGTAGTCCACAATAGCGTCGATTTGCGCATCGCTGAGTTTGCCAAAGGCCGGCATAACCCGACCCTCGCGGCCGAGCCGGATGGTTTTAAACACATAGTCGCGCGGAAAATGCTCGATCTTTTCCCCATTCAGCGGCAAGCCGATACCGCCCATGCCGTTGTCGTTGTGGCATACCGAACAATGTCGGGTGTACAACTGCTTCCCGTTCGGAGCAGCCAGTATAGCCAGTGGAACCAGCCATATACAAAATGCTAGCAGTGATCGAGTCATGATGGTGCCGTGTCAGAAAAGTAGAATAGTAACCTGTGTTAACCGGGGTTCAAGAGGAAACCGCCGTCTTAATGATCTGGGTCAGCCGCTGGGAACATCAATCTGAAGTGGAGTCAGAAACGGCATTAAGCCCAATCAAACCGCTTAAACCTGTAAATTTTAATCGGCGTGCCTGTGTAAATCAGCCCAGGTAGTCAGCGGCTGGTCAAAGTGGTCTATCGCCATTCCAGATTCCATGCTGATCAGCGGGAAAACAGCGGCGGCCAGAAAACAGGGTCGAAATCCCGCTACGATGCGGCGGCAAGCGCTGAGTGCCGGGATCCTGAATAGAGAGAAAGGCCATAAAACGATTTCGCGGTGGTAATTTACAGCAGGCTAATTTAGCATATTTGCCTGACCCGCTGTCCGCTCTATTTTAATAATGTGACGGCACCTCTGACAAAAACGAGCCAGTCATGAAATGCATTACCCGGGCATGGGATCTCCATGAAAATGAATTACGCGGCTTTCTGCTCGGACAAGTCAAAGATCCGCAATTGAGTGAAGACTTGCTGCAGGATGTGTTCGTCAAGGCACTGGCCGAAAACGACAAGTTTTGCACACTGGAAAACACCCGTGCCTGGCTGTATCGGGTGACGCGCAATCGACTGATTGACTATTACCGTACTCACAAGATTCTCGATGACGTGCCGGAAGAATTACCTGACTCAAAAATAGACCCTGAACCGGTCGTCAACCTGTCGAAGTGCCTGCCAACCGCGCTGCAGCAATTATCCGAACAGGATCGCGATATCATCGAGCAATGCGATCTCGATGGCATGAGCCAGAGTGACTATGCCGAACTGCGCGGGTTGACGCTGGTGGCGACCAAATCCCGCATTCAGCGCGCCCGCGTCAAACTGGAGAACGCGCTGAAAAAATCCTGCGGAATCATCTTCGATGAACAGGGTAATGTCTGCTGTTTTGATTCCAACTGCGAATAGGCGGGGTCGCGGTTTTTACTGAAGCCGGATATTTGTTGCGGGCTGAAGTCTGGCGATTTCTCCAAAAATCTAGCAGCGGATGTTGAGCCGTTTCATTTTTTGCCACAAGCCTTTGCGACTGATGCCCAGCGCATCGGCGGTTTGCTGGATTCTGTGATTGTGCTGCGCCAGCGTGGCGATGATTTTCCTGCGCTCCGCCTGCTCCATCCTGTGTTCCATATCTTCATGCCTCGCTGGCTGGGCGGTCAGACCGAGTAATTCCCGGGTCAATGCCTGCCCGTCGCAGAATATGCAGGCGCGATCGATGGCATATTTCTTTTCCCACGCATTGCCAGAGCAATGTTATGCAAGGCATGGTGGATTTGACCAAAAAATACCCGATTCAGCAGCATCTTTTCAAGACCTGGCTCGTTATCTCTGAATAATGTATTCATGCAACGACTGACCTGAGGAGGTTTTTATGAAAAAAATATTGCTATTGGCAACCGTTTTACTGGCCGTGATGTCCACCGCAGCACAGGCCGGGCGTGAATTTCTGGTCGATGCCGACTGGCTGTCGGAACACATCGATGACGACAATCTGGTGGTGCTGGAAGTACGCTACCACCCGCACCGTTATTTTACCGTCGGACATATTCCGGGGGCCGTGCAGGTGCAGCGCTTCAAGGATCTGGGTGACAATATGGCCAACCCGATCATGCGCATGCCGTCACGCGAAAAATTCCAGCAAACGCTACGCAGCTGGGGCATCAATAATGACTCCACCGTTGTTGTGTATGACGATTCCAGCACCGCGCTGGCTTCGCGTGTGTATTACCTGCTGGATCTGTTCGGGTTCAACATGGATCAGGTCAAGATTCTCCAAGGCGGCACCATCGAATGGTCAGCATTTGAGGAAATGACCAAGGAGCCGACACAGGTGAAAGCCGGCAATGTCACACTCAAGCCGATGAATCAAAATAAGGTGATCGAGTGGACCGATGTCTATGACGATGTGGTGTCGCGCCGTGATCCTTCGGTTTTTCTGCTCGATGCGCGTCCACACGACATGTACACCGGCGAGGTGATCAGACATTCGATTCTCGGCGGTCATATCCCGGGCGCGAGCAATATCGTCAGCCTCGAAGGTACCGAATCGCAAAAATGGATCAGCGAGCAGGATTTGGCGGATATGTACAAACAGATTCCGAAGGACAGCACGGTGTATGCCTATTGTCACGATGGTTTTCGCATGAGCCTGGCCTATGTGCAATTGAAAAGCCTCGGCTACAAAGATGTACGCCTGTATAACGGCGGCTGGTCGCACTGGGGTAATCGCTTGACCCTGCCGACGGTGGAAGGTGAAAAGCCCTACGCCGGGGATTACGACCTGTGATGCTGGCTCGTGGATTCCTCGTCGCCTTGCTGCTATTGGTGGGCACGGCGGCGCAAGCCTTTGCGCTGAAAACCGAAAAGGTTACCGAAAACGTCTATGCGCTGGTCGGGGAGATCGGCCCGCGCAGTGCCGAAAATCATGCGCTCAACAATACTGTCGGTTTTGTGGTGACGCCCGGTGGCGTGGTGCTGGTCGGCTCGGGTGCGACACCGGTCGGCGCGAAATTGATCGAGCAATCGATTGCTGTGGTTACGCCCAAACCGATACGCTGGGTCGTTAATATCGGTGCGCAGGATCACCACTGGCTTGGCAACTCGTATTTTGCGGCAAAAGGCGTCCCGATCATCGCCCTGTCCAGAACGGTGGCCGAGCAGAAAAAGCATGTCGATGATCATCTTTCCCGGCTGAAACAGGTCGCGCCGACCGAGGTGGATGCCGTCAAGCCGGCTTATGCGCCAGACCCGATCGACAAGGACCGGGTGGAGCTGAAACTTGGTGGTATCGACTTCGAATTACTGTGGCCGGGGGGCGGACATTTTTCCGGCGATGCGGTGTTATGGATGCCCGCACAGCGCGTTTTGTTTAGTGGCGATTATATCTTTAATGATCGCATGCTCGGCGTGCAACCGTATTCCCCATTGCTGCCCTGGCAACAATCCTTTCATAAACTGGCGGCCCTGAAACCGCGATGGGTCGTGCCGGGACACGGCCATGCCAGTGATTGGGCCAAGGCCCAACGCGACACCGGCGATTATCTCGACTGGCTGGTGAAAGAAGTCGGCAAGGCGCAGGAAGACTGGAAAGAAATCGGTGATACCGTTAATGATCTGGCCGATGCGCCGCAGTTCGGGCATTTGCAGTTTTATGATGGCTGGCACCGCAAGAATATCAACCGCAGCTACCTGTATCTGGAAGCGAATCAATAAACCTTCGTTTGGCCGCGAAAAGAAGCAAATTATTTTGCATCTTTTCGCGGCTTTTTTCGTTATCCAGTTAATTAGTTTTTACTGGAGCACATCATGAATGAAACAACGGTTCAAAATCTGCAAACCGGACCGTCGCGACAATTGATTGCGTGGCTGGCAGGCATCCCGCTGGCGACTGCAGCCTGGTTTTTGCTGTACGGGCAATTGATTCCGTTCGCCGACTGGGTTTTGTCGCTGACCGGGCAAACCCGCGACACCCATCTGGGTGAAGCGATTCATTTCTTTTTCTATGACACCCCCAAGGTCATGATGCTATTGATCGGCGTGGTGTTTTTCATGGGCATCATTCAGACCTTTTTCTCCCCCGAGCGTACTCGCGCGCTGCTGGCTGGAAAACGTCTGGGTGTCGGCAACTCGCTGGCGGCCACGCTCGGCATTGTGACCCCGTTTTGCTCTTGCTCGGCGGTTCCGCTGTTTATTGGCTTTCTGTCAGCAGGCGTACCGCTGGGTGTGACCTTTTCCTTTCTGATTGCGGCACCGATGGTGAATGAAATTGCGCTGGTACTGTTGTTTGGCCTGTTTGGCTGGAAGATCGCCGCGCTGTACCTCGGGCTGGGTCTGTCGATCGCAATCGTGGCCGGTCTGATCATCGGCAAGCTGAAAATGGAAAATCATTTGCAGGACTGGGTGCGTGATATTCACATCGGTAAGGACTTACCCGCCGACAACACCAAAATGAGTTGGGAAGCCCGTTTTCAGAAAGGCTGGCAGCACGTCAAGGAAATCGTTTTCAAGGTGTGGATTTACGTCGTCATCGGTATCTCGGTCGGCGCCATCATCCACGGCTTCGTACCGGAAGATTTCATGGTCAGCATCATGGGTAAGGATGCCTGGTGGTCGGTGCCGGCCTCTGTCGTTCTCGGCGTACCGATGTACACCAATGCCGCTGGCGTGATTCCGATTGTCGAGGCATTGATCGGCAAGGGCGCGGCACTGGGCACCACGCTGGCCTTCATGATGAGTGTGATCGCATTGTCACTGCCGGAGATTCTGATCCTGCGCAAGGTGCTGAAGACCCGTCTGATTGCGACCTTCGTCGGCGTGGTTTCTACCGGCATCCTGATCGTCGGGTTTGTGTTTAACGCATTATTGTAGGGAGAAAATCATGGCTGAATTACATTCATCAATCGTTGCGCTGGTTTCACTGGCATCGGGTATCGCCAGTAACCATCCAGCGATGGGGCAGTGCCAGCTGGCCAGGCTGCGCCACATGGGCGTCAGCGAAGAGCAGATCGCGACCGTGATCGAAATCGCCCGTCACATCCGCGACGAAGCGGCGCAAAAACTCGATGTCGCATTCGACGCAGCGGCTTATCCCAATGGATCACAAACACAGCCGGTTGCCGAGGCTGATGCCGGGGGCAGCTGTTGTTCCAGCACGGCCAGCGGGCAATCCTGCTGCTGAATCTTTTTAAAATTTATTTTGTTGAGGAAAATGACATGACAAACATTAAAGTATTGGGCACCGGTTGTACCAATTGCAAAACCACTCTTAAACTGATCCAGGATGCCGCCAACGCGGCCGGTGTCGAAGTGGAACTGGAAAAGATCGAAGAGATGCCGGAAATCATGAGTTACGGCATCATGTCCACGCCCGGGGTGGTGGTGGATGGTGAAGTGGTTCACTCTGGTGGTATCCCTTCCAAAGACAGCATCAATGAATGGATCAAGGGCAACAATGGTGGATGCTGCAGTGGTGATTCATCATCAAGCGGATGCTGTGGTTAATGAGTTGTGAAAATAAATCCGGCTCGGTAGTTCATTCCTGTTGAATACCGGGATGTATCGATTTGTTCATCAAACTGTCATACCGGGAAATATAATGAACAGCTTTATTAAAAGTTAATCTGGGCAACTTATGTCTATTAGAATAGGTATCAACGGTTTCGGTCGAATGGGCCGATTGGGGTTGCGAGCCGGTTGGGACCGGCCGCAGCTTGAGTTTGTGAAAGTCAATGAGATAGCTGCCGATGCAGCCGCATCGGCGCATCTGTTGCAGTTCGATTCGGTGCACGGCATCTGGGGCGTTGTGACCGATGCAAGCCCGGATGCGATGCTGGTGCAGGACCATCGCATTGCCTATTCCTCTTGTAAAACCATCGCCGAGAATGACTGGTCGGATTGCGATATCGTCATCGAAGCGACTGGCAAACATCATAAAAAGCCGGAATTATTGCAGCACTATTTTGATCAGGGCGTGAAGAAGGTGATTGTCGCAGCACCCACCCAGGGCGCGCTGAATATCGTTTATGGTGTCAATCATCACGACTATGACCCCGAAAAAAATCATCTGGTCACGGCTGCTTCCTGTACTACCAATTGTCTGGCCCCGGTGGTCAAGGTGATGCATGAAAATATCGGTATCCGTCATGGTTCGATGACGACGATTCACGATATCACCAATACCCAGACTATTGTTGATAAAGGGCATAAGGATTTGCGCCGCGCGCGTGCCTGCGGGCAATCGCTGATTCCGACCACCACCGGATCGGCCAAAGCCATTACCAAAATCTTCCCGGAGCTTGAGGGACGGCTGAATGGGCATGCCATCCGCGTACCAATGCTGAATGCCTCGATCACCGATTTCGTGTTCGAAGCTGAGCGTGCCGTCACGGCCGAAGAAGTGAATGGTTATTTCGCCGCCGCGGCCGACGGGGAAATGAAAGATATTCTGGGCTATGAACAGCGCCCGCTGGTATCGGTCGATTATCTCAATGATCCTCGTTCATCCATTGTCGATGCCTTGTCCACGCTCGTCATCAATGAAACCCAGGTCAAGATCTATTCCTGGTATGACAATGAATGGGGCTATGTCAATCGCATGATGGATATTGCGGATATGGTGGCAGAGTCGCTGTAACCGATGGATCAAAGCATCAGGAATTATCTGGTCGTAACGGGCGGTTACTGGGCCTTCACCATCACCGATGGTGCGATCCGCATGCTGGTGGTGCTGTACTTTCACATGCTCGGTTATTCGCCGTTTGAAGTGGCAATGCTGTTTTTGTTTTACGAATTCTTCGGCATTGTGACCAACCTGGTCGGCGGCTGGCTGGGTGCGCGCATCGGCTTGAACCTGACGATGAATATCGGCATGGCGATGCAGGTGGTCGCCTTGCTGGCGCTGACTGTGCCGGATGCCTGGCTCGGTGTGGCCTGGGTGATGGCAGCACAAGCGTTGTCCGGTATCGCCAAGGATCTCAATAAAATGTCAGCCAAGGCATCGGTCAAGACGCTGGCCACTGACTGCAGCGAATCGTCCCTGTTCAAATGGGTAGCAATTCTGACCGGCTCGAAAAACGCCCTCAAGGGGGCTGGCTTTTTTGTCGGTGCCGGGTTGTTGCAATGGGTCGGATTTCGCAGCAGTCTGGCAATTCTTGCGGCCATGCTGTTCTTGGTATTGCTCATCACCGTGTGGATGTTGCCCTCGGCCGTGGGCAAGATGAAAAGTAAGCCCAAATTTATCCAGGTTTTTTCCAATATTCCGGCCATCAATATTCTGTCTGCGGCACGTTTTTTTCTGTTTGGTTCTCGCGATGTCTGGTTTGTCGTCGGGCTGCCGGTGTTTTTATACGACACCCTGCATTGGCAGTTTTCAGAAGTCGGTGCCTTTCTGGCGCTGTGGGTGATCGGCTATGGCATTGTGCAAGCCACTTCGCCGAAGTTGCTGAAAAAGCGTCGGCAGGGTCAGGGACCGAATGCATCGAGTGCACGGTGTTGGGTGTTTGCTCTGGCACTTTTACCCGCCTCGATGGCAATCGCCCTGCAACAGGGTTGGCCGGCCGGTCAGGTATTGATCGTCGGACTGGTGTTGTTTGGTATTGTGTTTGCCATCAACTCGGCTATTCACAGTTATCTGATTCTGGCTTATTCACATCATGACAAGGTCGCGATGAGTGTCGGTTTTTATTACATGTCCAATGCCGGTGGCCGGCTTGCCGGCACGGTGCTGTCGGGCTGGGCCTATCAAACCCAGGGGCTGGTTGGCTGTCTGTGGTGGTCGGCGAGCTTTGTAATGATGGCTGCTCTGGTTTCGCTGGCGTTGCCATCGCTTGAGCAAGCAACGCTTAGCGAGTCTCCTTAATGGAAATCGTTGTGCTCGGATTTGACTGTGCGGCCTGCCGAAAGGCTTACCGGCTGATCGGTGATCTGGCGGCGCAACAGGGTCTGGATATTCATCTGAGCAAGCAAAGTGACCCACAACTGTTTGTGCAGTATCAAGTCATGACCGCTCCGGGCATACTGGTAGACGGTCAGCTTGTTTATCAGGGCGGATGCCCAGATAGCAAAACCATTCTCGGTTGGCTGAACAAAACCGGCTGATTCTATCCGACTGATCCTGTCAGTTGATCTACATCAATCTTCTCCACATAAGTGCTGCAGCAGCGTGAAGCTGTCGCATCTTTTTCCGTATTCAGTCGTCTTCTATGTATTCCACAACCAGCGAAGGCAACATGACACAACACAGCAATTTTCAGCAGCGACTCGATGGCCGTTTCGAAGGCATACTGCGTTGGCGGAAACTGGATGAATTCTGGCCTGTTATGAAGCAATCGGATCAACCCTGGTATTTCTATCAGGTGGGTTCACCGGTGCCTCGGAAAGCCTTGTCGACACAGGAATTGTCCGACTCAATCGATGAACTGGATGCCCTGCTGCGCAAGGAGCACGACTATGATTATTGCGGTATTGTCTATGCCGATGACCTGCAGCAACCGACTCTGGTCAAGGTGTATGACCCGAATAATCTGGGTTCTTCCTGTGGTTGCAGCGGACAACGCATACCGCCACGCTGGATCATCAGCCAGCAGCCACCCGAAGAAATTATCGATGATGCCCCCACACCAAACAATCGCAAGCGTTGGTGGAATCAATTATTTCGTCTGCGATAGCAAACGTCATGTCGAGTTGCGGATTACACGATACTGCCAATTTTCCGGTGCTCAGGCTAAAGCTGGTCGGGCGCGGTGAAGATGCGATGCGGTTGGAAAAGCGTTTGCGCTGTGCCGGTCGCGCGATTGGTGCCAGAGTCGAAATTGACTGGCAGTCACAACACTACGGTGAACCGGTAGTTTATTTCGGCGAAGAAAAAATCATTGATCGATTGCTCAGTACCGAACAGATCGAGCAGCGTTTGAAACCGTTACTAAATAAATGAGACAAAAAACTTGATACAGGACCTTTATTATGAGCGAACACAACCATTCGCATGAAGTACCTGAAAGCGGCGGCCGCCTGGCCATCGTCATCGGGTTGAATTTTCTGATCACCATCACCGAAGTGATCGGCGGCATCATTTCAGGCAGTTTGTCGCTGCTGTCCGATGCCCTGCATAATTTCAGTGATGGCATTGCCATCATCATCGCCTGGATCGCGATTCGGCTGGAGCAACGCGAGCGCAGCGATCACTACACCTTTGGCATGAAGCGGGCGCAAGTGCTCGCCGCCGTGTTCAATGCCGGTACCCTGGTCGCGATCAGCCTGTATCTGTTCTTCGAAGCCTGGCAGCGATTCAATGATCCGCAACCGATTTCCGGTCTGGTGATGACTTCTGTTGCCGCGGTCGGTTTGGCCGCCAACGTCATCGGAACTGCTTTGCTGCATCGCGGCTCGAAACAGAATATGAACCTGAAAGCCGCTTACCTGCATCTGTTTTCCGATGCGATTTCCAGTATCGGTGTCATCCTCGGTGGACTCGCGATCATGTATCTGGACTGGTACTGGGTCGATCCACTGTTGACCGTTGCCATCGGCCTGTATGTGCTGAAAGAAAGCATGGAAATTCTATGGCGATCGCTGGGCATGTTCATGCTGGCGGCACCACGAGGAATCTCGTTGCCACAAGTGCGTCAGGCTGTGCTCGATATCGACGGCGTGAAAGGTTTGCATCATGTGCATCTATGGGAAGTGTCGGAGCACGACATCAAGTTTGAGGCGCATATTACGGTTGAAGACCAGATGCTGCACCAGACAGAAGGGCCGCGCAAGACGATCGAAGAAACCCTGCATGAACAGTTCGATATCAACCATTGTCTGCTGCAAATCGAGCAAGTCGGAGCGGATTGCGATACCGCAGACCTCGCTTGAGTAAACGGGAATGGATTTACTGATATATTTTTTACTGACGCTGTTTTTCTCCACGCTGTTTTCGATGGGCGGCGTGGGGTCGGCGATTGCACTGGTCAGCATCTTCCCGATGGTGGGCATGCCGCTGAATCTGGCCAAGGCGGTCGGTCTTTTCATCAATGCCACCAGCACTATCAGTGCCAGCGTGATGAACCTGTTGCGCGGTGTGCTGGATTTTCGCTTCGCCATGCCATTGGTGATCTCGATTCTGATCAGCACCCCACTGGGTGCGTACATCAGCCAGTTTATCGCCGAATACTGGGTGCGCTGGGTGTTGATCGGGTTTCTGCTGATCAGTGCCACCCTGCTGATCAAGCGCCGCCGCGAAGCCCGCTATGCCTTCACCAAAACGTGGATACTGTATGTCATCGGCGGCTCGGTGGGTTTGCTCTCCGGTCTACTGGGCGTGGGCGGTGGCGCCTTGATTATTCCGTTGTTGATTCTGCTCGGCTTCGAGCCGAAAAAGGCTGCCTACACCGTCAGTTTCGTGATTCCGTTTTCTTCGCTGGGGGCCTTTTTTACCTATCTGAATTTCGTCGATATGGACTGGATGCTGCTGGCGGTGGTGGCAGTTGCGGCATTTCTCGGTGGCATCATCGGCAACCGCATCATGCATTTCCGCCTGACCGAAGCACAAGTCAAGCAATTGATCGCGGTAGTGCTGTATCTGCTCGCGGGTAAACTGATCTGGACACAACTGGGGTTGTAATCATGCTGAATATACTGAAAACACTGTCCGATTATTTACTGAAAATGGAACAGGGCGAAGAAGTATCCTGCGCCATTCCTGACGAAAGCATCTCTGACTGGTATGACCAGGTGAGCGAAAAACTGGAAGCCTTGCGTCAGAAACCAGAGCGGGATCAAATCCGTATTGCACAGTTGGAAGATATTCAGCAGCATTTGCAGCAGGTGAAAGCCATTCGTGAGAAAAAGTGCCGCAGTGGAGGAGAAAATGCTCGAATACCATGTCACTGCAAAACGCATCGATCAGCACGGTAGCCTGGCACAATGCAAGCAGGCTGAAATCGTACTCGATACCGATCTGGCCGGACGCGACGATGCCTTTAACCCGGCCGAACTGCTGCTGGGTGCGCTGTCGGCCTGTATGCTGAAAAACATCGAACGGGTATGCCCGATTATTCACTTCGATTTGACCGCGGTGGAAATCAAGATGACCGGTTACCGTCTGGACAGCCCGCCCAAAATGCAGCGCATCGAATACGAAATTACTATCGACTGCGATGAAACGCAGCGCAAGCTCGATTTGCTGCACAGCAATGTCAAAAAATACGGCACCGTTTACAACACGCTGGCGATCGGTTGCGAGTTGACTGGCACTCTGCGTCAGCGTGAAAAAATTTATAACTCTTAAGGGTGATTTATGAAAACAATAGATTTTAACCAATACCTGCGCGACTTCGATTACAACGAACGCAAGGCAATGAAAAATCAACTGCCCGAATTGCTCGAACTGTATCAGCAAGACCAAGGCTCAGAAGCGCGATATCCGCTCCAACATGGCGTATAGTTACCTCATCAACAAGGGCTTTGATGCGAAATATCTTCAGGGTGGCTTGCTCGGTCTGGTCGATCGATTATAAGGTGGCCGCGCTAAAGATATTAATATCTAGCGAGGTGGCGTCTTGATTTTGGCAGCTGGTTTTCCCGATGCCAGTGCCTCCGCTGACTGACAAAAGCGATCTATTCTTTACAGGTTTGACTTGAAATTATTGAAACCACGCGTTTCTATTCACTGCTGTTACTCGCAGCCAGTATCGGCATTATCGCACTCATACTCATCAAGGGGCCGCTGGCTCCGGTGGCGGTGAACACGACGCGGTTGCAAAGCGGCGATTTGCAGCCCGCGGTTTTCGGCGTGGGCACGGTGCGGCGCGTCGCAGTTACAACATCGGTTTTACCCGTGCCGGGCGTTTGCAGTCACTTGAAGTCGATCAGGGTGATCCTGTCGAGCGCGGTCAGATACTCGGAAAGATGGATCCGATCGATCTGCCGCAGCGTATCCGTAGTGCAGATTTACTACTGCAAAAAACCGAGCATCTGGTGCTGGCGTCCGAAGCCGCATTACGCGAAGCGGAGGAACGCGCAGAGCAAGCGCAACTGGAAATGGTCCGTTATCAAAAACTGGCCGCGCAAAATCAGGTCAGTCAGGAACTCGCCGATACCCGTACCAGCGATGCACGAGCCGCAAAGGACAAGGTCAGCGAAGCGCAAGCCGGTCTCGATGCAGTCAGGCATGATTACCAGCGCATGCAGGAAGATATCAAGGCGCTCGATGTGCAATTGTCCGAGCTGACTTTGCGCAGCCCGGCCAGCGGCATCATCAGTGCGCGAAACCTCGAACCGGGTTCGGTCGTCGGCGCCGGCATTGCGGTGCTGAATTTAATCGAGCCACAGTCATTATGGGTGCAGGTCAGAATCGATCAGGCCGCCAGCGGCGCGATTGAACCCGGCCAGCCGGCGAAAATCGAATTGCGCCATCAGGCGGGTCAGTTATTGGGCGCAAACGTCATTCGACTGGAAATGCTGGCCGACAGTCTGACCGAAGAGCGGCTGGTGGATATCGCCTTCGATGAAATCCCGAAGAATATTTCCATTGGCATGCTGGCCAATGCGACGATTTTCCTGCCCGCTGTCGAACGAGCCGAGTGGTTGCCGGCGGCGGCTATTGTCTATCAAAAAGGGCAGGCAGGGGTGTGGCTTATCGAGCAGGGCAAGGCGGTCTTCGCAGCCGTTGAAACCGGCACCAAAACACTCGATGGCAAGGTGCAGGTTTTAAGCGGAATTTCGGACCAGGACGAAGTCATCACCTATGCCGCCAGGCCGCTGCAGCCGGGCAGCAAGGTCAAACCGCAAGCCAAAGCCATCCATCATGATTAGTCTCGCCTATCGGGACATCGGCAACAGCTTCGGCCGCTACCTGTTCACCGGCATTGGCATCGGCTTGCTGATCGGCGTGACGCTGACCATAGCCGGTGTGTTTCGCGGCATGGTTGAAGATGGCCGCGCGCTGCTCAAGGTGGCCGATGCGGATATCTGGGTGGTGCAGCAAAATACACTCGGACCATTCGCCGAACCGTCCTCGTTGCCGGATGATTTTTACCGTGGACTGCTGGCGCTGCCCGGCGTCGACCGCGCTCGCAATGTGGCCTATCTAACACTGGAAATCGGCAGTGACACCCAGCGTGTACGAGTCATGCTGCAAGGCATCGACCCTGACACCTTTTTGTCCAACATTATTGCAGGTCGTCCTCTGTCGCGTTCGCATTACGAACTGGTGGTCGATCAGCGCAGCGGTTTTCAAATCGGCGACACCATTAAAATCCACCGTCATGAGTATCGCGTGGTCGGCATCACCGAAGGCGTGCGTTCACCTTCCGGAGACCCGATGGTTTTCCTGCCGTTGAAAGATGCGCAGGAAATCCAGTTCCTGAAAGACAATGATGCGCTGTACCGCGATCGAAAAAAATTACGCGATAACCCGCAGCTCAATCCGCCGAATAATCCACAACTGATCGATGCGGTGGAACAATCACTGTTTTCCAATCATCGGGTGAATGCAATTTTGCTCACTACCCGGGCCGGTTTTGATCCCGATCAAATTGCGGCAGATATCGAAAAATGGCTGCGCGTGACGGCCTACACCAAAACGCAAATGGAGCAAATTCTGATCGGTAATCTGATTGCCACAGGTTCCAGACAGATCGGCATGTTTCTGGCCATTCTGACCATCGTCACAGCTGCCATCATTGCACTGACGGTGTATTCGATGACGCAAACCAAGCTCAAGGAAATCGCGGTGCTGAAATTGATTGGCACATCCAATTTTCTGATTTCGCGGATGATTCTGCTGGAAGCGCTGGGGCTCGGCCTGATCGGTTTTCTCAGTGGCAAGCTGGCGGTGACGTACTGGGCGCCGCTATTCCCCAAGCATGTCGTATTGCTGATGGATGACACGCTGCGCGCACTGGTGCTGACGCTGATCATCTGCGTGCTGGCCAGCATCGCTGGCATTCGCAGTGCGCTCAAGGTGCCGCCATCTTCGGCCATCGGGGGGTAAGCGCGCATGAACGTTGAACAACAATCTGCCACCATGCCCGCCATTCAGGTCGAGAACCTGAGCAAAACCTTTGGCAAGGGGGAGTCGGCCGTAACTGTGCTGAAGGATATCAATATGCAGGTTGCTGGTGGCGAAGTGGTCGGCTTGCTGGGGCCGAGCGGCTCGGGAAAAACCACGCTGCTGCAATGTCTGGGCGCAGTCATCGACCCCGATGTCGGACGCATCACCTTCGGTGGTGAAACCCTGTTTAATGATGGCTGGAAACAGCAGGACCGGCGTGCGCTGCGACGCGATCACATCGGCTTTATCTTCCAGCGTCCGTACCTGATTCCATTCATGGATGCGACCGAGAACGTGGCGTTTCTGCCGATGTTGCAGGGCAAAAGTAACAAACAGGCATATCAGCGCGCGCATGATTTGCTGGAATTACTCGATGTCGCACATCGTGCCGATGCACACATCGAACAATTGTCGGGCGGCGAGCAACAGCGCGTCGCCATCGCGCGGGCGTTGGCGAATAACCCGCCGGTTATTCTGGCCGATGAACCGACCGCTCCGCTGGATAGCCAGCGCGCGTTGACGGTGATGAAGCTGTTGCACGAAATGGCGCAAAAATCATCCGCTGCGATTATCGTGGTGACCCATGATGAAAATATCATCCCGTTGTTCAAGCGTTTGTATCGTTTGCGCGATGGTATTTTGCATGAAGAATTGCAACAGGCAGATTGAATCTTGTGACGGCTTTCCAGCCAATTTTCTGTTACCGTCTTAACTCCAACAATCGAGGACAGGAACGATGAGAGATTATGACAATATGCCCGTACTGCAATGGCAAGATGCGGTTTCCACACGCAAGGCAATGGCGCAGGTACATCATGCCGAGCCGGTGATTATCCAGTTACCTGAGGATTTCAATCTGGGTATAGATGTCGATACCTGTGGCTGCCAGCCCGGTAAACAGGCGGAACATCACATCGATTGCCAGGCGCTCTCACTGTTGCAGCAACTGGGACAAAAGAATGATCAGCCGGAGTTTTCCGAGCTGGCACAAGTCGCTCAGGAAGCCGGCCAGGTTGTGGATATTGATACGCTTTCTCGGCGCATCGTGATTCACGATTAGAGACTGCTTGCGTTGAGCGATAGCGCCACCGCATCAGAAGCGAACACGGCGGATACGGTACGGCCGAACGAAGTCGCCAAGTGGCACTGGATGCTGGCTTCTACCGTGCTCAATGCCTTGCTCGCCGGGGCCAAACTGGGCTGGGGAATCTTCTCCGGCAGTACGGTAGTGCTGGCCGATGCCATCCACAGTCTGTCGGATGTGGTCGGTGCATTGCTGGTGTACGCGGCGGTGCGTCTGGCACCGCATCAGTCACGCCGGTTTCCGCTGGGGCTGTACAAGCTGGAAGATATGGCTGCCGTCATTGCCGGTATCGGTGTCGTGTTTGCCGGTTATGAAATATTGCGCTCGGTGTTTGTCGGCGAGGGGGTATCGGCATCCAGCGTGCCGGTGCAAACGCTGGCGTTTATGGCGGTCATTATCCTGATTCAGTTTGCCTTTTATTTTTATGAGAAGCGTGCCGCGCGCATTCTGCAGTCGCCCGGTGTCAGCAGTGATGTAGCGAACTGGATGGGCGATATCGGCGCGGGCCTGGTGGTTATTGTCGGTGTAGCTGGGCATGCGCTGGAAATTCCCTATGTGCAAGAGATTGCGGTGCTGGTCATCGCGCTGCTGATTTTCCACAGTGCCTACGAAGTGTTGCGCGACGGCTTGCTGTCGTTGCTCGATGCCTCGGTAGCGCAAGACGAAGAGAATGCAGCGCGCCGGTTTCTCGAGTCTTTGCCTTATGTCGAACGGGTCAGCGAAGTGATGATCCGCAAGGCTGGCAGTGTGTTCTTTCTCAAGGCGACGCTGCAAGTCAATACCCATGGGCTGGAGCAGGCACACCAGTGGGTGGATGAAATCGAGCAGCAATTGAAGGCACGGCTACCGCAACTGGAGCGAGTCACCGTCCACTATGAACCGGTCAAAAAGGCTTACTTTCGTGTCGCCCGGTTGTATCAAGCCGACCGCAAAACGCTGGCTACACTTTTTGGTCAGACAGCATGCATTCTGATGCAAACCTATCCGGATAAAGATTCGGCGGACCGGGATGCAGCACCGGATCATCAGAGCTGGCTGGAAAACCCGTTTGAGCGTACAGCACACGGGAAAAGTATGAAGCTTGCAGCCTGGCTGATTCAGCAGCAAGTCAACCGCGTGGTGCTGGACGGCAAGGGCGCGGCGATGGATTCTGCTACGCTGGATGAATTGCTGTCGGCAGCGGGCATCGAACTGGTGATTGTGTAAGTTGAAAAGGTTCTCTACAAGCCGTATTCGACAACTTGATTGAATAGGTAAACCATTGCGCATACCACTGTCATTTCTCTCGCGTTAGAATAGGCCGGGAAAACCACGATCTGCCAGAGCTTTACGCTGATCATTATTTAAAACCAGCCGGGAAAGGATCATGAGCGAAGACCAGAAATCAGCTGAAACCAGCAATTCCGAGACTGAGAATTCCAAAAGCCAGAACGCCGAGAGCAAGAAAGCCGTTAGCAGGAAAGCCGTCCGTAAGAAGGCGTCCAGCCGAAAAACGGCGGCTAAAAAATCGGTCATTCGCAAAGCTGCTGTTCAGAAATCGGCGACCAAAAAGGCAAGTGCGAAAAAATCTTCAGCAGCGGCAAAAACCGCAGCTCCGGCTTCGAGCAGTGCGGCGGCTTCCGCCATTCGTGCAGCACAAGACACTGAACGGACGCTGACGCTGGTGCGGGATCTGGTGGAAACACTGAAACAGGAAAACCATAGTCGCGACAAGCACATGGCGCAACTGGTCAGTGAAGTTCGCCAGGGCTTTTCGGAGGTATCTTCGCGCAGTGGTGCTCAAAAAGATGCGCAGGATCAGGAAAGACAAAGGCTGTATGACTCATTGCAGCATGCCTTTAGCAATGCCGAGGATAGCAACAAGGCGAGTGAAGAACGCAGCTTGATGATACTGAAATCGTTAAGCGATTCGCTGATGCGCGATCACGAATTAACGCTGAAAGAAATGCAGGAACAAAGCGAACTACAGGACCGCAAAATCGAAGACTTGACCCGTATCGAAGAAAAACGGGCGCGGCGCAGCCGCTGGCTGGCCTTGCCCGGCATGGTGCTGGCGATCATTGCCATTATCTACATGTTTCAGGTGGTCAAGGTGATGGAAAAGGCCATGACCAGCATGTCGGGTGACATGAACCAGATGAATCTGTCGGTCGGAAATATGTCGAGCAAAATGGATGGTATGGCCAGCGATACCGGCAGCCTGAAACAAAGCGTCGCCGATATGACCGGGCTGATGGGGGAAATGTCCACGAATACCGCTTCGATGAGCCGCGATATGGATCGCCTGAACAATAACCTGACCAGTATGAATTACAACCTCGGTATCATGACCCGGCAGGTTTCACCCACCATGAAAGGGATGCGCGACATGATGCCCTGGTCGGACTAGAACAAATGGCCGCACTTCACTGTAGCAGTTCTGTGTCTAACATACTTCAGCAGGACACATGAAGATACGCGTAGCAATCTTTTCTTCACATGGATTGGGTGACGGCTTAATACAGCTCGTGTTGGCGAATAACCTGTTTCGGAATGGCTATGAAGTAACTTACTATAGCGATTTCGTCAGTCAACTGGACGATTACATTGAAGGCATTCAAGTTCTTCCTTTTCCAGACTATGAACAGGTGCAAGCCGATCTCGATCAGGTTCAACTCATTCTGTACGATTCATTTTCCAATTTCGTAAGGCAACTTCCAAAAGAGTTGGATCACTGGTTTTCTTGCAACGGCATTGCATATTCCAATGCAAAGGCACAACCTCTTCATCAGGAGATCACTGTCGAACAATTGAAGCGTCGCTTACCGGAAACAGCCAGTCATTTGGCTGAACGTTTTATCTTACTCAATCGCTCATTTCGCGGTCAAAGATTCAAGTGGGAGCGTCCACCCATCGTTCATCAACTGTTAGAAACACTCTCGTTAAGTCTGGGACTGAAGAACCCGACTATAGATAATGGGCTGAGTTTAAGAGGCGCAAAAATACCGCTTCATGAAAAACGTGTAGTCATTCATCCGACCAGTTCCAGTGTCAAAAAGAACTGGTCTCCGCAACAGTTTATTGAGCTGGCAAACCGGCTAAAGAACAATGGCTGGGAGCCGGTATTCACTGTAGCTCCATCTGAACGGAAAGATTGGCTGCAACTGGTATCTGGTCGATTTATTGTGCCTGAATTCTTGACGATCAGACAGTTAGCCGAGTTTTATCAGGGCGCAGTGTTTTTTATCGGTAACGATTCTGGAAATGCACATCTGGCATCTTGCCTCGGACTACCGACGCTGGTTATCTTTAATCGGTGGAGAAAATATCCTCCCTGGCGACCCGGTTGGGCGCCAACACAAGTGATTTACCCGCGAACGCTGATACGAAAGAACTGGCAAAGAAAAGTAACGGTCGACCGCGTATTGGGGGCTTTTGAAAAGTTGCTGGCATAGCGGGCTTTGATTGACGACTGAAATAAGCCAGGCTGTTATGCTTTCAATGTAAGCAGGCTCTGGTTATATCGAAGCAAATTCTCCGAATTTGATGCTGTTGTCAGCTAAATCCACGCATGGTTTGATTTACCTCGCATCACTGCGGTAACCTCTATAAATTTCCAGGAATGATTAATCATGACTGAGGAAGTCTCTTTCCAGCTGCGGCTGGATGGCCGATTTGAAGGCATTATGCGCTGGCCGCAACTCGATGAATTGTGGCAAACACTCAAGCAATCGAGGGCAGGCTGGTATTTTTATCAAGTCGGCTCGCCGATGCCAACGCAGGCGCTTTCCAAAGATGAATTGGCATCGTCACTGCAGGAACTGGATGCACTGCTGCATCAGGAACATGATTACGATTATTGCGGCATCGTTTATGTCGACCATGCTCAGGCACCGACGCTGGTCAAGGTGTATGACCCGAATAATCTCGGCTCTTCCTGTGGCAGCAGTGGCGTCCGATTGCCTCCTCGCTGGATTATCAGCCAGCAAAAACCGACAGAAATCATCGATGACGCACCGACACCGAATAACCGCAAACGCTGGTGGAACGGCTTGTTCCGGTTACGATAAAGGGTACGCGTAATGGCTGATTTTCTCCTTTTCGACGACTTTATTTCCAGCCAGGTACTGATCGTCTTTTACTATTTCGGCGCAGTAGTGATGCCACTGCTTCTATGGTGGTCGAGGCGATACCTGATCCAGCGTTTCGCACTGATGGGCTGGTTGAATGAACAACAGGGTCAGATGTTCCGGCAATTGTCACGATCGGACCAGATTAAACTGATCCTCGCAATATTGTTGATGTTTTTATGCCTGCAACTGGGCTGGCGCATGATGTTCGAAGCGATGATCGGTTACTTCCAGATGCATGATTATCTGCAACTGCTTTCCCAATCCGCCGGGTATTGAATTCAGCCCAGTTTTTTCGGTTTGCGCTCCAGATAATAATTGATCAAGCCATTGGTCGAGCTGTCATGTTCCGATACCGGATTGCCCTGATTGATTTCTTCCAGTATATGCGAGGCCAGCACCTTGCCGAGTTCCACGCCCCACTGGTCAAAAGAATTCAGATTCCAGATCACGCCCTGCACAAAGATTTTGTGCTCATATAGTGCAATCAGTGAGCCGAGAGTCTTCGGATCGAGGGTGTAAAACAAAAAGGTGTTGGTGGGTCGGTTACCGGGGAAAACCTTATACGGCAACAGCCTTGCAATGCTTTGCTCGTCCATGCCCTGTTGTTCCAACTCGGCGCGTACCTCGGCTTCATTCTTGCCTTTCATCAGAGCTTCGGCCTGGGCAAAAATATTCGACATCAAGGCCCGGTGATGGTTGGCGATGCAATGATAATTGGAAATGGGGGCCAGCATATCGGCCGGTACCAGCTTGGTGCCCTGATGCAGTAACTGGTAGAAGGCATGCTGACTGGCAATGCCGATTTCGCCAAACAATACCGGCCCGGTTTGATAGTCGACCGGCTTACCCTCGCGATCCACGCCCTTACCATTGCTTTCCATATCGGCCTGCTGCAGATAAGCCGGAAAGCGGTGCATGTTCTGGTCATAGGGCAATACGGCGATCGACTCGGCACCGAAAAAATTGTTATACCAGACACCGAGCAAAGCCATGATCACCGGAATATTCTGCTCCAGCGGCGCCGACTTGAAATGTTCATCGGCTTCATAAGCACCTTCCAGCAACATGTCAAAATTTTCACTGCCGATGGCGATCACGATCGGCAAACCAATGGCAGACCACAGCGAGTAGCGGCCGCCGACCCAGTCCCACATCTTGAAGATATTTTCATGGGCGACGCCGAATTCGACCGCCGCTTCGACGTTCGAGGTAACCGCGACCAGATGACGGTGCAACAACTGCTCGCTGTCGAGTTTTTCCATCAGCCATTTTTTTGCGGTCTGGGCATTGAACAGGGTGTCCTGGGTACGGAAACTCTTCGATGCGATGATAAACAACGTGGTGTCGGCGTTGAGTGTTTCCAGCGTATTATTGATATGGTTTTCATCAATATTGGAAACAAAATGGATTTTCAGATCGTGAATGGAATAGGGCCTCAGCGCTTCGGTCACCATGAGCGGGCCGAGGTGCGAGCCACCAATGCCGATATTGACCACGTCGGTTATCGGTTGGTCACTATGGCCGCGCCAGTGCCGGGTGCGGATACTTTCGGCCAGCGCCTTGACCCGCGCCAGCTCGCTCTTGATTTCCTGATCAATGCGCTCGTCACCGGCATACAGGGGTTCGTTGCGGCGGTTGCGTAACGCCACATGCTGAACTGCGCGCTGCTCGGTATGATTGATCAATTCCCCGGCGAACATTTTATCGCGCCAGCCTGTGACATCGGCTTGCTCAGCCAGTTTCAGCAACAACCCGAGAGTTTCATCGGTAATCCGGTTTTTGGAGAAATCAAACAGAATGTCATTCAGCGACAGCGAGAATTGCTCGAAGCGTTGCGGGTTTTGATCGAACAAATCGCGCATATGCACATTCTTGATGCCCTCAAAGTGTGCATCTAACTGTTGCCAGGCACTCAGATCGGTAAGTAAAGTCATAAATCGTCCTAAATCTGGATTTAACGGGATTATAAGAGTTAAATAAACATTGTCATAGTGGCCAGGATCAACTAGCCACACCTATCTGAGGAAATCGTGATGAATGATATTGCAGTCATTGGACTGGGTGTGATGGGACGAAACATCGCGCTCAATCTTGCCGATCGCGGACATGCGGTAGCGGTTTATAACCGCAGTCCAGGTAAAACTGAAATCATGATGGGTCAAGTCTCATCACCCCAACAGGTCGAGGCATTGCATGATCTGGCACAATTGAAAGATTGCCTGTCGGCTCCACGCAAGGTACTGCTGATGCTGACGGCGGGCGCAGCAGTGGATGCCGTCATCGAACAATTGACCGGCATACTCGAGCCGGGTGATGTCATTATCGACGGCGGTAATTCCAATTTTCATGATACCCAGCGGCGCTGGCAAGCGTTGAAACAACAGGGCTATCTGTTTATCGGTGCCGGAATTTCCGGTGGAGAAGAAGGTGCGCGGCACGGACCGTCGATCATGCCCGGTGGTGATCCGGCCGGCTGGCCGTTGGTGCAACCCCTGTTGCAATCGATTGCAGCCAGAACCGATGATGGCGAAGTCTGTTGCCAGTGGGTCGGCGAAGGCGGCGCCGGCCATTATGTCAAGATGATTCACAATGGTATCGAATATGGCGACATGCAACTGATCGCCGAAAGCTGGGCGCTGATGCAGGCAGCCAGACTGTCGGAGCAGGAAATCGCTGACACCTTCTATCAATGGAACGATGGCGTGCTGCAATCCTACCTGATCGAAATTACGGCCGATATCCTGCGTGTACGCGATGACGATGGCGAATTACGGGTACAGCGCATACTCGATAGCGCCGGGCAGAAAGGTACTGGTCGCTGGACTGTAATCGACTCCCTCGAACTCGGTGCGCCGCTGACGCTGATCAGCGAAGCGGTCTATGCCAGAATTCTGTCTGCGTTCAAGGCACAGCGAGTGGCTGCATCCGAAAAGATATCGCTGTCCGGCCAATCGCCGGAAGTGGATACCTCTGTTTTTGTAAACAATTGTGAGCAAGCGTTGTATGCCTCGAAAATCATTTCCTACACCCAGGGCTTTATGCAAATGCGGTTAGCGGCAAAGGAATATGGCTGGAATCTGCAATACGGCAATATCGCTTTGCTTTGGCGTGCCGGTTGCATCATCCGCAGCCTGTTTTTGACGGACATCAAAAAAGCCTTCGATCAAGATCCGGATCTTGACAGTCTGATGCTGGATAATTTTTTCGCACAGGCACTGCAACAGGCAGAAGCGGCCTGGCGCAGCAGCTGTATGCTGGGGATACAGTCCGCGGTGCCGATGCCGGCGATGAATGCGGCGCTGATTTTTTACGATGGCTATCGCTCTGCTACCTTATCGGCCAATCTGCTTCAGGCACAGCGGGATTACTTTGGCGCGCACACTTATAAACGAATCGATCAGCCTGAAAATGTCAGCTTTCATACCGACTGGACCGGATCCGGCAAGGAGGAGATTGTGTCATGACACATTCGGTCACTCTGGTGATACTCGGCGCGACCGGAAATCTCGCCAAGGTCAAGCTGATCCCCTCGCTGTATCACCTTGATGCAGCCGGGTTGCTCGACGATGATTTGAAAATCATTTGCAGCGGCCGACGCGAAATCGATCATCCACAATGGGTTGAATACATAGAGGAAACAGTAAGATCCTATTCGCGTGACCAATGGAATCAGGATGTTTTTAATCGATTTTCTGCCCGTATTGAATATTTTTCCGGCGAATACAGCAACATCGAAACCTTTTCGAATCTACAGCAAACCCTCGCTCAGGGTTACCCGCCCAACCATATCTTTTATCTTTCCGTGCCGCCGTCGAGTTATGTGAAAATCGTGCAGTCGCTGGGCAAACTGGAAATGCTGGAAGAAAACGGTCACTGGCGCAGAGTGGTGATCGAAAAACCTTTCGGGCATGATCTGGAAAGTGCCAAGAGCTTGCAGAAAATGTTGTGGAAACATTTGAAAGAGCACCAGACGTTTCGTATCGATCACTATATGGGCAAGGCAATGGTGCAGAATGTACTGGTGTCCCGTTTTGCCAATCTGATGCTCGAGCCACTGTGGAACCGTAATTATATCGACCATGTGCAAATTACCCGTACCGAGCAACTCGGTGTCGGCACCCGCTCGGCCTTTTATGAAAAAACCGGTGCATTGCGCGATATGTTGCAAAGCCATTTGATGCAATTGATGTCGTTGGTTGCGATGGAACCACCGGTATCGATGGATGCCAATGACTTGCGTGACGAAAAGGTCAAGGTACTGAAATCGATCCGGCCGATTCACCCGACCTCAATCAATGCCCAGGCCTTTCGCGCACAGTATGCCGAAGGCGTTATCAATGGCGAACGTGTACCGGGTTATCTGCAAGAGCCCAATGTCGAACCGGACAGTGTTACCGAAACCTATGCCGCGCTGAAGTTGTATGTCGACAACTGGCGCTGGCGTGGCGTACCGTTTTACCTTCGCACCGGCAAACGAATGGCCGAGGCACAGACGATGCTGGCGATTTGTTTCAAGCAACCGCCGAAACAATTCTTTCGTAGCGCCCACATCGAAAAAATTCCACCTAACTGGTTGATCATGAGCATGTCACCGGAAGAATCGATGCGGCTGGAAATCACGGTCAAGCAGCCGGGACTGGAAATGCAGACCCGCCAGATCAGTCTGGATGCGCCCTTTCGTTGTGAACATCACGTTGATGCAGATGCCTACGAAGGATTGATTCTGGATGTCATTGAAGGCGACCGCTCTCTGTTTCTGCGTTTTGACGAAGTCGAGTGGGCGTGGCGCATTGTCGATCCAGTATTGCGTAACTGGTCAACCGAAAGAGATTATATAGAAACCTATCCGGCCGGTGAGTGGGAGCCGCGAGAAGTCATGCGGATATTCGACAAGCCGGAGCATCGCTGGCGTTGCAAGCTGGATCCGGATGAACATAATGAATGTGGCAACCTATGACGCAATGGGTTGAATTTGAAACGGCCGACGATGTCGCATTGGCGGCAGCGGATTCGATTATGGAGCATGCTCGTTTTTCGATTCAACAGCGCGCTGAATTTCGTCTTGTGCTGGCGGGTGGCACTTCGCCGATCTCCTGCTATCGCAAGCTGGCACAACGCGAGCTGGAATGGAATCGCTGGAAGCTATTCTATGGCGATGAACGTTGTCTGCCTCAGCAGGATGCGCAACGCAACGCCAATATCGTTGCCAGCACCGGGTTGCCTCAACGGGTCGGTCAGCACTTTCCGATTCCGGCCGAGCTGGGTGCGGAAAAGGGGGCACAGCAATATGCATCTATCATCGACTCGCAAATGCCCTTCGATACCGTCCTGCTGGGCATGGGTGAAGACGGGCATACCGCCAGCCTGTTTCCCGGTCAGGACTGGATGCAAACATCGACTGAACCATCTGTAATCCCGGTTCACCAAGCTCCAAAACCGCCACCGGATCGTATCAGTCTGTCGCTGTCGGCGCTGCAAAATTGCCGCCAGATGCTGGTTCTGGTCAGCGGAGAATCGAAGCGGGAAGCCGTCCGACGTTGGCAGCAGGGTGAAGATTTGCCCATCGCCCAAGTCTCCAATGTAGAGCAGGCCATCGTTTTTGTCGAGTCTTCACTGGTGAATCCGGTATGAAGCTGTCCGCGTCAACCCGGGCCTTTCTGCAGCAGGAAATCAAACAACGGGATTTGCCCGACGAGTTTATCCAGACCGTTGAACAATGGTATTTTCCTCTGGCACAATCGCTTGTCGAAAAAAAGGGGACAGGGAGCCTGGTGGTCAGTTTTAATGGATCTCAGGGATCCGGAAAGTCGACTCTCACCGCTTTTTTACGGTTAATCTTGATTCATCATTTTGGTATGAACACGGTCGAAATCTCGATCGATGATTTTTATCTGACTCGCCGCCAGCGCAAGCAACTCGCCAGCGAGGTTCATCCACTGCTCATAACGCGCGGCGTACCGGGTACCCACGATGTGGAACTAGCGGTGAACACCATCCGCGACCTGCAAAACTGTTCGGCCGATCATCCCTGTCTGATTCCCGGTTTTAACAAGGCGGTCGATGATCGAGCCGACCGGTCAGCGTGGCGACGACAGACACAGTCTGCAGATCTGATTCTGTTTGAAGGCTGGTGCAATCACGCACCGGTACAAAGCGAAGCCGAGTTGATTGGGCCCGTTAATCAACTGGAGCGGGAGGAAGACGGGCAGGGAGTCTGGCGTCGCTATGCCAATGAGCAATTAAAGGTATATCACCAGAAGCTTTTCTGTCTGGCCGAGTCGCTGGTGTTTTTGCAAGTCCCGTCTTTTGAAAAGGTGTATGAGTGGCGCGGATTGCAGGAACAGAAATTAAGGCGCCAGTCCGGTCATACCGGTCAAGTCATGAGTGATCAGCAACTGCGGCGCTTTATAGAACACTATGAACGTATTACCCGCTCATGCCTGAAGGTGTTGCCACAGCAAGCCGATGTCGTTCTGAAACTGGGTGACGATCACCAGATTACCGCCAGACTGGATCGCGCTTCCGACGGCGGCTGAATTCAGTCGACCTCAATGTTATCGATCAGCCGGGTATTGCCGAGTCGTGCGGCGGCGAGCAGGACCGCCGGTGATTTTCCTTGTAAAGGGGCCAGTGTGTCTCGGTTGCAGAAATCGAAGTAATCCACCTCAAATCCTCGGCGTTGTAACTGCTGTGCAGCTTGCTGGCAAATTGATTCCGCACTGACTTCGCCGTTGCGTATCTTTTCTCGCGCCTGCACCAGCAGACTTTGCAACTGGTTGGCAGTCTTGCGTTCTGTAACGGATAGAAATTGATTGCGCGAACTCATCGCCAGCCCATCTGGATCGCGTACCGTTTCGCCGGCAATGACATCTATTGGCAGGTTCAGGTCTTGCACCATTTTTTCGATCATGCGCCATTGTTGGTAATCCTTTTTGCCGAATACGGCGACATTTGGCTGCACCAGATTGAAAAGTTTCAGTACGATGGTACTGACACCATCGAGGTGGCCGGGGCGAAACCGGCCTTCAAAGTCTTCGGTGATGTCGGGTACATGCACGGTCGTGGTCTGTTGCAAGCCCTGCGGGTATAAATCCCGGTCGGTCGGCAGGTACACCAGATCGCAGTCATGTTCCATCAGCGCCTTGCAATCCTGCTCCAGCGTGCGCGGATAATTGTCCAGATCTTCATGCGGGGCGAATTGCAGCGGGTTGACGAAAATACTGCTGACCAGTTTATCAGCCTGCTCTCGGCCGAGGCGCAGCAGCGACAGATGTCCTTCGTGCAGGTTGCCCATGGTCGGCACGAAGGCGATGGTTAAACCCTGTCGCTTCCATTCATGGACTTGCGCGCTCAATTCATTGTGATTGTGAACCTGTAACATAAAACTGCCAATACCGGTTTCAGGAAAAGCTGTGGGAAGCGTCCGGGAAGTGTCCGTTTTTCACAGCGCTGACATAACTGCTGATCGCCGACTCGATGCTGTCTGCCTGCTCCATGAAGTTTCTGGAAAAACTCGGCAACCTGCCGTGCGTGATGCCGAGCATATCCTGCATCACCAGAATCTGACCGTCGCAAGCTGCGCCTGCGCCGATGCCGATGACCGGAATCTGCAGCAGTTCGGTGATTTCCGCTGCCAGCGATGCGGGCACGCATTCGAGCAGTAACAGGTCGGCGCCGGCCTGCTCGATCTGCTGCGCAGTGTCTTTCATTTCGATGGCGCGGTCGTGCTCGCGTCCCTGTACCTTATAGCCGCCCATTTTATGGACAGACTGCGGTTGCAGGCCGAGATGCGCGCAAACCGGAATATTATATTTGGCCAGCGTCTCGACCGTGCGAATCTGGTTGATGCCGCCCTCCAGCTTGACTACCTGTGCGCCACTGCCCTTGATCAGTTGGCTGGCATTGTCGAGCGCCTGTTGCGGCGAGTTCAACGAACCAAACGGCATATCCGCCATCAGCAGGGTTTTATCCAGACCCCGTGCCACTGCGCGAGCATGGTATTCGATTTCCTGCAGCGTCACCGGCAGCGTGGTGTCATGCCCCTGAATCACCATGCCCAGCGAATCACCGACCAGCACGACCTCGACCGCTGCTTTTTCCATCAGGCGGGCGAAACTGTAGTCATAAGCGGTCAGGCAGGCGAATTTCTCTCCCTGTTGCTTGAGCTGGCTGAGTGTCGGCAGGGTAATCTTTTTTTCCAGTGGTTTGGGTGTGTACATGCAATTGTCAGGGGTAAATTTGGCGCAAGTATTTCACTGTCGTCAGGTGGTTGCAAACTATTTTCGGGCGCTGAAGACGTCCAGTTTACGCATTCGCAAGGGTTCGGCCTGTTGCAGCAGATAACGCAGGCTGCCCAGCCCCGGCAGGTAGAAATCATCGCGGATTTCCAGCAGCGGTTCGAGTACGAAGCGGCGTTTGTGCAATTGCGGATGCGGCAGGGTCAGGTGCGAGTCATTCATCTGCAGTTGTTCAAACAGTAATATGTCCAGGTCCATCGTTCGCGGCCCCCAGTGAATATCCGGGTCGCGCTGGCGGTAGAACGCCTGTTCGATGGCTTGCAGTTCGAGCAACAATCCGGTGGGTGAAAGCGTGGTTTCGAGACAGGCCACTGCGTTGATGTAGTCTTGCTGTTCGATGTCACTCACCGCTGCGGTTTGATACAGTGACGAGTGGGCACACAAGCGGGTATTGCTGATGCCATTCAGCAGAGGCAGCACGTCGATGACTTGCTGTACCGGTTCGCCGAGATTGCTGCCGATACCGATATAAACCGATGCAGGTTTTTTCATTTACGATTGTTCGGTCGTGCCCTTGCGTGGGCCACGATGGCGACGGGGTCGATGCCCCGGTTTGCGTTGTGGTTTTTGTGGCGGATGCTCGATCTGGTACTGCGTCCACCACTGGCATAATTGGTGGGTGGTCAGGCCGACCATTGATTGTATGCAAAAGAAATCATAGGCGGCGCGAAAATTGGGGTGGTTGACCAGCCGTTGCGGTTGTTTGCCACGGGTATTGCTAAAGCGCGGTTGCATATTCCAGATATTTTTCGATATCTGGCTGAAGCGTTTCGGCACCGCAATGGTCTTGATTTGCTGAGAAAAGATTTCACTGCCGGCGATTTGCAGGGCTGGTAGCGTAGCGACCTTTTCCGCCTGCAACTGAATGACTTTCTGGTGCACCAGCGGCCATAACAAGGCAGCGAAAATGAACGCAGGCGATACCGGTTTGTTTTCAGCGATGCGCTGGTCTGTGTTGACCAGCGCCTGCTCGATAAAATCGAGCATGGCTTCGGCCGGTTCCTGATTGAGATAGCGATCCAGTGCCGGAAACAGATACTGGAACAGGTCGTATTCCCGCAGCATTTCATAGGCCGGCAGGGCAAAGCCGGAATGGAAGATTTTCAGAACTTCGTCATACAGCCGCGCCGATGGAATATCGCGCAGTAAATGACCCTGCTCGTGGATGGCTTGCGCCGCCTCCGTCTCGATTTCGAAACCCAGCTTGCAGGCGAAGCGGATCGCTCGCAGCATGCGGACCGGGTCTTCCTGATAACGCGTGGTCGGGTCGCCAATCAGCCGCAGCGTCCTGTTTTTGATATCTTCCATGCCCGAGGTGTAATCGAGAATCGAGTAATCGGCGATGTCGTAATACAGTGCGTTGACGGTGAAATCGCGGCGCAGGGCGTCTTCCTCGATACTGCCGAAGGTATTGTCGCGCAGAATACGACCTTCATCGTTGAGTTCGGTTTTGGGGGATTCCGGTGCATGACTGCGGAAGGTGGCGCATTCGATCACTTCGCGGCCATAACGTAAATGGGCAAGCCGAAAACGGCGACCGATCAGACGGCAGTTTTTGAACAGGGCGCGCACTTCATCGGGGGTCGCACTGGTAGCGATGTCGAAATCCTTTGGCTGTTTGCCAAGCAGCACATCGCGCACGCCACCACCGACCAGACAGGCGCGATACCCCGCCTTGTGCAACCGATACAGGGACTTCAGCGCTGCCTCGGAAATATTGCGACGCGATATCGGGTGTTCAGAGCGGGGGATTTTGGTCAGAGTTGTGGTTTGCGAACTTCCTTTGGTCACGGATGTAATCAGATTTTTAATTGCGCGAATCATAGCATTGTGGCGCGATTAAAAAAGCATTGAGGCCGGTTATTTAGCGAATTAGCTCGGATCGGGGCTTTTGCGGTGGTTGTCCCGATTGTGTGGAGATGGGATGGCAACCGGGGCGGTAGGCTCACACGGACTCCAGCGCTTCCCAGCGTTCGAATAATTGCTCGAGTTCCTTTTCCAGCGAGGCCAGATTCTGCTGCGCCTCGCTGATTTCCTCGGCTGGTTGTTTGTAAAAATCCGGCTCGGCCATCTGCTGTTGCAGGGCTTCGATCTGTTGCTCGAGCTTTTCGATCTTGCGCGGGATCGCTTTCAATTCCTTTTGCTCGTTGAAACCGAGTTTTTTACGCGCGGGTTTCGCTTTGGGCTGAGTCGGGGTTTGTTTTTTGGCCGGTTTTTCCACCGTGGCGACTGGCTTGCGCTGGCGCAGCCAGTCATCATAGCCGCCGACATATTCGTTGACCCGGGCGTTGCCCTCGAAGGCGAAACAGTAATCGACAATGTTATTGATGAAGCTGCGGTCATGGCTGACCAGCAACAGGGTGCCATCGAAATCCATCAGCAATTCTTCGAGCAATTCCAGCGTGTCGATATCGAGATCATTGGTCGGTTCATCCATGATCAGAAAATTGAAAGGGCGGGTAAAAAGTCGCGCCAGCATCAACCGGTTGCGCTCACCGCCTGACAGTGCCTTGACCGGCGTGTTGACCTGATCGGGGCGAAACAGGAAATCCTTCAGATATCCGATCACATGCTTGTTGCTGCCATTGATTTCGATGTTGTCCGAGCCATCGGCGATATTGTCGCGCACCGATTTTTCCAGATCGAGTTCATTGCGATTCTGGTCGAAGTAGGCGATTTCGAGCTTGCTGCCAATCTTGACCTGACCACTGTCCGGCTGCAGCTTGCCGAGCAGGAGCTGGATCAAGGTGGACTTGCCGCAGCCATTCGGTCCGATGATGCCGATCTTGTCGCCGCGCAGAATCTTGCAGCTGAAATTACGCACAATGGCTTGCTGTTGCCAGTTGAAATCGATGGCATCGGCTTCGATCACAATCTTGCCGGACGGGTCGGCTTTCTGGGTATTGAGCGCAGCCTTGCCGGATTGCTCGCGCCGCTGGGCACGTTCGACGCGCAGTTTTTGCAGTGCGCGCACGCGACCCTCGTTGCGGGTACGGCGTGCCTTGATGCCCTGGCGTATCCACGCTTCTTCCTGCGCCAGCTTCTTGTCGAACAGGGCATTGGCGGTTTGTTCGGCATCCAGTTGCTGCTGTTTGTTGAGCAGATACCGTTCATAATTGCCGGGCCAACTGCTGAGCTGACCTCGATCGAGATCGATGATGCGGGTAGCCAGATTTTGCAGAAAAGAGCGATCATGAGTGATGAACAGAATCGCGCCATGAAACGACTTCAGAAAGTTTTCCAACCATAGAATGGAATCGATATCGAGGTGGTTGGTGGGTTCGTCGAGTAGCAGCAGATCGGGCTCGGTGACCAGTGCCTGGGCCAGCAGACAGCGCCGCTTGAGCCCGCCCGACAGCGCGTCGAAGGCTTCTTCCGGTGGCAGTTGCAGCAGCGAAATGGTGGCACCGATGCGTTGCTCGATATTCCAGCCGTTTTGCGCCTCGATCTGCTGCTGCAGAGTTTCCATGCGGGTCAGCGCGGACGGGTCTGTACCCGCTTGCAAAGCCGCGTGATGCCAGTCGCGGATCACCTGACCGAGTTCGCCGACACCTTCAGCGACCACATCGTACACCGAGCCGGGAAGGGTCGGCGGCACGTCCTGACGTAATTGCGCCACGCGCATACCCTGGCTGACGATGACTTCACCCTCGTCCGGTTTGATTTGCCCTGCCAGCAGTTTCAGCAGGGTCGATTTGCCTTCTCCATTGCGCCCGACCAGACAAACCCGTTCGCCGGGTTCAATAGTCAGGTTGACATGGTCGAGCACCGGGTGGCTGCCGAAGCTGTGGTACAGGTTTTTCAGTGTGACGACGGGCATCAAAGGCTGCGCTGCAAAACGCGCAATTATACCTTTCGAATGGGTGCTATTCCATGTTCTGCGGGTGATTCATTACCCGGCCTGCAAACTTCATGGATTTCAGCGCTATTATTGGGTAAATTGGTGCAATGATGTTGTGCCCACAGTGCCGCAGTGAAAATGATGAAAGTCATCGGTTTTGCTTTCAATGTGGCACCGTTTTGCAAGTCGTTTGCGGCGCTTGTCGGTTTTTGAACCGTCCCGAAGCCCGGTTTTGCAGCGGATGTGGCGTCACTCTCAAGCCGGTTACGCCCGTCAACCGCCTGGCCCGCCCACAACCTGCGCCCTCTCCTGACGTACAACCCGAAAACACCCAGGCTGCCCCGGCTTCGCGGGTGGAGCGTCGTCAATTGACTCTGATGTTTTGCGATCTGGTTGGCTGGACATCGATCTCTACCCGGCTTGATGTCGAGGATTTGCGTGACATTATCCAGTCTTATCAGGCGCTGGCCAGCTCGTCAGTAGCTCGCTATGACGGTGTGGTGTCACGCTTCATGGGGGATGGTGTTTTCAGCTATTTCGGCTATCCGCAGGCGCATGAAAACGATGCCGAACGAGCCGTGCTGAGCGGGCTGGAAATCGTCTCGGGCATGCGCCAGCTCGATGCCAAACTGGGCCGGCAGTTTGGTGTCGAACTGGCCGTCCGGGTCGGTATTGCAACCGGTCCTGTGGTGGTGGGAGACTTGATCGGTGCGGGCACGGCAGAAGAACGAGCGGTGGTCGGGAAGACACCGAATCTGGCGTCGCGTATCGAGACGATTGCCAACCCCAACAGTGTTTTTATTGCCGGCTTGACACGCCAGCTGGTCAAGGAACGGTTCGCAATGAAAAGCATGGGAACGTTTGCACTGAAGGGCTTTGATGAGCCGGTGGAAGCCTGGCAAGTGCTCGGCAGTAAAAAGGCGAATAACCGCTACGATGCGATCAATGTCCGCGAATTGTCCAACCGGGTCAGCCGCGATGCAGAAATCGAAGCCTTGATGCAAGCCTGGCAGGTCGCGCAGGCTGGACAGGGTTCGGCGTTGCTGGTTAAAGCCGAGGCCGGTTTTGGCAAATCGCACTTGTTGCAAGTGTTAAAAGACCGCTTGCGCGATCAGTTCCACAGTGTGCTGGAATGCCAGTGTTCTCCATTTCATAGTAGCTCGGCATTTTATCCGGTGATCGATGTGCTGTCGCATCAATTGAAACTAAACGACAGCGACCCGGAACAAACCCGTCGCGACCAGTTGCATCATTTTTTGTGCCAGTTGGGGTTGGTGGACGATGAATCCTTTTTAATGCTGGCTTCCCTGTTGTCTGTGCCGGTTAAACAAACCAGTCCGCCGGTGATCTGGACGGCCAACGAAAAAAAGCACAAGACACTGACTTCCTTGAGCCGGTTGATCCGGCTCATGTCCGGCGAGATGCCGTTGCTTCTGATTCTGGAAGATATGCACTGGGTAGATCCGTCTACACTCGAGTTACTGACCCAGCTGCTGCGTGACTGCGTTGATGAAAAGATGTTGCTGGTGCTGACCTGCCGACCCGAGTTCAATCATTCCTGGGCCGGGTTCGAAAATTTTAAAACCCTGTCGCTGGCCCGTTTGAATCCGGAGGAAGCCGGACAGTTGGTGGAAAATATTGCCCGGCCACGACAGCTTTCACCGCAATGGATTGAGAAAATTGTCGAGCGCGGGGATGGTATTCCGCTGTTCATCGAAGAAATCACCCGGGTCGTGCTGTCGCAGGGGCAAGACGAGCAGGGCCACGAATATTTCACACTGTCGCAAGATCTCGATATTCCTGTGTCGCTGCGGGATTCGTTGACCGCGAGACTCGACCATCTGGGCGAAGTCAAGCCGCTGGCTCAATTGGCAGCCACGATCGGGCGAACCTTTACCTTTAATCAATTGTATCGAGTGGCCAATCTGGGTGCTGATACCTTGCGCCAGCAATTAACCCGGCTTTGCGCATCGAACCTGGTATACGAACATGGCAGCTATGGCAATCAGGCCTATACGTTCAAGCACGCTCTGATTCAGGATGCCGCCTATGAATCCCTGCTCAAGAGTCAGCGCCGCGAATACCATGCGCTGATCGCTACCGAGTTTGAAATCAGTTTCTCACAAA
>JANTFI010000010.1 GCA_024763505.1 Gammaproteobacteria bacterium
CGGCGAATAAGGTCGGCGCCATGTTCGGGCTGTTTTTCACCGATCAGGACAAGGTGCAATCCTTCGCCGATGTCGGCCGTTGTGATCTGGAACGCTTCAAAAAGTTCTTCCACGCCATGCTCGACAAGGGCATCAACCTCGCACCTTCGGCGTATGAAGCGGGCTTTGTCAGCTCCGCACATACGACCGAGCATCTGCAGCAAACCATCGATGCAGCTGAGGACGTGTTTAAAACGCTGTAAAGATTTGCGCTGCAAGGCCAGCAGCGAGATTTCAAGTTCGGGACCGGTTGATCCGCCACGATTTTGGCGCTTCAAGTTTGTAGCCTTCGAACAGAAATCCGCCATCTGGTTTCAGGATTTCGGCCGCCAGCTCGACAACTTCTGTGGTCAGGTTCTTTAAGAATAGAGTCTCGAAGCTACGGGAATAGCGCTGTGCGAATTCCCGGTTGATAGCAATTAATCGTCTGGGCAGGGTTTTGCCCTTTGCAGACCATAACTGTCTGCTGCGCAGATAGTGATTGCCCAAAACGCCATAGAGTTGCGATGCTGTGGCTTGCATTTCTATCGTTGAGCGCGGATCTTTCAGGTCATCTATTAAATTGGTAATGGCATATCTTGAGTTATCAAGCTCAAGCTTGCTCCATTTTGGCGGTCCTTCAGAGAGAACTTCTGCGGCCAGGTTCTTCATTGATTTGGAGAGTTCAGAGGACTGCGGGATTTCTATGCCTTCCGCAACCATGGAAGGCAGCGAAGGGTAACCTGTCGGACGGTCAACTTCACGGAAAAAATATTCCAGTGTGGATGGGTCATGAACAAAAGCTTCAACAGGCCACTGCTTGTAGCTGAAGGATTCTCTGTAAGCGCAAGGGATGTGATCGAACAAGACGACTAAATCAAGATCTGACGTAGAAGTACCTTCACCGCGGACGAGCGATCCGGCGAAAAATAGGGCACTTGCCTGTGGGTATTTTTCGCGGCGGATTTCATTCACAACATCCTGTAATTCACTCAGCATTCAAATTTCCAGTTTGATGAAGTTTAAGATGTGAATCAGCTAAATACTGCCACCACAAAAACCGCTGCTATCTCTGTGTCCTCCAAGAGATCCGAAGAGCTTTAAAGCCCCAGCATGCCCTTCTTCAAATTCTTGTCGGCCGGTTTGTTGCCGAGCCAGATTTCGAGCAGCGCGGTTTTGAAGTCTTCACCTTCGATGGTGCCGAGTAGTACGCCATTCTTGCTAACGCTGGTGCCCTGACCGGGGATGTAATCGATGGTGTAGCGGTCGCCTTTGTGGGCGCTTTCGGCGAAGAAACCATAGAATTTTTCGATCCGGCTTTGCAGTTTATTCAGGGTGGATTCATCCTGATTGTTTTCAAAGCCTTCCTTCCAGCCATTGACCAGTTTGTCGCTGGTGACTTCCTTGTAGATAAAATCGAGCTGGATTCTTAACGGCCCGGGTTGAACCAGAATTTCGCCGACATTTTTCGATGGCTTGGGGAGATACAGCGAGCCGACATAAACATCGATCCAGAATTTCTCGCGCAGCCCCATGCCATTCAGGTCGAGGTAATAATTGTCACCGACAGTGATCTGGTCTGGTACGGTGACGCCTGCCAGTTCGCGAGCCTGAGTCGGCAGGGACAGCAGCAATAACAGGGCGGTAAAAAAAGCGGTGAAGGTGGTTTTCATGATGGCAATTCCTGGTGATTATCGAGCTTGTTATTGGTTTTTTTACTACCGTTTTTTTGGGGCGGTACCCCGGAACAGAGGGGCGCCCCGACCCTTTTATTCTTTGCCTTTGGTCTTGCGGATTTCATCCATGTCCAGCGCTTTGACTTTGTCGACCAGCTCGCCGATTGCGTTTTCCGGAATCATGCCGGGTTGAGCGAAAACCAGCATCGCTTCACGAAACATCATGATGGTCGGAATCGAGCGGATGCTGAAATGTGCGGCGATTTCCTTTTCTTCTTCGGTGTTGACCTTGGCGAAAACCACGTCTTCATATTTTTCGGAAGCAGTTTCAAAGATCGGTCCGAATTGTTTGCAGGGTCCGCACCACGGTGCCCAGAAGTCGAAAATGACCATATCGTTTTTTTCGACCAGTTCTTCAATGTTTTCTCTTGTTGCTTCGATAACGGCCACGTGTCTGCTCCGGTTGGGTTTTCATCTGTGCCACGCGTCATGGGCGGCTCCATCGGGGCAATTATAACCGAAGCTTTTTGTGCTGTAACGAATAACCTGCTCGCCGGATGAATCGCCTACAGCCCTGGTTTGACGTACTGAATGACCCCCAGCCGAATCAATTCGGCATGCAGCGCGATGGCGCGGTCGTGGGTGTCGGGTACTTCCAGCAATTGCTGTTTGAAGGCATTTTCCAGCGGTAGCAGAAACAGTAACTGGTAAACGGTATCGCTAAAGCTCAGCGAATCGGGCGCAGCGGCCTTGTTCGACTGGATATGCTGCAGTAATTCACTCATGTATTGATACTGCTGCGGAACCTGCTCGATGATGGTTTCGGGCGGAAACTCGACATCGGCGATCAGCAAGCCATCCTCGGCGTGGCGCAGCGAGATAATTTGAAACCGCTGCATGCCCAGTGCTGTAATGCCGAGCAATCCATCATTACGGTTTTGCCAGTCGACCACGCGGGCACTGCAGCCGAAACTGAAAATTTCGGCATCCGGATCGGTTTCTTCGCCTTTGTGGATCAGCACGATGCCGAAGTCATGCTCGTCACGCATACAGTGCGCGATCATATCGCTGTAGCGCGGCTCGAAGATTTTCAGTGGCAGCCGGTTGCCTGGTAGCAATACGGTCTTGAGCGGAAACAGCGCCAGTTCACTCATGCGTCAGACGCCCCATTTTGGCCCCATCGTGGCGACAGACTGTTGGTAATATCAAGCTGGTCGAGGATCCGGCTGACCACGAAATCGATCAAATCCTGCACCGATTCGACACCTTGATAAAACGCCGGATTGGGTGGCAGAATGATTGCGCCGAGGTTGGACAGGGTCAGCATGTTTTGTAAATGAATACTGGAAAACGGCGTTTCGCGCGGCACCAGAATCAGCTTTTTGCGTTCTTTCAAAATGACATCAGCGGCGCGGTGAATCAGGTTATTGCCTATGCCCTGCGCAATTGCAGCCAGACTGCCGGTGGTACAGGGGCAGACGATCATGGCTTCGGCCACAGACGATCCGCTGGCCGGTGGCGCGGTCCATTGATCCTTGCCGTAGACCACCAGTTGATCGCGTTCGCAGCCGAAGTAATCCTGCAATGCCTGTTGCATTTGCTGCGGGCTGGATGGCAGTTTCAGATCGGTTTCCATCGCCATGACGATTTGTCCCGGTTGCGAACAAAGAAACTGTATCTGTACATCGGCCAGCAGCAATTGCTCGATCAGGCGCAGGGTATAGGGTGCGCCGGAGGCACCGGTCATGGCCAGAGTAATGGTTTTCATCGCGGTTTATCCTGCTCGATGAGCTGGTCAGTGGTTTTCGACAGGCGTGTCACCAGAGTTTCCAGAAAAATCCGATAGTATTGTAACTGGGTATCGACCGAAACCTTGTCGAGTACGCTGCGGCTGACCACCATCAACGTCACATCGGTGCGTGCGGTGATGGTGGCGATACGCTGCTCACGTTTGATGAAAGCAGTTTCGCCAAAACAGTCGCCCTGATACATGCGTCCGACCGGCTGATCGTTGCGCCATACCTCGACACCGCCCTTGGCGATGATGTAAAACGAGGTTTCGATCTCGCCTTCACTGATGATGGTGTCATTTTTTGCAAAATCCACCCATTCGCTAGCATCCACCACTTCGCTGATCTGCTCGTCGCTGAAATCGCGAAAGAAGTTGAGGTAGCGTAGCGTGGTCCATTTTTCCTGCATGTCGATGCGCTCGCCGACCCCGCGCAGGCGGCCATAGGCGCGCGACAGCTCGGTCGCCAACTGATGCGCGCTGTCATAGCGCTGATAGATGATCTTGTTCAGGCATTTCTCGACAATGTCGATAACCTGTTGCGGCAGGTCGGGGCGGATGAAAGACAGCGAGTCCGGTTCGACCTCGGTGATCTGGTAAATCAGCGATTTCAGGTTGCTGGCCTTGTATAGCGGGCGACGCGCGAGCAAGGCATACATCACTGCGCCGAGCGAATAAATATCGGATTGCTCGACCAGCCGTTTTTCTTCGGTCAATTGTTCAGGTGGCAGATACATCGGGCTGCCGAGCACAGAGGCTTCGGTTTGCTCGCCCTGATCGATATGGGCGATGCTGAAATCCATGATCTTGACCTCGCCATCGTGGCTGAGCATGATGTTGCCGGGTTTCAGATCGCGATGGATGATGCCCTGGCGGTGCACATAATCCAGCCCTTTGGCGCATTGATAAATGATATCAATCACCTGGTCGGTGCTGAGAGTTTTTTTGCCGGTGACGTATTCCTGCAGGGTTTCACCATCGACAAACTCCATCACGATATAATTCAGTTCATCAATCTGGCCAGCATCGTAAACCGACACGATGGCCGGGTGATGCATTCGCCCGGCGGTGTAGACTTCGGAAAAAAATCCCTCGCGCGCCTTTTGAGCCGCGGCCGGATCACTGTCGTAGGGGTGAGCCACCTTGATCGCCACCGGGCGCTGCACGAATGGATCCCAGGCTTCATACACCACGCCCATCGAGCCTTTACCGATCACTTGCTTGATTTCGTATTTGGCAATCTTGTCCGGATGTTTGCGTTTCTTGCTCATGCGTTGTTTTTCGATAATGCCTGTAACAGCTGCTGGTGAATTCCCGCAAATCCGCCATTGCTCATGATTACGATATTGTCGCCTGTTTGGACGCTGTTGACGAGGATTTCGATGATTACGTCGATGGATGAATAAAGACGCAGGTTCGCTCGCTCCAGTTGCCCGGTGTCCCATTTCAGCTCGCCATTGTCAAAAAACAGCACTTCGTCGGCATCTTCGAAAGCGCCAGCCAGCGTTTGCGCATGAACGCCCATCTTCATGGTATTGGAGCGCGGTTCGAAAACCGCGATCAAGCGGCCGGAGCCGACGGGTTTGAGGGCCTGCAAGGTGGCGCGAATGGCGGTGGGGTGGTGGGCGAAATCATCGTACACAGTGATGCCGTTGATCTGGCCGATGATTTCCTGCCGCCGTTTGACGCCGGCAAATGATTGCAGGGCTTCCACGCCAACCTCGATCGGCACTCCGGCATGTTGCGCGGCCAGCAATGCCGCACTGGCGTTGAGTTGATTGAAGACGCCGCTTTGCGCCAGTTTCAGCGGCCAGCTTTTGTTGCTGGCTGCTTCGGTTACGCTGCCGTGGTCGGGGTCGAGCGTCAAATCGGCATTGGCGCAGCCGAAACTTTTCAGTGGAGTCCAGCAGCCCATCTCGATGACATCATCGAGATTGCGATCCTGTGTGTTGTGAATAACCAGACCATTACCCGGTACGATACGCAACAAATGGTGAAATTGACGCTGGATCGCGGCCAGATCATCGAATATATCGGCATGATCGAACTCGAGATTATTCAGAATCAGGGTCCGTGGATGGTAATGCACAAATTTGCTGCGCTTGTCGAAAAAGGCGGTGTCGTATTCATCCGCCTCGATGACGAAAAACGGAGCCTTGCCCAGCCTCGCCGACTGCTGGAAGTTTCGCGTCGCACCGCCGATCAGGTAGCCCGGTTCCAGCCCGGCCTGTTGCAGTATCCACGCCAGCATGGCGCTGGTAGTGGTTTTACCGTGTGTGCCGGCGATGGCCAGTACCCAGCGGTCGAGCAACACATGCTCGAACAGCCATTGCGGGCCGGAGGTGTAGGGCAAGCCTTCATTGAGAATCGCTTCCACCTGCTCGTTTCCGCGCGACATGGCATTGCCGATGACAAACAGGTCGGCGCTGCGATCGAGGTTGTCGGCGTAGTAGCCTTCGCGTACCTCGATGCCGGCATCGGCCAACTGGTTGCTCATCGGCGGATAAACATGCGCATCCGAGCCCAGCACGTCATAGCCTTTGGCGCGCGCCAGTTGGGCAAGACCGGCCATGAAAGTACCGCAGATTCCGAGAATATAGATTTTCATCCAAACAGCTTGATCAGTAAAAATTCGTACAATAACAGGTAATTGAAAGCGGTGAAGGCCGCCAGCAGGGTGCGGATTTCAAATGCGCGCTGGAAAATCAGCGATACAGCGGCCAGATTCCATAACAGGATTGCCAGTTGCAGTTTCAATTGCCAGGAATCGGGCTGTAATTCACCATCTGGCTGAATCAGCGTCAGCACGGTCAGACTGAGCACGCTGATCACCAGATTGACGCCGATCAGTGCGTACAGGGTTTGCAGCAGGCGTTGCAGTTTTCCCTTGAGTTTCAGGAACAGAAAACTGATCGAGCCGAGAATCGCGATTTCGAGACCAACTTGCGCCAGAATGACCGGCACCGGGTATTTGTCGCCAAGTGCGACATAGCCGACCAGAAAATAAGCCAGCACCGTCAACAGCAAGGCGTTGCGGCTGCCCGGTAACGCAGCCGGGGATTCCATCAGCAGGCTGATTTTGATCAGGCGAGGCAGGCTGGCGAGCCACTGGGAAAGCGGTTTTAGCATGATCGGATGCGCCTGTTCAATGCCGACCGAGCTGTCGCTCGATCTCTGCCAGCATGCTGTTGGCGTGATTGTAGTCGAGCTGGATATTGTGCAACGCCTCGCCGCTTTGCAGTACCAGACTGGGAAAACTGTAAACCCCGAGCTCACGCACGGTGGCCAGTTCGGCTTGCAGTGCCTGCTCGATTTCGCTCGACTGGATTTGCCTGCGGAAGTGATCCGTGTCGAGCCCGATCGATGCGGCCGCTTCAACCAGGGTATCGAGATCGGAAGGGTTTTTGGCCTGCAAATAATAGGCTTGCTGGATGGCATGGGTCATTTGATCGGCCCGATCGGCCATTTCGCGCGCCGTGATAACGGAACGACAAGCCGGGTAGGTTGAGCGGCGTGGCGTTTGTTGCGCCCAGAAGTCGAAATTGAAGCGGGTGCCGGGTATCACTTGCTCGATGCGCCGCCACGCGCCCTGAATATCGCGCTGCAAGGCTTCGGCCATTGGTTCGTCACTGTCCGCTGCAAGACCGCCGACGTAGCTGATCAGTTGCACCGAGTCCGGCAATGCCTGTTGCAGTTTTTGCCAGACAGGTCGAAACCCCCAGCACCAGCTGCACATCGGGTCGTGAACGTAAAACAGGGTAGGGTCGGCTTTTTCGGTCATGTAATAAAACGGATGAGTCGTGTTCCCGGTTTGGCTATACTAGCCAGCTGTTTTGAGCCATGGCAGCCGGGCAGGTTCGGCGCCGAAATTCCACACACTGTCAAAATTTTATGAGTGAAATAGCAAAAGCGGATGTTAGCACTTTTCAGGGCCTGATTCAGGCCTTGCAAACATTTTGGTCCGAGCAGGGTTGCGTGGTGATGCAGCCACTGGATATGGAGGTCGGTGCTGGTACTTTTCACCCGGCGACTTTTCTGCGCTCGATCGGGCCAGAGCCGTGGCGCAGCGCCTATGTGCAGCCGAGTCGCCGCCCGACCGACGGGCGCTATGGTGAAAATCCCAATCGCCTGCAGCATTATTACCAGTTTCAGGTTTTGCTCAAGCCGAGTCCCGATGACATTCAGGATCGCTATCTCGATTCGCTGCGGATGATGGGTTTTGACCCGCTCGAACATGATATCCGCTTCGTCGAAGATAATTGGGAATCGCCCACCCTCGGTGCCTGGGGGCTGGGCTGGGAAGTCTGGCTGAATGGCATGGAAGTCACGCAGTTTACCTATTTTCAGCAAGTCGGCGGGCTCGAGTGTCGCCCGGTGTCCGGCGAAATCACCTACGGGTTGGAACGGCTGGCGATGTATATTCAGGGCGTCGAAAGTATTTATGATCTGGTATGGACGCGCGGCCCGCAGGGCGATGTCACCTATGGCGATGTGTTCCACCAGAACGAAGTCGAACAATCGACCTACAATTTCGAGCATGCCAACACAGAAGAATTGTTTCACTGGTTCGATGTGTGTGAAGCCGAAGGCCAGAAGCTGATCGAGGAGCAACTGCCACTGCCAGCCTACGAGCAAGTGATGAAAGCTTCGCATACCTTTAATTTGCTGGATGCGCGTCACGCTATTTCGGTGACCGAACGGCAGCGTTTTATCCTGCGCGTGCGCACCCTGTCGCGCGGTGTGGCCGAAGCCTTTTATGCTTCACGCGAGGCGCTCGGATTTCCGCTGGTCAAGCAAAAGGAGGCACAGTCATGAGTGATTGCATTATTGAACTGGGCACCGAAGAATTGCCACCGAAAGCGCTGCTGAAATTGTCGCAGGCATTTAGCGATGGTGTCATCAACGGATTGTCGGAAGTCGGTTTGCAGGCGCAAACGGTCGAGTCTTTCGCCACCCCGCGGCGGTTGGCGATCCTGTTGCGAGATATTCCCGAACAGCAACCCGATCAACATATCGAAAAACGCGGTCCGGCCCTGCAGGCCGCATTTGACGACACGGGTTGCGCCACCAAGGCAGCGCTCGGTTTTGCCAAATCCTGCGGTGTCGATATTTCACAACTGGCGCAGAAGGAAACCGATAAGGGAAGCTGGCTGTATTTCCAGCGGCATGAACCCGGTAAGACGCTGGCCGAACTGTTACCGGATATCGTCGCGACTGCATTGGCCAAATTGCCGATTCCAAAACGCATGCGCTGGGGCGATCGAAATGATGAATTCGTACGCCCGGTCAAATGGCTGATGATGATGATCGATGGAAAAGGGGTCGAAGCGAAAATTCTGGGCACCGAAGCCGGGGTCAAAACCTATGGCCACCGTTTTCACGCACCCGATGCACTCACCTTCGCCACCGCGGCGGAATATGAATCTGTGTTACAGCAATTCGGCTATGTCGTGCCGCGTTTCGAGCAGCGCCGGGAATTGATCGTCGGACAATTGCACGAGCTGGCACAGCAACTTGGCGGCAAGGTCGAAATCGACCAAGACTTGCTCGATGAAGTCACCGCGCTGGTGGAATGGCCGGTTGCAATTGCTGGCCGCTTTGATGAGGAATTTCTCGAAGTGCCGGTAGAAGCGCTGGTGACCACGATGCAGGATAACCAGAAATATTTCGCCGTATTCAGCGAACAGGGTGAGTTGCTGCCGCATTTCATCACCATCGCCAATATCGACAGCAAGAAACCCGAACTGGTTGCCGGCGGAAACGAGCGGGTGATCCGGCCGCGTTTTGCCGATGCCAAATTCTTCTGGGAACAGGACCAGAAAGTCACGCTTTCATCGCGCCTGCAAAGTCTTGAATCGGTGGTATTCCAGCAAAAGCTCGGCAGCATCGCCGACAAGGTGATTCGCATCCGCGCGCTGGCAGGTTTTATTGCCGACAGCCTCGGTGCCGATGTAGCGCAAGCCGAGCGTGCAGCCGAATTATGCAAATGCGACCTGATGACCGACATGGTTGGCGAGTTCCCGAAATTGCAGGGTATTATGGGTCACTATTATGCGAAAAACGATGGTGAGCCAGACGTAGTCGCGCAGGCCATCGAGCAACATTACTGGCCGCGCTATGCTGGAGATAAGGTGCCAAAACAAACCATCGGTCAATGCGTAGCACTGGCGGACCGCATCGATACCATGCTCGGTATTTTTGCCATTGGCCAGAAACCGACCGGGGTGAAAGATCCGTTTGGATTACGCCGCGCCGCACTTGGTATTATTCGCATCATCATCGAGAATGACTTGCCGCTACCGGTGTCGGCAATAACTCGAAAGGCCGCCGAGGGCCTGGCCGACAAACTCGATGCCAGCGCCTGTGTCGATGAAGTGGTGGAATATATTCATGATCGCCTGAAGGCTTATTATCAGGATCGCGACGTTAGGCTCGATGTGGTCGATGCAGTGCTGGCGAGCCAGCCCGCACGGTTGACAGATGTCGAAAACCGGGTCGTTGCGGTAAGTGAATTTCTGCAGCAGGATGCAGCACAGGCATTGGCTGCCGCCAACAAGCGCATCGGCAATATTCTGAAGAAACAAAAAACTGCCGTGGCAGAAAAGGTAGACGAGTCATTGCTGGTTGAACAGGCGGAAAAGGATTTGTACCAAAAGTTGAAAGAAGTCAATAGCAGCGCTCTGGCCCATTTTGATCAGGCGAACTATCTGGACGGGTTGAATGAGTTGGCGGTGCTGCGTCTGGTGGTCGATCAGTTTTTCGATGACGTGATGGTGATGGTGGAAGACGAAGCGTTGCAACAGAATCGTCTGGCATTGTTGCAAACCCTGGCTCACAGCTTTTTGCGTGTGGCTGATTTTTCACGCATTCAATAACGGATGGCCGGGCAATGCGTAGTGAAGTGATTGTCCTCGACCGCGATGGCGTGATCAATCAAGACTCGGATGACTATATCAAGACGCCGGATGAATGGATTCCGATTACAGGTAGTCTGGAAGCCATCAAGCGATTGAACAATGCAGGCTATCGGGTCGCGGTTGCGACCAACCAGTCCGGCATCGCGCGGGGTTTTTATGATGAATCCACGCTACAGGCGATGCACGACAAAATGAATACATTGCTGGCTCAACGCGGCGCAAAGTTGGATCAAATCGTCTATTGCCCGCACGGACCGACCGATAATTGCATGTGTCGAAAACCCAAGCCCGGGATGCTTTTGCAGATTGCCAAAACGCTGGGCGTTAAGCCTTCGCAAATGGTTTTTGTCGGCGATTCGGTTAGCGACATCAAGGCCGCTCGTATGGCGGGCGTCAAGCCGGTGCTGGTGAAAACTGGCAAGGGCCTAAAGACTCTCGCCAAGCTGGAGCCGGATGACGACATTCCTGTTTATAATGATCTCGCCCAATATGTGCGCCAACTGACGCGAAGAATATGAGTCAAGAAAATACTGTATCCGCGCTGTATAAATTCTGGCTGGTGATCCGCAGCAGCCTGTTCTGGCTGGTGTTTTTGCCGACTGTTTTGATTGCGGCGATTCTATTATCGCTGTTTTTTTTCTTGCCTGTTTCGATTCGTGTCGGGATCATAAAAATCTGGATCAATATCAACCTGTGGTGGATCAAACACACCTGCGGACTGGGCTATGAAGTCGAGGGGCTGGAGAATATTCCGCAAGATGGCTTTATCGTGATGGCCAAGCATTCCTCCACCTGGGAAACCATAGCACTGCAAAAATTTTTCCGGCCGATGGTGTGGGTGGTGAAAAAAGAACTAACTTATATTCCTTTTTTCGGCTGGGGATTGAAAGCGATGAATGCCATCGCCATCAATCGCGGAACCGGTCGGCAAGCGATTCGGCAACTGGTGGAAGAAGGGCGACAGCGGATGCAGGAAGGACGAATCGTGATGTTGTTTCCGGAAGGCACGCGGGTGATGCCAGGGCAATACAAGTCTTTCAAACTGGGTGGTGCGATTCTGGCCGAAAAAACCGGTTACAGGATTTTACCGGTGGCACACAATGCGGGAGAATTTTGGCCGCGCCACAGCTGGATCAAGTGGCCAGGCACGATCAAGCTGGTGATCGGCAAGCCGATTGATCCGGCCGGTAAAAAGCCAGATCAAATCATCAAGGAAGTCGAACACTGGGTACTGGAAACCGGCAAGACAATCAGTGACCATGAGCAATTGAAGCGACTCGGTATCGAGAAATAATTCCACCCCGGGCGCTTGCCTGAAAAAGCCAAAAGGATTACAACAAGGAATCCGGATTACCGGATCTCCATCCATCAGCCACAGGGAATAACATGCGCCGCATTCTGATCTTCATTTTCACCACATCACTGCTCTGGCTGAGCGCCTGTGAAAACAGTAATAACGAGGGTGGCACGCTGACCCCGCAAGCCGGTGCCTGCAGCATCGAGGGGCAGAATCGTTTTGTCCACGAAGCCATGAAAGATCGTTACCTGTGGTACCGCGAAGTGCCGGACAGCATCGATTACGGCGATTTCGATTCGCCCGAGCAAACCCTCGATTTTCTCAAATACCATGAACTCGACCGTTTCTCGTATATCGCGGATGCAGCCGCATTCAGTAGCCTGTTCGGTGAGGGCCAATACGTTGGTTACGGTTTCTCTTACCAGATTGATGACGCTGGCCGGGTCTGGTTCAAGTTTGTGTATGACGACTCACCCGCCGGGCGCGCCGGGCTGGCGCGCGGCGATGAAATCCTGTCTGTGAATGGCCAAACGGTTGAGGAAATCAGTACTGCTCTGGCCTGGGGTACAATTTTTGGCGACAAGGAAGTCGGCGTGCCTGTGTCCATGCTGGTGCGAAAAAAAGACGGTTCGACCGCGGATATACAAATGGAAAAAGCAGTGGTGAATATCAATACGGTATTGCATTCATCGGTCATCGAGCAAAATGGTGCTGGGGTCGGTTATCTGGTTTTCAACAGTTTTCTCGGCACTTCGCAAACCGAACTGGAGCAAGTGTTTGCTGATTTTTATGCGCAGCAAGTGAGCAAGGTGATTCTGGATTTGCGCTATAACGGCGGCGGCAGCGTGGCGGTAGCGCGCGACCTTGGCAGCTTACTGTTCGACAATACCCGTAACGATCAGTTATTTACTGTGCTGGAGCAAAACGACCGTCATCAGAATCTGAACAGTTCCTATTATTTTTCAAGCAAGGTCAATGAACTCGATCTCGATCAGCTGGTAGTGATCACAACCGGTTCAACCGCCTCTGCCAGTGAAATGATCATCAACGGGTTGAAACCTTTTGTACCGGTCACAACCGTCGGCTCGGCAACTTACGGCAAACCGGTCGGCATGAATGGCATGAGCTTTTGTGACAAGATTCTCTTGCCGATCACCTTTGCCGCCTACAATGCCGATCACGAGGGCGATTATTTCGACGGAATCGCTGCCGATTGTGCCGCAGACGATGATGTCGCTTTTGACTTTGGTGATGCCACCGAGCCGATGCTGGCCGAAGCCTTGCGTGCGACCGGCGGGCAGGCATGCAGTCGCAACAAGCCGCAGTCAACTCAGCGACAGCAGCGCCATCGACCGGCGCCGTCTTTACAGGATATCACCGGTGGCGCGGTTTAATCTGTTTGTTCTGCTTTGCCTGATCACGCTACCGGCCTCGGCCTGGAGCGGTATCTCGGCCTTTCTGGAAAACGCGGAGAGCAATTGGTCTTTCACCCCGGATGAGCAGGGCAGCGATATCGTTTTCTATGGCCTGCAAATCGAGGACCGGACCGATAGCCCGTTGCGAGTCGGCGTCAGTGCGGGTCAGTTCGAACTGCGCCTTTTACCCTCGCAGTTGCAAGTCGCGCAACGTTATAGTGGAAAATTTATCTCTTTTTATCTGCGACTGCCGCAACCTCTGAACGAACAAATCAGTTTGCATACCCGGCTGCACTATCAATATCATCAGGGCGAGCGATCGTTGCAGGCCAGCGAACAAATCAGCTGGGGCGAAACCGGTTTGCAGCTCGGGCTGGCGCTTGAGCTGGGCAGATTTTCGCTGCAGCCGTTTGCCTATTGGCGCAGCGTGGATGGCGACATTACCACACCCGTGCAAACGCGGTTGTTTCAACAAAGCGATTCCAGCGGTTATGGATTAAAACTCGATTATTCGGTAGAGCCGTCGGCGTTTATCCGGCTCACTGCCACGGCTGGCGCACGGCAAATGACAGCGATCCATTTCGTGCGTCAATATTGATTGACTACTCACTCAGGAGGTAGCGATGTCTTCATCGGTCAGTCGGGTGACCGCAGCACCCAGTGAACAGGCGTTACAACATTTTTCCAAATTACTTGAATACGAAACCGATTGCTGGGATGTGCATCATGCGATGACTAATAACCGACAGGATTTCGTGCTGCTCGATGTACGCTCGACCGAATGTTACCAGCAAGGGCATATCGATGGCGCTGTGTGCCTGCCGCACGCGAAGATCACCGAGCAGAATCTTGCCGAATACCCGCCCGATACCCTGTTTGTGGTTTGCTGCGCCGGACCACACTGTAATGGCACCGAAAAAGCCGCGATTCGACTGGCCACGCTGGGGCGTCCGGTGAAAAAGATGATCGGTGGTGTCACCGGCTGGCTGGATGAAGGGTTTACTCTGGTCGAGGCGACAGTCGACTGATTCTTTGTGATGAATTGTCAGCGATGGCCTGCAATGACAAGAGAAGATCAGCTCGCGGGATTGGTCGCCAGCGAGAACCGCTGCTTGGGTTTTGCGGTCGCGCCGAGCCGCCGGTAAAAGCGGATGGCATCCAGATTCAGCTGTGGAGTTTGCCACTCGATATGGTTGCAATCGAGGGAGCTGGCCAATTGGCGAATCTCTGCCATCATACGTTTTCCCAGCCCCTGTCCTCTTGCGTTTTGGCGAATGAACAGGCAATCCATGTGCAGGAAAAACCACCTTGCCAGGTTGAATACTCACGCGTCGCAGTGGCATAGCCGAGCAAGCTACTCCGTTGTTCAATCACTCTGGCCTGTAAAACCGGTAATCGCGAAAACAAAGCCTCAGCCAGCGCCTGCTCTTTGCCAGCCGGGTTAAATTCCGCGTTTTCGTATGCGGCATGCAAGCCGCATAACTCAACCATCTCGGGTAAATCTTCCGGCCGGGCCGGGCGTATGATCGGTTCAGACATTTCGGGTACTCGAAATAACAGGATACGGATTCTCGAACAGTGCGACCGTAAAGTCGAGCAGGGTATCGATTTGCCCGGATCGTCCTGATCCGCTAAATGGTTACTGCTTTTAGCCCGGACCAGTACTGTGGCGGGATCTCGATTTTTTATCCGCCGGTAAAAATTCATTGACTAGACCGACCGGTCAACTATACTGCATGCCATGAACTCGACACCCGATACCCGACAGCGCATTCTTTCCACCGCGCGCGAATTGTTTCACGCCAACAATTATGCCGATATCGGCATCAAACAAATCTGTGATGCCGCGCAGGTGCAAAAAGGCAGCTTTTATCATTTCTTTCCGTCCAAGCGCGATCTGGCGTTGGCGGTGATCGAAGACATGGCCGACGACTGGGCGCATGGCTTCGTGCATGAAGCCTTCGATCAGGCGCTACCGCCAATGGAACGGCTCGACTACCTGATCGACGCGGCTTACTACTGGCAGAAAGCGGCGAAGGATATCGAGGGTCGCATGCCCGGCTGCCTGTTCGGCAATCTGGTACTGGAACTCAGTACGCGCGACGATGTGCTGCGTGCTAAGCTCAGCGCGGTGTTTGACAAAACCCGGCTGCGTTTCGAGGAAACCCTGCAGCAGGCGGTTGAAACCGGTGCCCTCGCGCCACTCGATACGAACCTGACCGCACAAGCCATGCTGGCTTATCTCGAAGGCATGATCCTGTTGGCCAAGTCGCGCAATGAGCCGGAATTGATCCAGCATCTCGGCCCGGCGATCAAGGGGATTCGTATCGAATTGAGTCATTAGTGGATAGCTACGCGTGCTTCATCCCGGTTTTCCATAGCCATTGATGAGGTGCGCGACAGCCAGCAGATTCGGATTTGTCGCTACATGCAAATCCGGCCACAGGCTTTCCACCGGTGTGGCTTTTTGGCCCTGCCAGTGGTGAAAATCGTCAGTGCAAATGCACTGTTTTTTTAAAACCGATACTTGACCGACCGGTCATCTATCGACAAAAGGAGAAATGTCATGAGTATTGAAATCGCTCAAACCCTGGACGCTCGCGGCCTCAACTGTCCGTTGCCGATCTTGCGCACCAAGAAAGCCATCGCGCAAATCGAGACGGGACAAGTGCTGGAAATGACCGCCACCGACCCTGGCTCGCTGAAGGATATCGAATCTTTCTGCGCCCAGACCGGCAATGAATTACTGTCGGCAAGCCAGCAGGGCAGTGATTACGTTTTTCAAATCCGCAAACACTAGGAGATTGCCATGAATGCTGTGCAAGACATCAATCTGCCACAAGATTCGCTCGATGAGTGGTTCGATCAAAAGTTCGATCAAAAGATGGCTGAACGCGACGCCGCTAAAACGCCATCGATGACCATCATCGCCACCAAGGGGACGCTGGATATGGCTTATCCGCCGTTTATTCTCGCTTCCACCGCCTCGGCGCTGGGCTGGGATGTGTCGATCTTCTTCACCTTTTACGGCTTGAATCTGCTCAAGTCCGATCTCGATTTGAAGGTAACGCCATTGGGTAATCCGGCGATGCCGATGAAATTGCCAAACGGCGCCGAGATTCCCATGCCCACTTCGGTGATGGCCTTGCTGCCGGGTTTCGAGGGCTTGGCCAGTTCGATGATGAAAAAAACCATGCAAAACAAAGGGATTGCCAGCATCGAAGAACTACGCGAATTATGTGTCGAAGCGGATGTGAAAATGGTCGCCTGCCAGATGACGGTCGACCTGTTCGGTTACGGCAAGGAGGAATTTATCCCCGAAATCAAGGAATGGGTTGGTGCTGCCAGCTTTTTGCCGACCGCGTTGAAGGCGGATGTGAACCTGTTTGTGTGATCCTTATGACTCAGGCGTTTGCCGTTGCCGCATCAGTTTGGCCATGGCTTGCGCCTGAACATCGTCGAGTTTGCCGAGTTCGCGCATCACACCGTCGCGATCTTGCGGCGGTCGGTTCTGGCTGAGTTTGAACTTGGCTTCGAGCTGGCTGACTTCAATCTCGAATCCAACGATGGCCTGTACCATGTTGGGCGGATAATCTAGATCCCACGGCTGGTCACGTCCGGCTTCGTGGCTGCGCGCCAATTGTTCGATGATGTCTTTGATGTCATCAATATCCTCGCGAATACTAGCGCTGCCATGGGCATGCACCGCGACATAATTCCATGTCGGCGCGCCCGGTTGCTGATACCAGGTCGGTGAGACGTAGCAGTGCGGTCCCTGAAACAGCACCACAATGTCCGGGTTTTGCTGCATGATGTTCCAATGCTTATTGGCGCGTGCGACATGTCCACGCAGGAACAGACGGTCCTGGCGCATTTCAATCAGCAGCGGAATGTGAGAAACAAAGGGTTGCCCCTGCTGCACGCTGATCATGGTGGCGAAGCTGTTGCTGCGGATGAAATCCAGAATGACGGCGGGATCTTTCTCATCAAAAAATTCGGGCAGGTACATGGGCTTACTCCGGATGGGTTTTGACGCGCTCGACCCGGGCAATGTGAATCTGGAAGTTTTTATACCATTGTTCGCGCCCGAGCTTTTGCGCCTGCCGGTGTTGTGACTGTTTGCGCCAGTGTTCAATGCTGGCTTCGTCACGCCAGAAGGAAACCGTGATGCCGACCTGTTCGCGTGCCGATTCGAATCCGAGAAACCCCGGCATGGTGTGCGCAAGCTCGATCATTTGTTGTGCCATTTCCGCGTAGCCATCCGTTTTATCCGATAACTGACTGATGAAAATCACGGCGTAATACGGCGGCTGGAATGATCGGCGGTTCATTTCATTCCTGTTTTTTGGCGGCGTAATCGCTGACCAGTTTGTTCATGCGTTCTGCATCAAATTCGCGCAAACCACTGAGCACCATGCGTTTGCAGCCGTGGCCGATATTCTCACCGTCGCCCAGAATGATATATTCCAGCGTCACGGCGCCCCGCTTGCCGGTTACATACAGGCTCTTCGAGGTCATTTCGAGTTTAACGTGCTTGATATCCAGTCGATCCAGTTCCAGGCTCATGCTTTCGTAAATGATCAATGGACGGTCCGGGTTGACCATCACATTATGCTGCTGCATCAACGGTTGCAAAATATGTGGAAATGCCTGACTGGAAAACTCGACATAATTACGCGACAGAGATTCGATCAGTTCGGCATCGTTGGACACTTCGCCGTTGCACTCGATGGCCAGATATTTCTTATCGTTCTTGTCCAGCAGAGCCATGTGTTCGCCATCACAAGCGGGCAGTATCAATTGCGTGTCGTCACCGACCATGCCGGAAAAATTGAAAATCATTTTCTGGCGCAGACCATACAGGTGCAGAATCACTGAAAATAATAAATCGCCCGGTACGCAAAATCGTTTGGAATCGACATCGTGTATCGGGTTAAAATCCCCGGCCACATTTTTGGCGAAATCACTGGCTTGCTGCCGCGTGAAAGATAGCTTGTCGCCATCACGTTGGTAATAATTTTCGATATGCATGGATGACCGGGCCGAAAAAACGAGCAGTCTAGCATATCAACCGCCTCATTTCCGCTACCACAGAGTATCTCTGGCTTATGTTAAAACTCGAAAAACTGGCGCTTCGGCGCGGCGCCCTGTTGCTGTTCGAGGATGTCAGCCTGTCGATTCCGGCGGCATCCAAGCTCGGCCTGACCGGCGCCAATGGCTGCGGAAAATCTTCCCTGCTGAAATTGATACTGGGCGAATTGCAGCCCGACGAGGGCGATTTCTATCTGACCCCGGGCTGGGTGGTGGCGCATGTCGCGCAGGAATCGGAAGCCAGCGAGCGTTCGGCACTCGACATCGTGATGGATGGCGATCACGAATTGCGCGCCTTGCAACAGCGGCTGGCACGCGCCGAAGCCAGCGGCGATGGTAATGAGATTTCTGCCTGTCATGTACGGCTGGAAGAAATCGATGGCTATCAGGCGCCCAGCCGCGCCGCCAAATTGCTGACCGGTCTGAGCTTCAGCGATGCCGACATGCAGCGCCCGCTGAGTGATTTTTCCGGCGGCTGGCGCATGCGTATCCATCTTGCCAGCGCGCTGATGTGTCGCTCCGATTTATTGCTGCTCGACGAACCTACCAACCATCTTGATCTGGATGCCGTGATCTGGCTCGAGCAATGGCTCAAGCGATATGCTGGCACACTGATCATGATTTCGCATGACCGCGATTTTCTTGATGCCGTGGTCACCAGCATTGCGCATGTCGAGCAGCAGCATATCCGCTTGTACAAAGGTAATTACAGTGCATTTGAAAGGCTACGCGCCGAGCGGCTGGCGCAGCAGCAAAGCAATTATGTCAAGCAGCAGAAAACCATCAAGCACATGCAATCCTTTGTCGATCGTTTCAAGGCCAAGGCGACCAAGGCGAAGCAGGCACAAAGCCGGGTCAAGGCGCTCGAACGTATGGCCCTGATCGCACCGGCGCATGTCGATTCTCCGTTTCATTTTGCATTCAAAAAGCCGGATGCCCTGCCGGGATTTCTGATGCGCATCGATGACGTGTCGGCCGGTTACGATGACATAACAATCTTAAACAAGGTCAGCCTGACCCTGTTGCCGGGCGAGCGCATCGGCCTGCTTGGCCTGAACGGTGCGGGTAAATCGACACTGATCAAACTGATTGCCGGTGAAATTCAGCCGCAGACCGGGTTGATCGAGCGCGCCAAGGATTTGAAAGTCGGCTATTTCGCCCAGCATCAACTCGAGCAACTCGACCCGCAAGCCTCCGCGTTTTTGCACATGCAGCGTCTCGATGAACGTGCCAGCGAAAAGGAGTTGCGCTCGTATCTTGGCGGCTTCAATTTTCAGGGTGACAAGGTGCTGGAACCGGTAGCGCCCTTTTCCGGCGGTGAAAAAGCGCGACTGGTGCTGGCGCTGTTGATCTGGCAAAAGCCCAATCTGTTACTGCTCGATGAACCCACCAATCACCTTGATCTGGAAATGCGCCTGGCATTGAACAATGCGATTCAGGCGTTCGAGGGTACTGTTATTCTGGTGTCGCACGATCGTCATTTACTGCGCACCGTGTGTGACGATTTATTGCTGGTCGATCGCGGCCAGGTGCAAGCCTTCAAGCAGGAAGTGGATGATTACCCGCGCTGGCTGGCCGAGCGGCGCAATATGAAGCTCGACACCGGGCCGGGCGAAACCAAAGCCGTGCCGGATCGCAAACAGCAGAAAAAGCGAGAAGCCGAATTTCGCAAAACCATCCAGCCGCAATTAACCCGGCTCAAGCGGCTGGAACGGGAAGTGGAAAAGATCGAACAAAAGATTGCGCAGAATGACAACCGGCTTGCCGATAGCGCGATTTATCAGGACGATGCCAAACAGGAATTGCAGCAACTGCTATTCAGCCAGGCAGAAAACAAAAAACAGCTGGAGCAAGTCGAGCAGGAATGGTTCGAGATCGATGAGCAGATCGAACAGTTGCGTGATGATTTTCAGCCAGCCAGCAGTGAAAGCGGTTGAGCCGCACCGCTTCAAGTTATGATCGACCGCAATTACAGAGTGAAGCCTGCTTGAATTATTGAACTTATCAGCTAAAACATAGGGACTCTTTGTATTTCAGGTCGAACTTCTCTGTGGTCAATCTTAGCATTTTTAGATCCCGACTCTCCAAGCACCTTGTTTCACACTCCTCTGAACGACCATTCTTTGAGGTGGTGGTATGCTGATTCGCCACGAAAAGCCCGGCTATATCATGGTGCTGGCGTCACTGCTGGTGATGTTACTTACGGCTTATCTGTTGTTTGACTATCAGCGTTCTGATCGCGAACAGCAGGCACGAGAGCAGGGGCTGGCACTGGCACGTTTGATTTCCAGCATGCCATGGCAGCAAGTGGTTGGCCAGTCCGGCTCTAAGGGATTGCTCGACGCCCTGAGTGAAGGCCAGAACAATCCGGATTTCTCCTATGCTCAAGTCATCGATAAATCCGGCCGTGTGGTCAAGGAAGTCGCTGCACGCGGCATTATCGTGCCTGATCAGCCGATCTCAATCGAGCCCTCCAGCTGGATTGGGCAGCGTCTGGTCGACCGGAAAGGTCAGCCAGGCAGTGCCGACAAGGGTAATGGTGCGACTGATTCAGAAGCGACCAGCTTCATCGAGTCACACGCCCCGCTGTTTCAGGATGATCAGCTCAAGGGTTTCATCAAAATCGGTTATCGCCAGCCGGAATTGCAATTGAGCTACGCACAACTACCTTTTCTGGCGACGCTGACTCTGCCGATATTTTTGCTTACCCCGCTGTTTTATTACTTCTTGCGTCAGGAATTGAAACCCTTGCGCAAGATCGGCCAGAGTATCGATGACATCAGCAACGGCTTTTTACAGCAGCCACTGGAACTGCAACCGAATGCCGAGCTCGGTCAATTTATGGAACGCTTCAATCAATTCATCGAAACGACCCAGGCACATATCCGCAAGCTCGACACCGAGCAAAACGATCTTTATATGTCGAGTAAACTGCTTAGCTACAAAAACAGTAAGGTAGAATCGATTTTGCAAACCCTGCCGGAAGCTGTTCTGGTTATCGACAAGTCGGGGGTGGTGAGTTACGCGAATCAGAAAGTCGACAGCCTGCTGGGAAAAAATTCCGAAGAAATAATGGATAAGAAGCCGGCTGAGTGGTGTCAGTCTCCTGAACTGTTGAAAGTGATGTCGGGAAATTATAACAAGGGTTCGATATCAACGGTTTCCGGATCGAGCTTGAGCGGAACTGCAAGCAACAGCACCAAAAAATATGAAGTATTGACCTATCCGCTGTTTTCGCCAAAAGATGACAGCCAGTTGTTGGGCCGATTGGTGGTGATTCGCGATGTAACCGAGCAGTTTTACGAACGCCAGCGTCAGGGCGAATTTATCGCACAGATTGCACATGAACTGAAAACTCCACTGAATGTGCTGGCAATGTACAGTGAAACCCTGATCGATGAAGAGTTAACTTCGGCTGAAATGAGGATCGAAGCGGCGAATGTGATTCATGATGAAGTCGAGCGCCTGTCGACGCTGATCCAGAATCTGCTGACAATTTCGCAATATGAACTGGGTGGTCTGCTGATCGAGCGCCAGCGTGTACGTATGCAGGAATTTTTGCAGGATGTTTTCGACACAATGGCAAAAAGCGATCGAGCTCGTACATTGAATTTCGAGATCGATCTACCTCATGAGATGGGCGTTGCCCAAATTGATAAAGCTCTGATGCGTATCGCGATCAATAATCTGCTGAGTAATGCGATTAAATATAACCGCCCCGGTGGCCAGGTAAAGCTGGAAGCACGAGAAACTGACCATGCCCTGGAAATCAGTGTCAGCGACGATGGCTATGGCATTTCCGAACAGGATCAGCAACATATTTTCGATAAATTCTTTCGCTCCGAAGACAATCATATTCGAGAGCAGACCGGACATGGACTCGGTTTGTCTTTGACGCGCCATATCGTACTAATCCATCAGGGTGAACTGACGGTCAGCAGTGAGCCCGGGCAGGGCAGTCTTTTTAAAATTACGCTGGACAAGCGTCCGGACAACCTCGTTGGGTAAATGATGATGAAGAAAATCACACTGGTTGATGATGAAATGCATGTGCTGCGCATTATGAGGCTGTCACTGGAAAAACAGGGCTATGAAGTGAGCACATACAGTAATGGCGAAGAAGCGCTCGCTGCGTTGAAGCAGGGTGAGCACCCGGATGTATTGGTTACCGATATACAAATGCCACGCATGACAGGCGAAGAGTTATGCAAAAATATTCGCCTCGAATTTCCAGATCGCAGCTTTCGTATCTTTGTGTTGACTTCGCGCACGGAAATCGAACATCGAGACTGGTCTGCCAGTTTTGATAATCTGGAGTTTTTGGAAAAACCCGTCAGCATGCGCCAGTTACTCATACGGCTGGATAGTTACTTCCAGAGCCAGAAAATTCCTTCGTGAGCGCCTCATGTCTGTGAAAACCCTGTCCACCGCTCGATTTAATAATTACTGGAAGCTGCTGAAGCTGTCAGCCCCATGGGTCGATATCGCCATTATTTTTGACCGGGAAGGCAAATTTTGCTGGCAGAGTAACCGCCGCTTACATTCGCAAATGGATCGAATCACCATTCTTGCGCAACGTTTTCAGGAAGAGTTAAGCGACCCGGCAACACAGGAAATCCAGCAGGATCTGGGTGATGGAGAAATGTTGATCCTGATGCGGCTGGTTGACTCCGAGATCGACGAGGTATTGACCATTGCGTTGATCACGCATGAATTCAATCTAGCCCAAAAGCGCTCGTCAGAAAACGACTCGACCTTGCAATTACTGAACCAGAGCTTGCTCACTGAATATAACCTGATTCGAAAAAATCTGGAAAAAGAGCAGGAGCTGAATGCTATTGCCGATGAATTGACACACCGATACGAAGAGTTGAACCTGATTTACTCCTCCGATGATCAGGTTCAAAATCTTTCGCATGGCCGGGAGTTGCTGCAGCAAATTATCGCCAATGCCACGAATTACCTGAATGTCGATCTTGCGACGATCATATTACCGGACAAAAATGTGGTGCTACAGGCTGCTAGGGAGGTGGATTCTCCTCAGTCCTATAAACTTATCCTCGATGCGTTGCATAAGGATATCTATATGCAGCTTCAGTTACACAAGCAATCTCTGGTCATCAACAGTAGCCAGGATGCAATGAATTTCAGCCTGTTTATTGAACTGCCTTATAAAATGGTTGTTTCTCCCATGTTTAATGCCGATAACAAGGTAATAGGCCTGGTCGCCATTGTTAATGAGCTGAAACATATCGATTTCACCAATAGTGATCGTAACCTGCTCGAAGTCCTTGCCAACAAGGCTTCAACCATCGTCGTACATAATTTTGATCCTCTGACCGGGCTGGAGAACAATCACAGTTTTGAAATGATTGTTTTCGATACGCTCAAGCAATCCTGGCAAAACGGCAGTCAACATGCCATTGCAAGTATTGATATTGACCGGATGGCTGTTATCAATGCGATCAGCGGCCTGGAAGCGGGTGACCAGTTAATCAAGCAGGTCGGATCAACACTTGGAAAAATGGTTCGCTCCTACGATACCGTGGCTCGTCTGGGTGCTGATAAATTTGCCGTGCTGTTGAAAAACTGCAGTTTGGAGAAAGCTCAGCATTTGTTAGAAAAGATTAGCGAAGCGGTTTCCACTCTTGGATTCAATTACCAGGGGGAAGTGCATGAAGTCAGCTTGAGTGTTGGCATAGCGCCGATTTCGGCTGATATTCAATCCGTGTCCAGTGTGCTCGGTAATGTTGAGTCTGCACGTATCGCGGCAAAGGAACGTGGTCGAAATCAGATACAGGTGTTCAAGCTGGATGACAGTGACTTGCTGCGGCGCAAGAAAATGATCTACTGGGTCAGTCGTACTCAGGCGGCGTTGCGGGAAGATCGTTTCGAGTTGCATGCGCAGAAAATTCAGCCGATCGATGCAACGGGGCAGCTACCGCATTATGAAATTCTTATCCGCATGCTCGACGATAATGGCGAGCTCGTGTCGCCGGGCGATTTCCTGCCGGCAGCCGAAAATTTTTACCTGATGCCCAAGCTTGACCGCTGGGTCATCAGGCACTGCTTCAGCCTGCTGGCGCAACAGCTCAAAGAAAACGGTTCAATTCCCTGTGAAGTGTCGATCAATTTGTCGGGACAATCGATTACCAGCGAAGGGTTGCATCCATTTATTGATGACATGTTTCGGCAATATGCGATTGATCCGTCTTTGATCTGCTTCGAAGTAACCGAAACCTCTGCCATGGCCAATCTGGAAGAAGCAAAAGCGTTCATCCACAAGATACGAGAACTGGGTTGTCACTTTTCACTGGATGACTTTGGCACCGGTCTTAGTTCCTTTGCGTATTTAAAGAATTTACATGTCGATTTCCTCAAAATCGATGGCGTTTTCGTCAAACATATTGTCGATGATGAAGTGTCTCGCAGCATGGTGTCCGCGATCCATCAGGTTGGTCGTGCGATGGGCTTGAGAACGATTGCGGAATATGTTGAAAATGAAGCCATCTTGCAGCAATTGAGTAATATCGGCATCGACTATGCGCAAGGCTATGGCATCGCAAAACCAGTTCCATTCGCAGGTGTTCTGAAAAATTTACAGGGTAATCCACGGTAATGCCTGTAAATAATCTCGATGCCATGACCCTGCACGAAGAAACCGCTCCGCGCGAAGTCGCGGAGAACCGGATGGGTACGATGACCCATCTGGTGCCGAAAGGAGCGCTGTTGACAGAGCAGCAGCAACAACCATTGATCGATGCGCTGGACAATTGCCTGCAGCAATGGAATACCCAGATCATTATCGACCTGGCTGCGCTTACCCGGTTGAATAGTCGTAATATCGAAATGCTGGTGCACTACCACCACAAGCTGGTCAAGGCAGGTGGCTGGCTCAAACTCGCCAATGTCAAGCCGTTGATTCGGGATATTTTGCGCATTACCGGTGTGGATGAATTGATACCGCAAGTCGAAAACCTGTTGCAGGATCCGCAAACTGCCCCGCCACCTGCACCGGCTGCTTCGGAAACCCCGGTCCGCCTCGGCGATTTGCTGCTGCAAAAAGGATTACTTGATGAAGCGCACATCGAGCAGGCGATACAGTTACAAAAAAAACAGGGCAAGCGGCTGGGGCAAATTGTGGTAGATCAGGGCTGGGTCAGTGAACATGATTTTCTGAGCACCCTGAGCGAACAACTGCAATTGCCCTACATCACGCTGCGTAACGGCCTGTTTGATCCCGAAACCTTTAATCTGATGGATCGTGACACTACCCGGCGACTCAATATTGTGCCGCTTTTCATGGTTAATGGTATGTTGTCGATCGCCACTGCCGATCCACAGTCGATAGCCAGCCTGAGCGAAATTGAAGACCGCCTCAATTGTCGGGTAAGGCCGGTGTTGGCGCGACGGGAAGATATTGTCAAAACGCTCAGTGAAGGCGAAGGCGGCAATGATTTCGGGGCCGAAATTATCGAAGATCTGGAAGATGATTTTGCTGTGGTCGATAACCCGGTGCCGGATGATTACACCGGTATCGACGACATGGCGGCCGGCAGCCCGGTCATCAACATGGTCAATTCGATTATTCAGCGTGCGGTGCATGACAAGGCCAGTGATATTCACATTGAACCCTCCAAACAGAAATGCCGTGTACGTTTTCGTATCGATGGTTTGCTCTACGAAGTAATGGCGCCGCGTATCGAATTACACCCGGCATTGGTATCGCGACTCAAGGTGATGGCCAAGCTCGATATCGCCGAGCGGCGCATGCCGCAGGATGGTCGCATTCAGGTGAATACCCAGGGGCGTTCGGTAGACCTGCGCTTCAGCTCCCTGCCTGGGCTGTACGGTGAAAAGGTCGTACTGCGCGTGCTGGACAAGAATGCCACCATCATGGATGTCGCCAGTCTCGGCATGCAGGATATAAATCTGCAGAAATTCACCCAGTTGCTGGGACGCAGTTATGGCTTGATTCTCGTTACCGGGCCGACCGGTAGCGGAAAAACCACCAGCCTGTATTCGGCCATCAATTATCTCAACAGCATCGAAAAAAATATTGTAACGATCGAAGATCCGGTCGAATACCAGCTCGACATCGTCAACCAGAATCCGGTGCGTGAAAATATCGGCCTGACCTTTGCCAAAATGCTCAAGCATGTTTTGCGGCAAGACCCGGATGTCGTCATGGTGGGTGAAATTCGCGAAAAGGAAACCGCCGAAATCGCGGTGCAGGCGGCACTTACCGGGCATCTGGTGTTATCGACGCTGCACACCAATGATTCCATCGGCGCGGTCACCCGTATGCTCGACATGGGCATCGAGCCGTATCTGCTGTCATCGGCGCTGATTGGCGTGGTCGCGCAACGACTGGTGCGTTCGATCTGCCCCAACTGCAAAACCGAATATCTGGCCTCGCCCGAAATCATTGACCGCTTCAACTGGCAGGATCGCGGCAAGGTCAAGTTGTCGAAAGGACGTGGTTGTAACGAATGTTACGATTCCGGCTATCGTGGACGACTCGGCATTCACGAAATCATCGAAGTCGATCAGGATTTGCAAAAGCTCATTATTGCCAACCCGTCGCGCGATAACCTGACCGGTTATCTGGATGATCACAAGATCAGATTGCTATTCGACGACGGGCTCGATCGTGCGCTCGAAGGCAAGACCACAATCGAAGAAATTTCCCGCGTGATCAATAACTGACGATGGCAATCCAGAATCAGAAAAAACCGCTAAAGGCGAGTGAATCAGGCAATCAGGCACGGCCGTGGTATCAATCATTCGGCGGCAGCAAGCTGACGGCGAAAGATCGGAAGTTCTTCACCGAACAAATGGCGCTGTTGCTGGAAACCGGCAGTAATCTTCAAGCCAGCCTGCAAGCTTTGAAAAGCCAGGTCAGCAAGCCGGAGATGCGTGAACTCGTGGCCCGGCTGCAGGATGATATCGAACAGGGACGGCAGTTTTCCGCCGCGCTGGCGCAGCATCCCGATTTCTTTTCTCAAACCTACATCAATCTGATCGCAGCCAGCGAAGATGCCGGTTACATGCACGAAGTGCTGGAGCAATTACTCGAGATGGAAGACAAACGCGAGCAATTGCAGCAAACCATCGTGTCGGCTTTGTCGTATCCGGTTTTTCTGTTGGTGTTCGCGATTGCCGTGGTGATATTTGTGCTGGCGGTGGTGTTCCCAAAATTTGCTGACCTGTTTTCCCAGATAGCCGATCAATTACCGGCCACCACAGTATTTTTGATGGCGACCAGTGATTTCATACAACATGACTGGGGCTATCTGCTGGGTGGGCTGGTGGTTTTTTTCGGAATATTGAAATGGTGGCTCGCGAGTGAGCAGGGTAAGCAAAAAACAGATGCCGCAAAACTGCGTTTGCCATTGATTCGCGAAATATTTTCACAGCTCTATCTGGTGCAATCGTTACGTGTGCTGAGTTTGTCGTTGGGAAACGGGGTGAATGTCATAGATGCCCTGCGAACCAGTCGCAGCGTCGTCAATAATCGAATTTTTCAGCATTTTATGCGCCAGGTAGAAGATCAGGTTGAACAGGGAAAAGGCATTGCGATCGGTTTTCAGGGAGCTGCCTTTATTCCGCCGGTGGTGGCGCAAATGATCAAAACCGGTGAAGAAACCGGCCAGTTGCCGAAGGTGCTGGAGCGATTGTCGAACTACTATGAAGCCGAGTTGAGCAAACGCTTGCAAACCCTGTCGCGTATGGCCGAACCCTTGATGCTGTTGATTATGGGGGCTGTCGTCGGGGTCATCGTCAGCTCCTTGATTTTACCAATTTTCAAGCTTTCCCGTGCTGTGGGCTGATCAGGAACGCTATGGTCATTTGCGCAACATCTCATTCTGGTTTTAAAGTGGTGAGATTTTTCAGCAAAAAAAGAAAAGCTTTCTATACTCGACTTACATCCTGAGCATTTTAACAAGGTTATCCATTTATGAAACAGACAGTAACTCAACTTCAGCGCGGTTTTACCCTGGTAGAACTTTTGATCGTTGTCATCATTCTGGCGCTGTTAGCGGCCATTGTCGTACCGCAATTTGCCTCATCAACAGACGATGCCAAGGTCGCTTCGCTCGATACCACCTTGTCCAATATTCGTAGCGCACTCGATCTGTATTATCAGCAACATGGTGAGTACCCCAGTGCCATCGCTGCCACCGGCGGTGCTGCCTGTGTGGCGGGTACGGTTGGCGCCGGTGCGATAAATACCGAGGCCGCTTTTCTTGAGCAACTGGCTTATTACACCAATGCCGATGGTGCGGCCTGTTCTCAGAAAAATGGTACGGCTTTTCCCTATGGTCCATATCTAAAGAAGAAAGAATTACCGAAAAACCCGATCACCAATGTTGCCACGCTTGCGATCGTAAATACGGGCGATTTAACCCTGATCGGTGCCAACCCCGCGGCCGGCTGGAAATTCGATAATGCCAGCGGCAAGTTCATTGCTGACGACAGTGTCAACACGGATCCGGCTGGCAATACCTACGATACCCACTAGGCCGGTTTTCGCAGTGTGTATTGCAAGGCTCATGTCGTAACCGGAAATTCGAATACTCAGGCTGGTTACAGCCTGCTCGAAATTGCCATCGTTGTTCTAATCATGGGGGTCATAGCCAGTGTTATGATCCCCAATTTTTCTTCCACCGATTCAACCCGTCTCGACACAGCGGCGCAACTGTATGCTGAAGCCATACGCTTTGCGCGTAGTGAAAGCATGCGCGGTGGCAAGCTGTATGCTTTCAAGCAGCGAAATTCAGTCCGCCATATCATTGTCAGGTCGGTCGATCAAAGCACCTCGCCGTGGAGCCTGAAAACAGACGTTGATCACCCGGTGAGTAAAAAAAAGTACAAGGTTGAACTCGATAATATTTCCGGCATGCAGGGCATCACAACAAGCCGAACACCGATTTTCAGAGGAACCTGCAATACCCGGCGCAAAATCTATTTTGATCGACAGGGTCGTGCCTTTTGCCTCGATCCGGAAAACGTACCCGTCATATCCTTCAGCGTGAACTTCAAGTTAAATGGTCAAACTCGCAGCGTGCTACTGGATGGACTGACCGGTCGGGTAAGCATCCAGTGAACCGGGGTTCCTTGCGTAACAACCATCGCGGCCTGACTTACCTCGAAGTGATGATTGCCACCTTGCTTATCGTAGTCACTCTGGTGCCGGCTCTCGATGCGCTGTCCAGCGGCATGTTGGGCAGCCAGCTGCACGGCGAGCAGGTATCCAACCACAGCCGGCTGATCGATAAAATGGAGCAAACCCTCGCCACACCGTTTGCCGAATTGCAGACGCAGGCCGATGCGGTGGCCGACCCGAATACGCTGATTGCCGCACCTTTCTCGGATGCAGCCGGTACGGATTTTCGCCGCCGGGTGTATCTCGCGCGCTACGATGGCGACAATGCCGATGGTGACAACAATGTCTTTACCGGCACCGAAGCCGACCTGCTGTGGGTCAAGGTCGAGGTGGATGGCACGGCGCTATCGCTGGAGACACTGATCCATGAATAGCCGTTTGCGGAACTGCGGCTGTCGGGGCTTCACCCTGATCGAATTGATGGTCGCCGTCGCGGTAGCCTCGATCATCATGCTCGGGCTTGCGGGTGTTATCGGTCAGGCGCTGCACAGCAACAGCGTGGTGCATGCGAAGAACAAACTCAATCGCGATGCCCATTTCGCAATGGCGCAAATGAGCACGGCCGTACAAGAAACCCGCCACCTGTTGCTGCCACTCAGCGACAATCCGAATACCGACTGGCCAGAGAATATTCGCGAGCAAACCGTTCCTCCTTCTGCTCCCATCGGTTCCAGCACGTTGGCCACGGCCGTACTGGCGGTGACCCTGCCGGAAACGATCGATCTGGACGCTGATGGTATAGCAGATGCAGACAACGACGATGACGGCCTGATCGATGAGGATTTGAATACTGACATGAATGATGATTCCGCTCCGGGGCTGTACCTGATCGACGACAACGGCAACGGCCAGGTCGACGATTCCACCAATGCGAGCCCCAACGAGGATAATGACGAGGATGGTCTGACAGGAGAGGAGATACTGAACGGTCTGGATGACGATGGCGATGGCAGTATCGATGAAGATCTGTCCTCGGACATGACCCGGGATTTTGCCAGTGGCGTCATTGGCGTCGACGATGACGATGACGGCAGTATTGATGAGTTCAACAAGAATGACGATGACGAGGATGGCAAGTCTGATGAGGATGGATACGAAAGCCTGGTCTTCTACTTGCAAGGGCAGGTCTTGAAAAAACGCACCCCGGTGCCCTGGGACGAAGACAGTAGCGGAGTTATTGACGGACGCGATTTCATCGTGTCGGATATTGCCGACAAGGTCACCCGTTTTCGTGTCGAGCGGGTACCGGTCCTTGTCGGTGCGGCAGACCTGGTCGTTATCACCCTCGAGTTGACCGATGCCGACAGCGCGCAAAGCGTCAGCCTGAAAACCCGCTTGCGGGTGGGGGGCGCATTGTGAACGCGCAACGCGGGTACCTGTTGATCAGTGTAATCGTCACGCTGTTCATTCTCGCCGCTGTCACGCTGATGATGAGCGAAGAAAGCGTGATGGAATCGCGCATGATCCATAGCGAGACGGAAAAATCCCAGCTTCGCTACCTGACCGAGGCCGCCATGCAACATGCCGAATGGTCCCTGCAGCAACAAGGCTGTGGTCCATTTTCTGACCTTTCCAGCACGGCCTTTGGCAAACATAGTTACTCGGCGACTTTCAGCCCCAACGAACCCCCCGGTATCTGGACGACTTACAATAATCTGCCGGTCGATCAAGATACCTGGCTCAAGCAATCGGCCCCTTCTGAATTACATGGTGCCGATGTGGAACTGAGCGTCAAGAACGTAGCTGCGGATAGCATGCAGGCGCTGTATCGATTTGATCTGTCCACCGTTCCTGCTGGCTCTCATATTGAATCGGCGATCGTAACCCTGTATGTCAGCGGCAATGACCCTCTAGGCGCGATCTCGATTCACCCGGTTACCGCTGACTGGAACGAGGCAACCGCTGACTGGACCAGCATGGCTACGCAATTCGACCCAGTTCAACTGGCCTCGATACCGCCACAATCCAGTAGTGGTGTCACCGTTCAGGTTAACCTCACGGCACAGGTACAGGCCTGGATGAACGGTACCATGCCCAACTACGGCATCATGCTGGTCGCCAGCGCCACTGGCAATGAATCCAAGCTGGCCAGCAAGGAATGGTCGACAACCACGCAAAGACCTCGGCTCGATGTGGTGACCACGACAGCAACCCCACCGAACCGTGCAGACATTACGGCCAGTAGCGTTTTAGTCAGCGGCATCACCCATTCCCTGCAACACCGTAATATCCCACTGTATCAAAACCCGGCTAGCAGCTTGACGCTGCAACCGGATGGCGCAGTTGGCAAGGACAACCGGTTATACGAATGGAAAAGTAGCTGGAACTACGGGGCGGATACAAGCCTGGTGGTAGACGATGTCTTCCCCGACTCGACTTCGATCAGCCTGATGCAATTCCCGCTGGAGGGTATCCCGGCGGGCGCAAGAATCATCAGTGCTACGCTGGCGCTGCACCAGAATTTCTCCAACAATACGGGTGGCCCCATTGGCGTTCACCGTGTCGCCGACAGCTGGATCGAGGGAGCCATGACGGGTCAGGCCGGAGCTTCCAACTGGACGGAAAGGGAAAGCGGTGTCACCTGGGCAACAGCAGGCGGAGATTTCGATGCTGCGCCGATCAGTGAGACGACCTTAACCGCAAAAACGATCGGCTGGGTCGAATGGGATATCGCCGCGCTGGTTCAGGGCTGGGTCGATGAAACCTATGCCAACAATGGACTGGCGCTGGTCGCCGAAAGTATCGGAGCGGCCGGATATTTCGATAGCAGCGACGCGACCAACCCAGCTTTGCGTCCGAAACTGACCATCAGTTACAGCTGCGAATGCGGCATCGTCTGTCAGGCACCGGCAGGCTCTGGCAAGATCATCCTGGTGGGTAACTGGGCCGGTAATCATCCTGATCCTGCGGATCTGGAAAAGGCAGCGATATTCGAATCCTGGGGATATCAGGTTGATCAGGTGGACGATGATTTTCTCTGGCTGGTCGATTTCAACTACTACGATCTGGTCTACATCTCGCAAACCACGAGCAGCTCTGCAGTCATCGGACAACTGAGCTGGCGGAGCATAGGCATCGTCAACGAGCAGGGTGACCTGAATTTCGATCTGCTGTTCTCCTCCGGCAGTGCCACCCTGGTTGACGACTCGATAGATATCATCGACAACAGCCACTATGTCACTGCACCGTTTGCCCTCGGCGAATTGCGCATCTACGACGCGCCCATGGAACTGATCACCGCCGCCGGCAGCAAGGCGAGTGGCATGCAGACACTGGCCAGTGCAGTCGGTGTCGAAAGTCTGATGTTGCTTGAAGCCGGTGCAACCGGGGTCAATGGCTCTGCTGCCGGCAGGCGGGTTAATTTGCCGCTGGGACGAGCCGTCAATTTCAACTGGAAATACCTCAACAACAATGGCCGCCTGCTGGTGCAGCGCGCGTTGCAATGGGCGATCGAGAGCGCTCCGCCGATACCCGCGAAAAAAATCTACTGGACCGATGACAATGGTGCAATGATTCAGCGCTCCAACGAGGATGGCTCCAACGTCGAAACCGTGGTCGTGAATCAGCCCAAGGTGCGCGGGCTGGATATTGACACCGTTAATGGCAAGATTTACTGGACCAGCGGTAAGAAAATCCTGAGAGCCGACCTGACGGGCAGCAACGTCGAAGACATTTACGCTGCGGTAACCGAGTCCAATTTTGACATCAAGCTGGATACCGTGGGCGGCAAGATGTACTGGAGCACTGAAAACCCGGATAACCAGATCATGCGAGCCAATCTCGATGGCACGGCTGTCGAAACGGTCAGTAGCTCGGTCAACCGACCGATGTACATCTCGCTGGATCGGGCCAACAACCAATTGTATGCGACCGCCTTTGGCAGCGGTGATATCGTACGCATGAATTTCGATGGCAGTGCGCTGACCACGATTATGAACGGCGTAGATAATGGCATTATCGGCAGCGCCATCGACCTTAAAAACGGCAAGGTCTACTGGTCGGGGGGAATCAGCAACGACTGGATCCGTCGCGCCAACCTCGATGGCAGCAATGTCGAAACCATTCTCACCGGTTTGAGTGCGCCGCAGGATATCGCGGTCGATGAAGACCATGGTCGCATCTATTTCACAGATGCACTGGGTACGCCCTCGATCAAGCGCGCCAATCTCGATGGCACCGGTCTGGAAACGATCGTCAGCGGCCTCGATCGTCCGCGCGGTATCCTTGTCGTCAACGCCGAGCAGACGCCAGCCGTGCAACCACTTATCTGTAATGGCACTTATTTCGATCAATTCAACAACCGGGTGCTCGACGGTAGTGATGGCACAATCGACTGGAGTACTTCAGCCTGGGCCGAAGTCGGTGAAAGCGATGGCGTAACCAAGGGCGACATCCAGATCAGAAACGACATCAGCAATTATCAACTGCAAATCAAGGACAACAATAACGGTGGTGAAGGCATGCAACGCGCAGTCAACCTCAACGGCGCCAGCATAGCCAGACTGCGCTTCAAATACCGCCGCAAGAGTCTGGATAACGCTGCCGATTATGTGTCGGTTTATATCTCATCCAACGGCACGGCCGGCCCGTGGGTCGAACTCGACCGGATCGGCACCACCAACGATTCGGTGTATAAGTCGTACAGCCGTGACATCAGCAGTTATATTTCGCCCGATACCGTCATTCGCCTGCTGAGTTCGCCCGATCTGGGCGACAAGGATGTTGTCTGGTTTGATGATATTGAGGTTCAGTGTATTCCATAAAGCACTGGATACAGACGTTGTAGCGTTGAGAAGCTTTGCATTCTACTACCATGTGTATATTCTGTGATGCCCGTACTGTGGAATAATAAATAGACAGATTTCCTGTCACAGGATCAATATATTGCAAATGAATGCTCACTGGGAAAAGGTTCTTTCTGAAAGCCGACTCATCTCTCTGCCCGAGGTGTACCTGCGCCTGCAGCAAGTGCTGAATACGGAAGAGTATGCGCTGTCTGAACTGGTCGAAGTCATCCGACTGGATCCTGCTATCAGCACGCGTTTGTTGCGCATCGTTAACAGCTCATTTTTCGGGCTGGCCGAAACGATCGAGTCGATCGACCTCGCGGTCAATTATCTTGGCGCACAGCAAATCCATGATCTGGTGCTGAGCACAGTGGTTGCCGAGTCTTTCGGCGATATGCAAAACGACGTGGTCGACCTGCACGATTTCTGGCAGCGCAGTATTTATTGCGCGATCAGTGCGCGCGAACTGGCGCTGCAAATGAATGTTGTCGACAGTGAGCGCTTGTTTGTGGCCGGATTGCTGCATCATATCGGGCATTTGATGATGGCGCAGGCCATTCCACAACAAATCCGCGAAGCGCATCAACTAGCGCAGCAACAAGCGATACCGCAACACCGGGCCGAGCAGCAATTGCTCGGTTTCGATGCCAGCACGGTCGGTGCAGAATTACTCGGCCGCTGGAACCTGCCGCCCTATCTGGTGCAGACCATCGGTTTTCAGCATACCCCGGAAGAGGCGGGCGAACTGCGTCTGGACGCGGCTATCTTGCAAGCTGCGGTGGTGCTGTCACGCACCTATAACCAGGATATCCAACTGGATCTGGCGCTGCAGGATATGGACGCGATCGTCTGGAATATTCTGGGTCTCGATAACGGCACCTTTCAGCAAGTCGATATCCAGGCACAGCAAAACCTGCGGTTGGTGCAGTCTCTGTTGTTTCCATATCTCGATTAGCCCGGTACAAACGGGTTACTGTAATACCGCCCCGGTTTTGTGGCGGGCATATTCGCTTTTTCCCGATAACTGGTCTATAAAAAGATAGATTCTTTTGCAGGCTTTTTTGCGGTAGCCACAGTAACTTCATGAACCAGTCAAATCATTCTTTTTATTTCTTTCACTCATATTTACTTTTCGTTGCACGGGCTCTTGTGCCCGGTCATTTGCTGATGGTAACAGCTCTTTTTCCCAGACGGACGGATTGACCAAATGGGGGCATTTGACCGACTGCGTCGTTCTGCGAAACCAGCCAGCAAACGATCTCTGAAGCCAGGCCTGATCGGACTGGAAATCGGTAGTGAAAATCTGCATCTGTGCCAGTTACGTGCCGAACCGGATCAGCGCTATACCATTGTGGCCAAAGCCTCGGTGAGCCTGCCTGTACCTCGTTCGCAATTGATGGAATCTCCTGCGTTGTTCAAATCGTTGGTCGTCAAGGCGCTGAAGGGCAAAGGTTTCAAGGGCCGTCACGTAACCGCCATCATGCCGCCGGATGAAGTCAAGATTATGCTGTTGAGTTATAAATCCGGCGTGCACGATGTGGACGCCGAAATCGTGCGCATGGTTGGCCAGCGCGTGAGCGGAGATATCGATGATTATGTCATCGATTACTTACCGGTACGCAATAAAAACACCGATGATGAACATATGGTGATGGCCTCGGTCTGCCGTCAGGACAAGGTAAACGGGTTTCTGAAATTGCTCGAATCAGCCGGGCTGGAACCGCATTCACTGGATATCGGGCCATCGGCTTTGCGGCGGTTGATCAGTGTGCTCTATTCCGATGACAAAACCAGTAATGTACTGCTGATCAATACGACCGAGGAAAGCAGTTATCTGACCATTGTTTCAGGTCGACGACTGCTGTTTGATCAACCCGTAAAATTCGGCTGCTCTCATTTATTTGAGCAACTGGCGGAGGCGCTTGACGTACCCATAGAGAAAGCCCGGCAACTGGTTGAGCAACATGGTTTTTCGGCAACATCTTTGCCACTGGCCGAGACTCACGGCAAGAGCAATCCGGAAATTGCCCAAACCCTGCGTGAAATCGTCAAGCCAGCTTTTTTGAGCCTGGTTGAAGAAATCAACCGGGTGCTGATTTTTACCTCCTCCGAAACACATGGCGTTCCACTGAGTCGGGTTTATCTGCTCGGCTGTGCCGCCCGGCTGCCCGGAGCTCATGATGTAATGTTGTCGATGCTGGATGTACCCATTGCACAGGATCACCATGATTTCAATCAAGTGTTTCAGGACGAGAATGATCATACAGAGGCCTGGAGTAACCGGTTGCCTGAGCTCGCGATCGCTACCGGCCTGGCTTTGAGAGGCATGCAGGCGGATGAATAATATCGATCTGATTCCGCAGCAGTATCACCGCAAGCGGCTTTTCGATCGTTGGCTGAAACGGGCTCTGCTGGTTTTTTTACTGTGTACAGCCGTGATCGTGTCGGCGTTTGCACTGTTGCGTTTCGAGACGGCCGACATGCAACAAAAAATCAAACAGCTACAGGCGCAAAAAGCGATCAGCAACAATAAACGTGCGCAGTTGGAAAAACTCGATCAACGCAAGAAAGATTTCCAGCAGCGCCTGAATCTCCTGGCTGGGCTACGCAGCGGTGCACCGGCCGAAACCATGTTCAGCATGGTGAATCAATCGATGCCAGCGCAGCGTATCTGGATCAACCGCTGGAGGTTTCGCCGTGCAGGGACTGCGGTCGAGAAACCGGATAATACGGTCAACACCGGTTACTTTATCGTCATTCCGCAGGGGGCTGGTACGCGTAACCAGAAACAGGAAACCTGGAAGATTGAAACCCGTATGACATTGGATGGGCAAGCCTTCGATTATGAAGCGCTGTCAGATTTTGTGCTGAATCTGACCCGCCGATCAGAGATCGAGAGTGTACGTGTACTGACCACCCAAATGATCGAAGTAAGCAACATAAAGCTGGTTAATTTTTCTGTTGAGGTGACGGTTGCTCCGGTACTGGAGAAACAGGGATGAATGATTTTCTCAACGATGTTAATCCGCGCATGATTGCACTATCGATGATTTTGATTGTCGGCTTGCTGATAACATTGCAACTGATGTATTTACTCTGGCCCGAATATCGAAAATACCAGACCCTGACAGAGAATTACCAATTGTTGCAAAAGGTCAGTAACAGTTCACACGGGTTGGAACAGGAACTGCTCAAAACCGAGCAGCAGGTAGAGGAATTATCCTACCAGTTGCACGGCGATATGGCAGGCCTGCCTGAAAAACAGATGGAAGCCTTTATCATCGGACATCTGCAACGAATTTCTTGGGATGCCGGGGTGGAACTGGCCAGTGTGATACCGGGCAAGGGCCGCCGGGTAGAAATCTTTCAGGAAGCATTGTTCGACTTGCAGGTGAATGCGGCCTATCAGGATTTTTTCAAATGGCTGCAGGACATCAATTCCGAACTCGGGTTCATCGTAGTGAAGAAATTTGATATTCAATCGGCGGTATCGGCGATTGAAGAAGACCCGCAATTAAAAATTACCTTGACGCTGGTATCTTACCGGATGGTGAAAGATGACTAGATATTGTTTGCTTTTGTTAACCGCTTTGGCTGGCGCAGCAGCTGGCAGCAGCGTGCTGGCGCAGCAAACGCCCGCACTTACGCCCACGCCGACAACGACGCTCAATCCTTTCAGCAAACCGGATTTGCTGAAACAGAAACCGCAACGTTTACCTGAAAGGTCGCGGGCTGCCGGCCCGGTCGAAGAGCCGGAAGAACCTGAATTCAGTCTCAGCGCAACGCTGATTTCGGTCAATACACCAATGGCCCTGATCAACGGCAAGCTCATTGAGCAAGACCAGGAGGTCGACGGAATCCACTTGCTGCTGGTGGATGAGGACAGCGTCAAGATTCGCTATCACAATCGGATTTACCGCGTTTTCATTGAGCAGGATGATCTTGGTCAGGGCGAAGACGTCCCCCTAATAAATTTACAGGGCACTTTATAATGATGAAAAGATATATCGGTATCGGGCTGATCTTCACGATTGGTTTGTTTAGCACAATTGTGCGCTCTGACACCTTAACGCTATCGCTGCAGGATGTGGATTTAAACGCCGCGATGCAAATGCTTTCGAAGCATGAAAAGATGAATATATTCGTGGCCGACGGGGTAGAGGGCACGGTTTCAGTGAATATTTACAACATGGAAACGATGGACGCGATTCGCTCAATTGCTGAGTCGGCCGGGTTTGTCGCGGAATTACGCGGCAACAGTGTGTTTATTATCAAGCGTGAAGATGCCGGAAAATATCGCAATAGCAGCAATACCCGGGTGCGTACATTCAAGATCCAGTACACCACCACTTCTGAAATCGAAGCTATCTTGAAACAGCATTTGTCCAGCTACGGTTCGATCAAGTCGATGCCCAGCAATAACACACTGATCGTGCAGGACACCCCCGAGTTTCTGGACAAGATGGAGGATTTGATCAATCGGGTTGATCGCGAGCCGAAACAGATTTTGATCGAGGCTAAAATTCTCGAGATTATCCTGACCGATAACCAGTCTTTCGGCTTTAACTGGTCCAAGCTGTTTGACAGTTCAACCGCCACCGGTACGTTCGGCACACAGGGTCTGGCCAATGTCACCGCGCCGGGATTATTCGCTCAGTACAGTAATAGTAATGTAGATCTGGTGTTGAATGCATTGAAAGAGCGAGGCCGACTCAGAACCCTGTCGACCCCCAAGTTGTTGGCGATGGAAGGGCGTGAAGCAGAAACCGTGGTGGGCACCCGGCTCGGTTTCAAGGTGACCACTACGGTCAACCAGATAACCTCTGAATCTATCGAGTTTCTTGAGACTGGTATCATTTTGAAAGTGACGCCCTCGGTCGATCGCAGTGGCCAGATTCTGCTCGATATTCATCCGGAAGTGAGTGCCGGTACGGTGTCGGATGACGGTATTCCCTCCAAGACCACGACTCAGGTATCGACCCGCATGCTGGTACCGGATGGCAAAACCGTGTTCATGGGTGGATTGATTCGACGCACCAGTAACCAGAGTCGGGAATCAGTGCCTGGGCTGGGCGACATGCCGCTGATCGGAGGCCTTTTTTCGAATGACTCAACCAATGTTTCGACCACAGAAATTGTCGTTTTACTAACACCGACGATCATCAAGTTTGATGGCAGTGATATTCACGAGAAAGCGACGATCAAGGTCGAGGCGCTGGAGCGGTTGTTGCAACAGGAGCAGAACGAAATAGTCAGCAAGATGAATAAAGTGCTGGACGAAGACAATGAAACCGATATTTATGGCAATGTAGGACAGCAATAGTCCTGCAGAAAATCTTACAATCTTGACAGCGTGCGTTCGGAAATTATCTTCCACTGATTTCCATCGCGCTGGAAAATGATGCGCTTCTTGACCCGGTCGCGATAGCGGTCCGATTTGAACTGCTGCTCAAAGTCTACGATTGCCTTGTCCTCGGAGATCGAGCGAATCTGGATATTTTTCAGCTTCACCTCGATCGAGCGAGCATTCTGGATTCGTGAGCGTCTTTGTTTCAGCCACGCCCGTCGGCTGTTCTTGAACCCTTTGAAATTGTCTGCATAAATGGTGACATAGCGTTCGAAATCCTGTTGACTCCAGGCGTTGGCCCAAAGGTTCAGGGTATGGATGACCTTTTTGCTATCGATGCTGTACGACAGCGTATCACTCGTAGCGAAGCTGAAATAAAACAGCAGCAGAACCAGGCTTAGACGAATCAGATTCATGGAGTATTCAAGCAGTATATGTTCTCGGTGAGATATTCAGTAAGTATAACCTGCTTTGTTACGAGGATACCAGACTCGCCCGAACACAGTGCAACAGCGGATAGTCATAGCGGTCTTCGAGAGTGGATTTCACCTGTGCCAGGCTGATGCCATTATCGTTTTGCAGCATCTCCATGGTGTAAATGATTTCATCGATGGCTTGCTTGTCCAGTTCGACGACTTGCTGCAGCGATAGAATTCCGGCTTCGATGGCAGAGCTTAAATGGTTGTAAACCGTGGTTTCTGTCAATTCTCTCTGTTGAGCGATTGCGGCCGGAGAAGTGCCTTGCTGAAACATCCTGAGCGTTTCATTGATCGTGTCGCTGAGCGTATTGTCAAGTGCATCGTCACGTGGAAATTGCTCGATGATGCCAACCAGGTCGCGCCCGTACAGCTCCAGCTTTTTACCACCGATGCCACTGACACGGGCGATTTCCTGCATCGACATCGGGCGCCGCGAGCACAGTTCCTGCAGGGTTTTATCGTGCAGAATCACGAAAGGCGGCACGCCCTGTTCTTCTGCCTGTTGTTTTCGGTATTCACGCAAGGCATCGAACAGTGGTTGATCGGCGACTCGCACGGATGATTTCTTTGAGCCGGCTTTTTTACCCGCCTGTTCTTTCTGCGGCTTGCGCAAAAACAGCGTTTCTTCTCCCTGCAGCAAGGGCTTGCAGGACTGGTTAAGGCGGATCGCCCCGTAACGCTCGGCATCGCTTTCGATATATCCGATTGCAATCAACTGGCGATAAATACCATGCCATTCACTATTGGATAAAATGGTGCCAATGCCAAAAGTGCTGACCTTGTCATGTCCATTCTGGACTATTCTCGGGTGCTCTTTGCCGAGTAAAACATCGATCAGGTAATTGACACCAAATCTTTGTCCGGTGCGAAACACACAAGACAGTGCCATGCGCGCGGCTTCGGTGGCATCCTGTGTTTCGGGCGGGCTGACGCAATTATCACAATGACCGCAAGGTTCATCCAGCGCTTCGTCGAAATAATTCAGAATAGTCTGACGGCGGCAGCGTGTTTGTTCGCACAGTCCGAGCATGGCCTCGAGTTTCTGATGTACGTTGCGCTTGTGCGCCTCGTTTGCATCGCTATCCTGCGTCATCGCGCGCAATGTGATGATATCTTGCAAGCCATAGGCCATCCAGGCATTGGCAGGTTGCCCGTCTCGTCCGGCACGGCCGGTTTCCTGATAATAGGCTTCGATATTCTTTGGCAGGTTCAGGTGCGCGACGAAACGTACATCGGGTTTGTCGATGCCCATGCCAAAGGCAATCGTCGCAACGATGATGACGCCTTCTTGTTGCAGAAAGATGCGCTGGTTCTCGGCGCGAATATCTTTATCCAGCCCGGCATGGTAGGGCAATGCGTGGCGCCCTTTTGAGGCCAGCCAGGCCGCGGTGGATTCCACCTGTTTGCGTGACAGGCAATACACGATGCCGGCGTCTTCTGAATGTTTGTTTTGAATAAAGTTCCACAGTCGTTGCCGGTTGTTCTGCCCTTCGCTGATTTGATAAAAGATATTCGGCCGATCAAAACTGTGGATGAATTTCTGTGCCTGTTGCAACTGCAGCTGCTGTTCGATCTCACTGCGCGTGCGCGCGTCTGCGGTGGCAGTCAGTGCGATGCGCGGTACATCGGGAAACAGTTCGTGCAGGCGGTACAGATTTTGGTAATCACGACGGAAGTCATGTCCCCATTGTGATACACAATGCGCTTCGTCGATTGCAAACAGTGCGATTTCGGCACGCCCGAGCAGAGAAAGAAAATCTTCTGTCATGGCGCGTTCGGGCGCGACGTACAGTAAATCGATGTCTCCGCTCAATAACTGGCTACGCGCCTGTTGTTGCTGTTCCATGCTTTGGGTGGAATTCAGAAAGTTGGCGCGAATACCGTTTTGCTCGAGCGCATCGACCTGATCCTGCATCAATGCGATCAATGGTGAAATGACGATGCCGACACCGCTGCGCAGCATCGCGGGAATCTGGTAGCATAACGATTTACCACCACCGGTCGGCATTAGTACCAGTGCGTCTTCACCGCTCACCAGCGTGTCGATGATTTGCTGTTGCTGAAAACGGAAATGGTCATAGCCGAAATGGCTTTTCAGTAGTTCCAGAGCGTCTGGCATGATGATGAAAGCAAGATATGAGTGAAATGAACTGTCCCTGTCAGTCCGGCAAAAGCTATGCGCTTTGCTGCGGTCGTTTTATAACACATCAGGCTCGACCTGAGAATGCTGTTGAATTGATGCGTTCGCGCTTTACTGCATATGTGCAAAACGATGTCGAATATTTGCTGCAGAGCTGGCAACGGAATTTTCGCCCGGCGGATTTAAAACTGGATCAGGATATCCGCTGGCTGGGGCTGGAGATTATCGATTTCAGCGAACAGGGTGATGCAGCGCAGGTCGAGTTTGAAGCCCTGCTGCTGGCCGATGGCCGCATCGATGCAATGCATGAAAACAGCCGCTTCGTACGCGAAGCAGGTCAATGGTTGTACACCGACGGAGAAATGATGGTGCCGCGTGCAGAGTCTTACAAGCCGGCGCGCAACCAGCCTTGCCCCTGCGGTAGCGGAAAGAAGTTCAAACGCTGCTGCGGACAGTAAGCGGTTTAGCTGATCAGCGATTGAGTCGTTCGATAATGTCGGCCAGTTGCTGCAGGGCTTGCTCGTTTTCCTTGGTCCACGGAAAGCCGCAGTTGATGCGTATATAGTTGCGAAATTTGCGGGTAGCCGAAAACAGCATACCCGGGGTAATGCCGATATTGTGCTTCAGGGCTTCGTTAAAGATATCGGTGCAATTCATGCCGCGTGGTAATTCGATCCACAACACAAATCCACCCTGTG
>JANTFI010000011.1 GCA_024763505.1 Gammaproteobacteria bacterium
ATGTAGTGCAATCCACAGCAGCATCAGATCCGTCGACAGGCTATGTAGCTGTTTTATCTGTTCGGTGTAATGGAACAGATTGTAATTGGCCAGAGGTCCCGACCAGTTTTCAGCGCCATCCAATGCGATGCCACTGATGCCTATGGTCAGCAGGGTCAATATCATCAAGACAATCATCATGCCACCAGCCGGGTTGTGCCCCAGATATCGTCGGCTCTGCCCGCTCAGCATCGATCGCAGGTAGCGCCAAAGCGTGACCGGACCTGTCACAAAATCGCTGAAACGAGCATGCCGTGAACCTACAAACCCCCAAAGTATGCGCATCGCTACCAGCGCTATAACCGTATATCCAAACCATAAATGCGGCTGATATTGTTGCTCCTGGGTAAGCCAGGCGACCGAGAAGCTTGCAACCAGAGTCCAGTGGAATACCCGGATAAATAAATCCCAAACCTTAAACTTATTGTCAGTTGTCATGTCTTAATCTCCCCAGCTGTTGATGACGGTTGGTGATATTCTAAAGGTGCCAAAGCGTGAATAACTCATCAATAGCAGATAAATAATCAGGAAAAGAAATAGCCAGATCTGGCGTGTCGGCATATTTTCTGATCCGGAAGTTATAAATTGTTGAAAGTCTTGCGGGCTGAAAGTCTTGATGGTGCTATTTTCCATACTGTTTATTAGCCAGCGGGATGGCTGAGTGAAATTCATTTCCTGCCGGATATCCTGAACAATCTGAAACTGATATTGCTTTTCACCGAGGTTGAGCAGAAATTTCTCGGCTTGTGAGGGTATGAAGGTCATTAAATCAAATTCTGCGTGATACCTGCCTGCCGCTATGGCTTCGAGTACTTGTGCCTGCGCCAGCGTATTTGTATGTTCAGGCGACAGACGGCGCAGTGTGACCGGCTGGGATTGCCATTGATAATGGTCAGCTGCTATATCCAGATTCAGTAGCAGCTTTGTGGAATCATATTCCGGCATGATCCTAATTTGCGGGCTACTGCGATGGCTGTTGGCTAGCTCCAGCAGATAAGGCAAAACCGAAGCGCCGTTGTCACGATTCAACCATCCTCCCGGTAGAGCAAACACACGACCCGCTCCTGCTTGCCACTGAGCCAGCAAAGGATCGCCCGTTTCACTACTGACGAGTATACGGGCGTCGGGTCGAATACGGGTCAGAGCAAAACCATTTAATGGCTGCCAGTGCCAGTCATTTGATTTTGCAGTAGAGAAATTAGAAAGAGTGATCGGCGTGCTCTGTCGGTTCACCCAGTTTCTTCGGGTTTGCTCCATTGTCTGACGCAAAGAAAATTCCAGTTTTGCGCTGTTTTTTACTGGTATCAACTGGCCCTTCGACGATGCAACCAATTGCTGCAAGACCTTTGAGGGTTGCCGGTTGCCGATGACCAGGGCAATTAACTGGATGCGCTGCTGTTGCAAAAAATCGTTTATTTCAAGACTTTCGCGCTGCTTGATAATGCCATCACTGACCACGATCAGTAATCGATTGTCAAGATCGGACTGTGACAGGGTTTCGGCCGATTTGCGGATGGCCTTGAGCAGGTCGGTAGAACCGCTTGCTCTCAGCTTGCGCGTGTTTTTAAATTCTGGAACGGCATCCAGTCTTTTTTCAAGCGGCAACAGAGTTTCGGTTTCCTGATCAAAAACCAGTAATGTGGACTCGTCTCCCGGCAGTAAAAAACGGGCGCTTTCAACTACCGCCGACAGGGCATTCTCGAGACGGCTGTGGTTCTGTGTTTGTCCATCCATGCTCCCCGATTTGTCCAGTACAAATGCAAAGGCCGCAGCACTGTGAGCCTTGGCCGGTTCAGAGATGACGGGCAGTATTTTTTCCAGCGCCGAATGTCGATAACCCCCGACGCTAAAAGCATGCTCGCCGCCATTCACGATCAGACCGAGGGCATGTTGCGTCACTTGCTGGCGTAATGATGAAACAAAAGCTGTGCTGAGTTCGCTGGCCGGGATATTATCCAGTATGACGATATCGTAAGCGCTGAGAAAATCGCTGTTTTGGGGCAATTCTTGTGGGAGGAAAATACTTATCTTCCAGTTAGCGGATAAGCGTGCAGCCAACGCCGATCTTTTCAAACTGTTTGAGACGATTAATATTTGTGACTGGCGCGGCAACGGGCGTGCAAGCCTGCGTTGATCGAGCAATTGATTATTTTGATCCAGTAATGTCAGCGTTAATCGTTCGTCGCGGTTCGAAATTGGTAGCGGGTCAGTCAATATAACCTGCACGCCGGTGGTTGTCATGTCCGCGTTTTGACTGGATAGCAGTCGATTGGCTGAACGAAGTTCGACGATGAAGTTAGAAACCTTTTGCGCCTTGATTGCCACGCTTAACCTTGCCCGTTTGGGTGATCTCTGCCAATTGATCGATTCGATATACGCGGGTGGACGAGCAGTCGTATCGTTGCCCGGACCCTGGTAAAAAACCGTTAAACCGGGCCGGGTCAAATCCATCTGAATTTGATCTTTCTGGTTTATGCTCTGCACGCCGTCACTGAGCAGAATAATAGCACTGTGCCGGTCGCCCGATAGGTAACCAAGCGCAGATCGTAAGCCTGCCATCAAATCGGTCGCACCGGTGTTGAGAGCGCGGGTTCTTGGCAACGGTGTGGATTGCCATTGTTTAACAGTATCACCCTGAATCTCTGTCCAGGGTATCTCCAGTTCGGCATGATCGGCAAAACGAATCAACGAGACTCGACTGCCCTCGATCAATGACTCGGCCAGCGTCAGAAATTTCTTCCACTGCTGTTGTTTGTACGGTTCGCTGATACTGGTTGAATCATCCAGCAATAACATGACATCGATTTCCTGGCTGCGGACTTTCAGGTCCGGGTTGAGCCATGCCAGAATTAAAATTAGCAAAAGTAGCAGGTAAACCGTCAGTAAGGCAGGAATCGACTTAATCACCTAGGCCTCCAGCTACGGCGGCTCCAATTATTAGGGGCCATAGTGCATCGATTGCCAGCAATAGAATGCTCAGGCTGATCAGGTAAGCACTAAAATCTTCAAAGCTTCGGGTTTGGAAATTGTCCGGCAGGTTCTCAGATTGCAGCGGCCGGGCAGAAATCCGGGATTCCTGCAATGGCCTTTGCTCGATCAACGGAGTATGACTGCGTAAATCCTGAGTCAGTTGATCGACCATATTTTCCAACAGCAAAGGCAAAGAGGCGCTCAGAGCCAGAGCCCGGTCATCTAGATTGAGGTAACTGCTGATCACCGCCGGGGAAGCCTGTTGTTGCAGAATCAATGCACGCTGGTCGATGCTGAGCAGTGGCCGGCTAACCCCGGACAGTAAGGGGGCCTGTGGGTTATACGACAGGTTTTCTGGCAATGGTATTCGCTCCGAAATCAGGGGGTGGTGCCAGTGCGCCTGGGTCGTGCTGATCTTTTCGCTGACTGCCGGAAACAATCTCAGTTGCGGAATTTTTTCATTCGCGGGTTGAGTTTCGCAAGACACCGCAAAATTGGCCTGCTGTTGTTTCGGCTGCAAGCGCGGAAGCGACAGCAGCGCAGCCCTGACCGGACGATTACAAGCCGCCGAAATGCGGTAATTCAGCGGAGTCAAAGTCTTGCCTGGGTCGAGCTCGAGCTGGTTATCAAGATCGAGTTGATCGAGCGGTTGCTTGATACTGGCCGTCAATATCGACAGGTTATACAGATCCGTCTTTATCGATATCGTCTGGTGCTGTCCGGCTTCGAGTTTCAGCGATTTTTCTATCAGAATTTTATCGCCCTGGCGTAAGCTGAATTCCGCATCTAATGTTTGTGAACCGGTATTGTCAACTCGTGCCATCACGATGATCAGATTGTCGTCTTGCAGGCTCGGGCGCAGGCTTAAACGGGTCAGAGTCAGGTTGCGATTGTTTTTTTCGTTTTCGACCAGGACGACCATGTTGTTTTTTTTCGCCCATTGATTGATGGCCGGATCGCTGGCATCGGTGACCAGCAGTTGCAGGAAGTTGTCCGGTTGAGCCGATACAGGCAGGCTTGCCGGACCTGTGCTTGCCGAACGTATCCATTGCTGCAGTGCGGTCAACCAGTGCTCGCGCAGGTCGGCATTCAGTTGCAGTGCCCGGTACGGTTGTGACAAGGATCGAACCTCAACGGATTCGGGCGACAGCTTTTTCAGTACTTCATCGAGTCGCTGCAAGCCCCGGTCGATACGGGTTTTCTGTTGCGAACGGGCAAACATACTGATCGACAGATCCAGCCACAGCCGTATTGATGGCGGGCTGGAATGTATCCAGCCGGGTGTCGCTAGGGCAAGAACAATCAGTGTGCAAATCAATGCGCGCAATAACCAGCGCTTATCCGTTTTGGCTGATTTTTCACTTTGTTGCTGCGATGCTACCAGCGGACGCCACAACAGGATGCTGGCGACTGCAGCCCGTTTTCTGCGCGGATAGTAACGGTGCAGCCAATAGATCAATGGCAACAGCCACAGTAGCCAAAGCCAGCCGGGTGATTGCAGACTGATCATGGCTGATAACCGGGTATCAGGTGGCAGAGCAGGGTTTGTTGCCAGCCCCTGTCGGCTGGTTGACAGGAATAACGAATTTGCTGTGCCTGACAGAACCCGGCCAGTGCGCGGGCATGGCGCTGTGACTGGTGTTTTGGCAACAGCCGAAGTGAATCATGGAACTGGATATCGATGGTTTCTGCTGTTTCAACATCCTGCAACTGCATAGCACCAAATGTTGGCCACTGGCTGTCCTTTTGCGAATAGATTTGCATAGCTTGCATGCGGTTACTCACTTTGGCCAGCCTCTGCAAGTCGCGTTGCATGGATTGTTGATCGATCAGAAAGTCACTGATGATGAACAGGCTGCTGTTGCGCTTGAGCGCGGGCAGGCAACAAATCGGCTGACTGTCGCCACCGCGAGTGGCCGGCTGTTGCCGGGCCAATAACTGCAGAATCTGGTTGTAATGCAAATGACCACGGCCAAGTGCAATCTGGTCTTCGATGCGCTGGTTGAATAACACCAGGCTGACCCGGTTATCATGCTGCAACAGGAGATAAGCCAGAGCGGCGGTGCACTGCAGGGACAGCGACCACTTGTCGGCCTGATGGGTCATCATCGAGGCGCTGCTATCGAGCAGGATGGTCCAGTCACTGGAGGCTTCCGTGCTATAGCGCCGCACCTGAGGTTGCTGACAACGCGCACTGGCGCGCCAGTCAATGCTGCGCCAGTCGTCAGCATGGTTCCAGGCGCGATATTCGATGAATTCGATGCCGCTACCCGCGGCGCGGTTCACCGGTTTATGTCCGCCATCATGGCTCCAGTCACTATTCAGCCAGCGAGCGGTGATGCGGGACAGCGCAAGCAGGGCGTCTTCGCGGATGGCGCTGAGCGGGGAAGACATCAGCCCACCTGTTGCCAGTCGGCAATGATTTGCTGCAGTAATTCGTCGATCGACAGCGACGACAACTCTGCCTCGATGCTTAATAACACGCGATGACGTAACACCGGCAATGCCTGCGCGGCGATGTCTTCGATATCGACTTGCAGTCGTCCCTTCATCAAAGCGTGCACGCGTGCCAGCCGAACCAGAGCCTGCAAGGCGCGCGGGCTGGCGCCCACCTTGAAATGACGGTTGCCGGCATGGCCATCCGGCTGGGTCATCAGAATTAGCCGGATCGCAGACTGTTTGATGTGATCGCTGACGATAATATGCTGGCAAAGCGCACTGATCTGTTGCAGGCGTGTCAATGAGAGCTGCGGCTCGATCCGGTTGGCCGGCTCTTGATCGAGAGTCAGGTTAAGCAATTCGAACAAGGCATCGTGGTCAGGATAGGTCACCGACAGCTTGACCATGAAGCGGTCCAGCTGGGCTTCCGGCAATGGATACGTGCCCTCGATCTCGATCGGGTTTTGCGTGGCCAGCAGCCAGAATGGCGATGGCAGGGGATGGCTTTTACCGCGATAGGTGACGTGTTTTTCCTGCATGGCTTCGAGCAATGCAGACTGGGTTTTCGGGCTGGCGCGATTGATTTCATCGACCAGCAGCAGCGTGGAAAACACCGGCCCCGGTTGAAACACCAGTTGCGGGTCGGCGCTGTCGGCGGATACCGGCATGTCGCTGCCGGTGATATCGGCCGGCATCAAGTCGGGGGTGCACTGGATGCGTGAAAAATCCAGACCGCAGTAATTCGCCAGAGCTTTGACCAGTTGGGTCTTGCCCATACCCGGCAAGCCTTCGAGCAGGATATGCCCCTGTGCGAACAAGGCCACCACCAGTTGGCGAGTCAATGCCTGCTGTCCGGTAATGGTCTGGTCGAGCTGGCTGATCATATTGTTGATGTCTTGCCCAGCTTCGCTGAAGTCTTGTTCTTGCAGTTTTTCCATCTCAGGGTTCCGTCAGGGTATTTAATTGTTTGAAGTAGGATGCGACTCGCACTCGTTGTCGTGGCGATATTTGCATGCCGGCATCGCTGAGTTTAGATTCAGTGAGTTTACCCAGTTGTTGGGCGGGGACATGTCCAGCATTTGCAATGTCAGGATTTTGCTGTCCGGGCAGGGATTGATCGTAAGCGGCCGATTGTCCACGGATTTCGGTGGTGATGGCTTGTCGCGGGGCTTTCGAGTTGATCAAAAGCCGGGCGGTCTTACGTGACCCGCTATAGTTTTCGACATCACTTGCCAGCGTGGATTTGGCGCGGCTGAAGCGCGAGTCATGCGAAAAATTCGCTATTACCGCGCGGTCGATTTCAGGACTCGCCTGCTCCTGGCTCGCTGGTGTTTGCAATAATCTTGTGCGTTGTCCCGAAGTCGTTTTGTCAGCGCGGCTTGGCCTGGAAGCCGATGGGGCTGACGGTGAGGCCTCATCTGTCGATGGCTGACGGCGACTTGCCAGCGCGGCTTGGTGCATGATCTGGCCAAGTTCGGGCCTAGGCTCGAGTTTTGCATTCGCCTGTACGGAATCCTGGGCTACTGCGAGCGGATTCGGGCGGGTCGGCTGGTTTTCGCTTGCCAGCAACAGTATCCAGGACAGGCTGAGTGCCAGAAGCGTCAGCGCGATAAAGCCCGGTGGGCGATTCTTGCCCCTGCTCTTCGTAACTTGTGGCCACATTTGCTGCCACTGCGGCAACTGTTGGCGGGCGCGTTGCAGCAACAGGGTCTGCACGGGGTCGATTTTTGGTTGTAACAACAGTTCACTCGCCGCAATCAACAGACTGTGCGCCTGCAAACTCTGGTCAAGATCGATATAGCTTTGCTGCAGGGAGGGGCGTTCTTGCCATAGGCGCCAGCCCAGCCACAACAACAGGATGGCCAGACTCCACAGGGTTGACCAGAGCGGCGAAAAAACCGGGAACAGCCAGTACGTCAGTGCCAGCAAAAAGACCAGTATGCTGGCTGCCACGATCACAGGATTGAATTTTGACAGTGCTGCCTGTTTCCACATCCAGCGGCGGTGTTGCCCGATAAATTGCCGCAACGGCCTTGTCTGATCGGGAAGGGTTACTGAATCCACGGCCGCCAGACCTCCTGATAATTCCACAAGCCGACCACCAGCAGCGCCAGCGCACTTCGGCTGACCAGTGGCATTGGGTAACGCCTTGTTGCCAGTGACATCAATATCAGCAGCACAGCCAGCAGGGCCAACAACATATACGCCCGGAGTATGTGGTCAGCGGCGTATCCAGCCAGCCACAGCAACAGCCATAGCGGTAATGGCGTGAGCAGGCATTGCAGCATCAGCATCAATTCGCTGGCCGGTTTATCCCCGGCCTCGGCCGCGATCAACAGCATGATTCCCATCTGCCCGATCAGGCTGAACAACGCGGCGCCGGGCAGTAGAGGTGCAATCGCTTGCGGATGCCATTCGGCCTGCCACAGTGAGGCCAATAGCCAGCAAAATAGCGAGATCAGGTAAAGCAACTGCAGTTGCAGGTTTTTGCAGTAGAGCGACTTCATCGTGGGCGCTCGGCGATGCGAATGACTTGCCAGCCCTTGTCGACCGGGTTTTGACCCAACGGAATCAAAATGGCTGGTTCGTTATCTTTCAGACGTTGGCTCAGAAGGGTTTCAGCGGCTGACTGCAGGGGTTGCTGCGCGCCTGTTTCCGGTTGCCAGTGACGGATATTTTTCGCGGGCGTGATCGGGTAGCTGGCGCCGCGCCAGATCAGCCGACTGTTTTCAGCCAGACTGTCGGTTGCCCAGTCCACGCGCGGCTTGTCATTTGCCATGCTCAGACTGATCGGAGCCGCAACCGGCGAGGTCGAATCCAGCGTGATCAGTTGGCGGGCGAGCAGTGTGCTGAACCCCGCGAGGGTCAGGGTGGGGCTGGATGAATCGCTGTCGCTGAAACGACGGGTTGTTTGATGCGGCAAATCGGCAGCGGCATAAAGGCGATGATCCGCCGGATATCGGAACTGATAGTCACCACGGCGATTTCCGCCGGCAATTATAAGTTGTCGGTTACGACTGACCGGATCGCCAGAGTCGGCTTCCCGCCATTCGATGCGTTGCAGATTGGCCTCGCCGCTCCACCACAGCCAGGCTGCGATCACAAAGATCAGCGCAAGCCACAGGTTGTAGCGCAGCACGTATTTGGATTTTGAAATCAGCAGTAGCAGCAGGACATACAGCAGAAAAAACCAGAGCAGCCCAGTTAATACCGAGGATTTCTGTTGTTGCTGATTCAAAGCCAGCAAGGTGGGTGCAGCAGGTAGATCCAGCGGGCGGCGGGCCTGCAATCTGGCCAATTGTTGTGGCAGGTCTGGCAGTTCGGATACCGCGTCGATCTGTCTGCCCTGACATCCGGCCCGGCTTTTCAGGGCTTCCAACAATTGAGGCTCGGCACCGAAAACCAGCAAGCTCTGGCAGCGACCGATGAAATCCGCCAGAGCACGATACTGCGGGTCATTCAGCCGTAACAGCGATTGTTTATCGATCAGCAGCGTCGATACTGGGTCGTAACCCTGCGCGGTATGCGGCAGGCTTGATGTGCCGGCAAAGACTTTCCAGTCCTTGATGTCTTGCTGCCGGATAGACAGAGGCAATTCCGCTAACAGTCGTTGTTCCAGCCAGATTGCCGGGCTGGCCCGATATTGAAATTGCAGGGTTTTCCGGGCCAGATCAACTTCAGCCTGACCGATGGCAATGTCGACCTCCGGGGTCGGTCTAACCGCTATCCAGCGCTCGATGGTTTGCCCTTGCGCCAGCGCCAGGGGGTAAAGGCTCAAGCCATTCAGGTCGCGGACTTGTAACCGCGCGCTGACCGGTTGGCGGGCCGTGATGCGTATCCGCAATTCACTGTATCGACCTTTCACAACGCCCGGACCCAGCGGGGAGGTGATCTCCATCTGCAATGCGGCGTTAGCCGAGGCTTGACTGTGTAGCATCAGCAACAGAATCAAAAGCGCGCCGGGCCAACGGGAAATCAGGGTCGCCTCCTATTGAATGACGTGATTCAAAGCGATCACAGACCAAGCCGTGACCAGGTTCTTGTTGCCTTCCCACCAGCGCGGAGAATCCTGATTGACCCAGGAACCATCCTTGCCTTGCAGGCTTAACAGCTTGCTGGTCAAATCGTTTCGCCAGTTGTGCTTGACGCCCTTGCTGTCGGTGATTTCATTTTCGCCGTAGGCTTTCATGCTTTTGGCGAAGGCATTGTAATAATAAAACAACCCCTGGTTATGCTTCGCGCCGGGGTTGCTGTCGAGGGTGTAGTTATCCTGTATCCATTTGTAAACGGTCTGGACACGCGGATCGTTGCGATCGACGCCGGCAAACAACAGACTGATCAAACCGGCATGACTCATACTGCCATAGGATACGGCGTCGCCATGCGGACTGTAGCCGGGCATGTAGGCGAATCCGCCATCATTCTTGGCCCAGTCTAGGTCATTGGTTTCGCTATTGTTCTGGCTGCGGCTGACGAACAATAACGCCTTTTCCCATACCGGATCCTTTTTATCGACACTGGTTTCCTTGAGTGCCTCGATTGCCATATAGGCGTTGGAAAGATCCGGTCGCTCATCACCGCCATAGCCGATGCCGCCATAGTATTTATGGTCACGCTGGTAGCCGGATTTCTCGGTCAGTTGCAAACCTTTGAGAAATTTCTGGCCGTTTTCTATGACTTTTTTATATTTCGGATTACCAGTCGCCTGCAACGCGGTGATGGCGACGGCTGTATTGTAATTGCGGTTATTGATCGACTCGGTAATCGAGCCGTCTTCCTTGACATGAGAGAGCAGGAATTGCACCGGGCGGGTGATGAACGGGCCATCGTCTTCGTTATAGTGGCGGCGGCTTTGTAAAAAGGCGCGCAAAGCCAGCGCGGTGATGCCGACCGAACCGGACCAAGAGCCATCTTCGGCCTGTTGTTCGCGCAAGAATCGCAAGCCATTGTCGGTCGCGCGTTTGGCCTTTTTCTTCAGCGCACCATCCATATTGCTGGAGGCTGCGTGGGCGTTAAAGATAAACAGCGGCAGCAGTAAAAAGGAAAGTATCAGAGCTCGTTTTTTCATCAGTGGTTTTCTCCCTGGGGTGCGTGGTCAAAAATGATCAATTTTGGCATCAGTTGCAGCACTGCCAGCAACAGAAGATAGCTGAAACTGACCCAGCCAAAATCGGGGTAGCGAAAGGGCAGACTGCCAAATACCGAGTGCCGGTAAAACCAGTCTTGCCGAAGGAAATCCAGATCGAGGCTGATGGCCAGATGGGTCATCGGATTGAGTGCCAGCAGCGGATTGACCCATTGGGTTGACAGCAGATTGCTGTCGAGCAGCGGGCTTAGCCATAATGGACTGCCAAGTAGCAGCGCAAAGACAGCGATCAACATCGAGCGGGAAAATACGCAGCGCAGGCTGGCCAGCAGCAGACTCATCAAAAATATCATCATGGCCAACTTCAGTAATGGGAAAAAAGCGATTTGCCAAGCGCCCGACAGATAGCCGGTCACGAGCAACAAGACACAGCTCAGCAGGCTGCTGATCAATTGATCAGCGATATGTCGGGACGGGGGCAATAGCAACAATCCGCTGACCAGTAATACCAGCGCCAGTTGCACAAGCTGCAGTGCAGCGGCTGGGTGCGAAGCCGGTCGGCTGAAGATAAAAAACAGGGCAATCAGTAATAATGACAGAGCAGTGCCGAGATGTTTTTGAACCCGTATTGACAGCTTTGTTGTTGTCGATTGACTCATCATGTTGTGATTTTCTGGTTATTCCAGGCAGTATCCGTGAGTGATCTTGCTGAATATGGGCATTGGCGGCAATACCCTAGTCCTTGATTCAGACCATCCTGAGCTTCTTTGAAGCAAGAAACAAGCCACTGGCGGCTCGCACAGTCGGAATAATATCATTGTATTTTCAAGGACTTGGCGGCGAGGAGTGCATGTTGCTATCGGTATTGACCGAGCAGCCTGTACATTTATTGTACAGGCTGAGCCACGATATTGTGAATTGGAAGTGGCTATAGCCTGATCTGTCGGGCTTGAGGGGCATATAGGCTGGCTGCAGCCAGAGTGTCGCAAATTTGTACAGCTCAGGAGCTGTCTGTCGATTTCTGGTCGGGCAATTTATTGCGCAAGGTGCTGCGATGCAGTCCGAGCAAGCGGGCAGCGCAAGCCTGATTGCCATGACAGGCGGCCAGCGCTTCTTCGATCAGCGCGGTTTCCACCTGTTGCACCAGAGCATGGAACAGGCCACCCGAAGGTGGCGGCGTCTGCTCGCTGATGGCTTGTTGTAACGCAGCGCGGGCGGATTGTTGCAGGTTTTTCCAGGGCGTATTGTCGCTGCTTGCGGATTCGCTGTGCTCGCTGAATTGCAGTGCATCGGCATGGATGATGTTACCCCGCGCGAGTAACACTGAGCGGTGAATCACATGCTCCAGCTCGCGCACATTGCCCGGCCAGGCGGCGCTTTGAAGCTTTTGCAGTGCCGCGTCATCGAGGCTGATCTGCGATTTGTTCAAAACCTGACAAGCCCGTTGCAGAAAGTGTTGTGCCAGTAACGGGATGTCTTCACGCCGTTCCCGCAATGGCGGTACGCACAGGGTAATTACATTGAGGCGGTGATACAGGTCTTCGCGCAATCGTCCGGCGGCCACTTCCTGTGGCGGCTGTCGATTGGTGGCGGCAATGATGCGTGCCTGCATGGGCAGCGGGCTGCTGCTGCCAATGCGCTCGAAGCTGTGTTCCTGCAATACCCGCAACAGCTTGCTTTGCAGCCGGGTCGGCATTTCGGCGATTTCATCGAGAAACATGGTGCCGCAACCGGCGGCTTCAAAGCGTCCGATGCGCTGGCCGTCAGCGCCGCTGAAAGCGCCTTTTTCATGGCCGAATAATTCGCTTTCCAGCAGCTCGGCCGGAATCGCCGCGCAGTTGACGGCGACGAAGGGGTGTTGGCTGTTTTGTCCGTTGTGGTGGATGCCGCGGGCCACCAGCTCCTTGCCGACGCCCGACTCTCCGGTGATCAGCGTCGTCAAGTCATTGCTGCTGAGTAATCCCATCAGCTTGAATAATTCCTGCATCGGGGCGCTCTGGCCGACCAGTTCGGAGCCTTGCGTAGTCACAGGCAGCGGGTCTGGCGATGCGGCAGGCCGGGTTGAATCCAGCATCTGGCGCATCAACTGGCGAGCCTTGTCCAGCTCGACCGGCTTACCAAGATAATCGAAAGCCTCAAGTTTGACCGCTTGCAATGCGGTTTGCATGCTGCCGTAGGCGGTCATGATCACGACCGGTATGGCCGATTGCTGCTGCCTCAGCTGTCGTAGCGTTTCCAGACCATCCAGTCCTGGCATTTGAATATCCATGAAGATGGCGTCCGGTTGCTGCTGTTCGATCAGTTGCAGCGCCTGCTGGCCGTTGGATACAATCAACGGCTCATGGCCTTCCAGCGAAATCATCTGTGCAAAGGCTTGACAGATTGCGTGTTCATCATCGGCAATGAGGATTTTTTTCATCAATTCATTCCAGCCAGAGGCAGTAATACGATAAACCGAGCGCCACCGAGTTTGCTGTGAGTGACCTCTATTTTCCCCTGATGAGCTTTTGCCAGTTCGGCGCATAGTTTGAGACCCAGGCCAAACCCGCCCGGTTTTTCGCTCAGGCTGTCGCTAAACAGCTTGTCGCGATCCTGCTCGGCGATACCCGGGCCATTGTCATCGACGGCAAAATATAGATGACTGCGGTCATCGCTGACGCCGTTGCTGATGCTGATTACTCCGCCTTCGGGCAACGCATCGCGGGCATTCAATAACAGGTTCAGCAGGATTTGCGTCATCATGTCACGATCCATCGCCCGCTCCGGCAAGTCGGGGTCGAGGTGCAGCTCGAGCCGCAAACCCTGATGTTCGAATTGCGCTTGCAGCAGACAATGTAATTCTTCAATAACCTCGTTGAGCCGCGTGGGCTGGAAGACCGGTTCGGGGATTTTGCGGTATTGCAGTGTGGACATGACCATCAGTTCAAGGCGGCGGGCTTCATCCAGCAGCCGGTCGATCAGGTTTACATCGTTTGCCTGTGCGCTTTCCCTGAGTAATTGCAATTGCATCTTGATGGCGGTCAGCGGGTTGTGAATTTCATGCGCGATCCGCGCGGTCAGTTTGCCCAGTGCCGCCATGCGGCTGTGACGGGCGATTTCCTGCTCGTAGCTCGATAGCTTGCGTGCCATCTCATTAAGTGCTTCAGCCAGATGTCCGATTTCATCCTGGCGGTGGATGGGCGCTTGAACATGGCGATCGCCTTGTGCTATCTCGGTGGCCATCTTGGCCAGCTCCTGAATTGGCTGGGTGATGCTGCGGCTTAGCCGGAAGCCGATAAACATCAGTATCAACAGGCCTGCCAAAGCGCTGGCCCACAGCCACGCGGCGACGCGCTGGCGTGTTTGCTGAATATCGGCGAGGCTGGCCAGTGCGCCGATGGCATAGACGCGCGGATCGCGCAATTGGCGGCTCTGCAATAGCAATAACATGAATTGCTGACCCGCCAGCGTCACCACTTCGGCTTGCTCCGGCTGGTGTTTGAGCTTGTAAGGCAACAAGGCTTGCAACTCTTCAACGAAACCGCCTCCGGGGTGCAGCAAGGCAGATTGGTAAATTGCGCCATTGCGATCAATCAGCACGATTTGTGCGCGCACCAGAATGGCCAGTTGTTGCAACAGTTGCGGGGTTAATGGAATGTTGCCACTGGCCAGCAGCTTGACCGTGTGGCTTAACTGGTCCTGCAGCCGGGTTTGCAGGGTCTGGGTAAACAGTTGGCTGGCGATCAGCCAGGTGCCGCCCAGTGCGATCAGCAATATCAGCACATAGGGCGCAAACAGCCGGTGGTAAATCTTGTTGCGCGTTGCAGGTGGCTGGCTCATGCAGTGGAATGGCGTGGCTATTCTGAATGTCGATTATGGCATTGCTATTGGACAGGTGAAACAGCACCCCGCCAATTATTTTTTACTGCGTGGTTGAATATGAGCATAATGTTTGGCCCGTTACCGATAAAAAGAAACTTGCGTAAGCCGTTGCAAAGCTGACGCTTTCGCTAATAAAGTCATTGCCGGAGGAAACATGAGCCAACAAGCCCACTCAGGAAAGCCACTCGACCCGTCGCCTATTCTGGCGCTATCTACCGCTTACTGGGATGCCCAGACCCTGCTCACCGCCAATCGCATGGGCCTTTTCGGATTGTTGTCTTCTGAAGCACTGACTCTGCAGCAGATTGCTGACGGGTTGAACAGCCAGCCGCAGGCTTGTCGGCTGTTGCTGAATGCCTGCATCGCCCTGCAACTGGTCAGCGAACAGGATGGGCTGTATGCCTGTAGTGAATTGAGCCGGGCTTTTCTGGCCCCTGGCTCTCCGGCTTATCTGGGCGATGCGATCCGTTACAGCGATGATTTATATCAAACCTGGGGGAAATTGCAGCAAGCACTGGAAACGGGTCAGCCGCAAATGCCGGCGCAGCAGTACACCGGCGAAAACGAACAGCAAACCCGACATTTTGTCTACGGCATGCACAATCGTGCTCTGGGTGTGGGCCGGGTGCTGGTCGATTTGCTTAACCTCGAGGGGCGCCGCCAGATGATCGATGTGGGCGGCGGTCCGGGCACTTATTCTTCACTGCTGGCGCAGCGTTACCCTAAATTGCACTCTACTGTTCTGGATTTGCCTTCGGTGGTGGAAATCGCTGATGAAATCATCGATTCGATGAAGATGTCAGAGCGGGTAAAAACCCGGCCGCTGGATTATCATCATGAAGATTTCCCGACGGGCAACGATGTGGTGCTGATATCCGGCGTGTTTCACCGTGAAACGGAAGAAACCTGTCGCGGATTTATCGAGCGCGCCCGTGACGCGCTTGAGCCGGGCGGGATGCTGGTTATCAGCGATATTTTTACCGATGCCAACAGTCAAGGGCCGCGTTTTGCCACGCTGTTCGGGCTGAATATGATGCTCACCGCCGAGCAGGGTACGGTGCATGCCGATGCCGCCGTGGTCAACTGGATGGAACAAGCCGGCTTTGGCCAATTGCACAGACGCGAATTTCCACCACCAATGCCACACCGCGTGGTTTATGGAGTCAAACAATGAAAACGCCCGCCCTTGCTTTATTGAATCTTTTGTTGCTGTCCGCCCTGACGGTGCAGGCTCAGCAGCCGGCCATGCCCGAACCGGCCGCGCCGCGTGGCGACGGCATGATGCAGCAAAAACCGCTAGCGCGTGATCTTGGCGGTGGCCGCTACCAGATCGGGTCGATTCTGATCGATAAAAACCGTAAAAGCATGCAGCTTGATGGCTCGATGCTGACGGTAGATGCCAACAAGGCAATCGAATTTCTGGCCACCACACCGAAGGGATTCAAGTCTTATGAAAGTGTCATGGAGCTTCAGGCCAATGCCTTTGAATTCAATCTGGCCTGTATCTTGATCGGTCTGGATGCAGCCAAAACACCGCCACGTTTTCACTTTGACCCCAATCCGCTGCAGGGTGATCCGGTGTCGATCACGATCAGTTGGCAGCAACAGGGGCGGCAGCGGATAATGGATGTGATCGACATGCTCAAGGTCGATGGAAAAAAACCGCCATCCCCGTCACGCTGGAATTACACCGGGTCGATGTTTGAGCCGAATGGCGCTTTTCTGGCACAGATGGATGGCGTATTGATCGGGATCATCCATGACCCGGCCAGTATTATCGACCACTACAGCGGACTGGGCCTGGGTAACTGGGGAGCGATTACGGTCGATCCGGCTCTGGCACCGCCCTCTGGCAGTCGGGTCACTCTGACCATCAAAAACAGAGAGCAGGACTGAGCTCCGGCTCGTTCACGCCCCGCCTGAAAAGGCTGATTCGGTCACACAATCAGCCGTTTTCGGCATGTTATGCTGTGACTGTAGAATCACTGGACTGCTCTGGCAGGAATCATCTTTTATGTTAACTGTTAAACCACCCAAGCCATCGCAAGATGCTGATTTTGAAGACCTTATCGAGCAAAAAATCAGCATTCCTGCGGATTATCAGGTGTATTTTACGCGCGACGTGTTTGACCTGGGTAACCCTGTGTTACGCCAAGAAATTCTGCGTCAGAGCGAGCTCCAGGTTTCGGCTGCCGTGTTTGTTGATGCTTCGGTGATGGCCGCCGATCCCGCACTGGAACAGAAAATTACCGACTATTTTACAGCGTCGGCTCAAATCAACCTGCTTAGTGCGCCGATCATCGTGCCGGGTGGTGAAGCCTGCAAGAATGATCCGGCCTTGTTGAACGATTTTTATCAACGCGTAATCGAGCTGGCGATTGATCGTCACAGTTGCATCGTAGTGATCGGCGGTGGCGCGGTGCTCGATTTTGTCGGTTACGGCGCGAGCACGGCTCATCGGGGAATACGGTTGATTCGCGTGCCGACCACGGTGTTGTCGCAAAATGACTCTGGCGTCGGCGTTAAAAATGGCATCAATTTCGCCCACCGCAAGAATTTTCTCGGTACCTTTAGCACGCCGGATGCTGTGATCAACGATGTCGATTTCCTATATACCTTGTCGCCGCGCGATCAGCGTGCTGGCATGGCTGAAGCGATCAAGGTCAGCCTGATTCGGGATGCCGGTTTTTTCGACTGGCTGGAACGCCACGTCACGCAGATGGTGTCTTTTGAAGTGGACGCGGTGTCTTATTCGATTCGTCATAGTGCGCGTATCCATGCTAGGCAGATTGCTAGCGGCGGTGACCCGTTTGAAAAGGGAAGTGCGCGGCCACTCGATTATGGTCATTGGCTGGCGCATAAGCTGGAAGCCCTGTCCGATTATTCGGTGCGCCATGGAGAAGCGGTGGCGATCGGCATGCTGGTGGATGCACGTTATTCCAACCTGAAGGGATTACTCGACTGTGCCTCGCTGGAGCGGTTGACAAGGCTGCTGAAAAATTTCGGTTTTACCCTGTGGCATGACAGCCTGCAGCAGCATGATTCACAGGGGCAGCTGCTGGTAATGCAGGGGCTGGCAGAATTTCGCGAGCATCTCGGTGGAGAATTGACCATTACCCTGCTGACTTCGCTGGGCAGCGGCGTGGAAGTGCATGAAATCGATGATGAACTGATGCAGCAAAGTCTGGATTGGGTCAGGCAGCAGGCCTGATTCAGGCCCGAACAAAGCAGACAGACATGAAAGCGCGCGTGGCATTGCAATTGGGGAGGGTGTCCAATCTGCCGACAGTGTGGAGTAATACCGCGGCGGGGCTGACACTGGCCGGCGTCGGTTTTTCATTGACGCATTATCTGCAAATCGCGCTGGCGATGTCGCTGATGTATGTGGCGGGGATGTTTTTCAATGATGTCTTCGATGCGGATTTTGATGCCCGGCACCGTCCGCAAAGAGCGATTCCATCGGGCCAGGTGCAACGCGTCGAAGTAATCTGGTGGGGCAGTGTGATGCTATTGCTGGCGATTGCGTTGGCGGCCGTTCCGTTTCAATTTCCTTTATCCATCAATCTGCCTGCCTTGCTGGCGGCATTGATGCTGGCCAGTCTGGTGTTGTGGTATGACTGGCGGCACAAGGGCAACGCACTAGCGCCATGGATTATGGGAAGCTGCCGTGGAATGGTTTACCTGACCGCGCTGCTGAGCCTGTCATCGGTTTTGCCCAGCCAGGCGCTACCGGCCGTGGGCGGGATCATATTATGGGTAGTCGGATTGACGTTGGTGGCCAAAAAACAGGCTCTGCCCGGTCTGATTTTATTGCTGTTAGCGCTGAATCTGCTGCTGTACGTTTTTATCGCGCCGGTTTTTTCGGGCATTTTGACGCTGGGGCTGGCGGTGCTAGGTTCTGGCGCGACTCTGTGGGTGGTTTATCGCGCGCGCTGGGGTCAATTTTACAACCCGGTAACACTGTTGATTGCCGCCATCAGCCTGATTGATGCCCTGGTTATTGCTGGCGTGCGCCAGCAAGTCGATTTTCTAGTGATGGCGACCGCGAGTTGTATGGCGCTGACCTTGCTGATGCAGCGCTGGATAGAAGGTTCCTGACACTCTAAATCAGCATGATTTCACTAGCAGGCTGGCTAGGTGTGGCGGGGTAGTCTAGGCCTAGGTCATCAGATAGCCGAGTATTTCGACTACCTGCGCCGGTGTTTTGGCCCAGCCCTGCGCGCTGGCATCGACTTCCTTGAGCGGGTGTACGATGTTGGCATCGTGCAGGGTGATGTAAGGCTTGTTCAGTGCCGCGCAGAAGCCGGCGTCGAAGGCTGCATTCCATTGCTTGTATTCGCTACCGAAGCGGATGATGGCCAGATCGCACTGGCGGATAAGCGTCTGAATGCGAATCGCATTGATACTGGCCGATTGGTGATCGCGCCAGAAGTCATCCTGTGGCTTGCCGAGCACATCGCCTGCGGCATCGCTGGCGGCATGATCGGTTACCGGTGAATGAAACTCGGCCGGTAATTGCTGTTGCAAAGCACCGGAAATAATTTGTTCGCGCCAGTCGGTGTGAATTTCACCCGATAAATAGATATTCCACGACATATTCTTTCTCAAAAATGGGTAAGGATTACAATCGGGACGCCCAGATCGCCAGCTTGTGTCGCATGCTTTGCTGGTTGACCTGAATTTCCGGAATCGGCTGGATCAGCTTGTCGTGAACCAGCAAACGGTAGATATACTCGACCTTGTCATTGGCGGAATCGCTGGCTTCGAATTCGGCGGCACCGCGTTTCTGGGCATATTGAATACCGATATCGATCGCCTTTTTCACCAGCTCTTTTTCGTTCTCCAGTTTCTTCATAGGATAATCTCCGCATAAAGCATGAAACGAACGAACACAGCTTCGTTTTTTTGGTTACAGAATATCGAGCAATTCGATCTCGAAAATCAATGCCTGATAGGGTCCGATTGCACCACCGGCACCCTGTTCGCCATACGCCAGTTGATAGGGAATATACAGCTTCCATTTGGATCCGACCGGCATCAGTTGCAGCGCTTCGGTCCAGCCGGCGATGACGCCGTTGACCGGAAACTCGGTCGGTTGATTACGGCTGTAAGAGCTGTCGAATTCACTGCCATCGATCAGCGTGCCGCGATAATGGGTACGAACGGTACTTCCGGCCCCGGGTTTTTCGCCATCGCCACTTTCAATGATTTCATATTGCAGGCCGGATGCCAGCACGTTGACTTCTGGACGCTCGGCATTTTGTTTCAGAAAGGCTTCGCCATCGGCCGCATATTGCGCCGCATTCTGATCCGCCTGTTCTTTTAACTGCTGCTGAATTACTTGAAAGGCCTGATTGATTTCATTCGGGTTGACGCGAGGCGAGGTGCCGACAAAGGCATCCTCGATGCCGGCCAGCGCCGCTTCCAGCGAAACTCCGGCAAAGGCATTGCTCAATTGCTCGCCCATCTGCATACCGATGCCGTAAGAAGCCTTTTGTTCAGTACTGTTCAATTCCGGTTCACTCATGGTTGTTTTTCGCTCTGGGTTCAAAACAGGGCATGATAAACCGTCTGCAGCGGGAAACCTAATCGGCCAGCGTCCGGATCGAATTCGATGGCTCATCCTGTACAGTCGTCAACTCGGGCGCATCGGTCGGCTGAGCTGAAAAATCGCTGGGAAAGCTGCGGTTGTATTTACCCATGTTAATGTGATATCTGGCCAAAATATTTATAATCACTAACTTTTGAAAATTGCAATGGGGATTCAGATGAACGGAAAATTGATCACTACTCTGGCCGTTTGCGCCACCTTGACGCTTCCAGCGCCGGTGCTGGCCAAGGAAGTTAACCAGGCCGCACTGAAGCAGCAGGCGGTCGGCATCGTCAAACAGTTTGGCGGCAGCCTTAAGCCGGCGCTGAAAAAAGCCCTCAAAACCGGCGGTCCGGCGCATGCTATCGATGTTTGCTCGGTTCAGGCACCGGCTATCGCGCAGCGCTTGCAAAAGGAAACCGGCTGGTCTGTCCGCCGGGTCAGCCTGAAACCGCGCAATGCCGAAACCGCAGTGCCCGATGCCTGGGAGAAAAAGGTGCTCGAGCAGTTTGATGCGCGTCAGGCCAAAGGCGAGTCAGCGAAAAAGATGGCGTATGCCGAAGTGGTCGATGGAAAGTTTCGATTCATGAAGGCGCAGGGCGTGGAACCGGTTTGTCTGACTTGTCATGCCGCCAAGGTGAGCCCGCAGGTGGAAGCGGCGCTGCAGCAGAAATATCCGCAGGATCATGCGCTCGGTTACAGCCTCGGACAGATTCGGGGCGCTTTCAGTCTGGCCAAGGATCTGTAGGATTTGCAGCCCGGGTTGCCGGGCTCAGGCGTTGCCAGAATCAGCGTTGCCAGAATCAGCGTTGGCAGAATCGATCAGGCGGATGCCATCCTTGCAGATGTCGATGACGCGCTGCTTGTAAAGCCCACCTAGTGCTTTTTTGAACGCATTCTTGCTGATGCCGAATAATCGCGAAATTTCGGCCGGGTCGGTTTTGTCGTGGACAGCGGCAAAGCCGCCCTGTTTTTGCAGATATTGCTGAATGATTTTCTGATTGCGGTCACGCGTCACCTGACCTCCCTGCAGAGTCAGGTCGATCTTGCCGTCGGCGCGTATCTTCTTGATGTAACCCTTTTTATACTGGCCATAGCTGAGGCGCTGAAACACTTCATCGGCGTACAACACACCCCAGTTACGATGATTGATGATGGCTTTGTAACCGAGCTCGGTGCTGTTGGCGATGATCAAATCCACCGCCTGGCGCGGTTTGAAATCGTGCGCCCGTTCGTCGTCCAGAAAGCGATCGATCTTGGATGAAGCCATGATGCGTCCATCGGCCGGATTGTGATGGACATAAACGATGTAGGATTTGCCGGGCTCCATTTTCCGGTGTTGTTCGCGAAACGGCACGAATAAATCCTTTTCCAGGCCCCATTCGAGAAATGCCCCGATGTCGGTCACATCGATCACCTTGAGGTAAGCGAACTGTCCAACTTCGGCTTTCGGTCTGGCAGTGGTCGCAATCGGCCGGTCTTCCGAGTCAAGATACAAAAATACATCCACCCTGTCGCCTTCGGCCAGATCTTCCGTGCAATGGCGTTTGGGTAACAACACTTCGCCGAGTTCTGCGGCATCCAGATATACACCGAAATCGACGGTTTTGATCACCGACAGCGTGTGGCGTTGGCCCGTTTGCATCATGACGAAGCTCGTAAGCGATAAGGCCGGTAATTATAACGCACTCGTCAAGGGCTTTGGGGTATTATCCGGCTTCTTTAAGATTGCATCATCCGAACCGCAGGAGAATAGATTCCGTGTCTTATCAAGTCATTGATGCCCTGATTTCGCCACAAGGCCAGATGGAAACCCTGTCGCAACTGGAAGTGTCGCGCATTCTGGAAACCAGTCAGGGTGAACTGGGACAATTGTTTCGCAATTGCGCGCTGGCAGTGCTCAATTGCGGCAGTGCGCTCGATGATGGCACCGAATTGCTGGCGCGTTATGCAGATTTCTCGATCAACGCGATCCAGAGTCAGCGCGGTATCAAGCTGGAATTGAAAAATGCACCGGCGATCGCCTTTGTCGATGGCGAATTGATTGCCGGAATCAATGAACATTTGTTTACGGTGCTGCGCGATGTGATCTATGTGAGCAACAAGATTGTGCATTCGTCCCGTTTCAATCTCGACAGCTCCTCCGATGTCACCAATGCCGTGTTCCATATCCTGCGCAATGCCAATGTCTTTTTGCCGGGGCATTTACCCAATCTGGTGGTGTGCTGGGGCGGTCATTCCATTGGCCGCGAAGAATACGACTACACCAAGGAGGTCGGTTATCAGATGGGATTGCGCGATCTCGATATCTGCACCGGCTGTGGCCCGGGCGCGATGAAAGGCCCGATGAAAGGTGCGACCATCGGTCATGCCAAACAACGCACCGGGGTCGGGCGCTATATCGGCCTGACCGAGCCAGGTATCATCGCCGCCGAATCCCCCAACCCGATCGTCAATAAACTGATTATCATGCCGGATATCGAGAAACGGCTGGAAGCCTTCGTTCGCACCGGTCATGGCATTGTGGTGTTTCCCGGCGGCGCTGGCACCGCAGAAGAAATTCTTTATCTGCTTGGCGTATTGCTGCACCCGGATAATAAATCCATGCCCTTTCCATTGATCTTTACCGGGCCGAAATCCTCGGAAGATTACTTCCGCCAAATCAACCAGTTTATTCTCGATACGCTGGGGCTGGATGCGCAGCAACGCTATCGCATCATCATCGATGACCCGGCCGAGGTTGCAATCAGCATGAAACAGGGTATGCAACAAGTGCTGCAATTTCGTCGCGAGCAAAGCGATGCCTTTCACTTCAACTGGTATCTGACGGTGGATGCCGAATTCCAGCGCCCGTTCGAGCCGAATCATCACAACATGAGTAACCTCGATCTGACCCGCAACCAGCCGGTGCATCAGTTGGCAGCCAATCTGCGCCGCGCGTTTTCCGGGGTGGTGGCCGGGAATGTCAAACAGCAAGGTATCCGCGAGATCGAGCAGCAAGGCGTATTCGAGCTACACGGCGATGCTGACATCATGCAATCGATGGATGCCTTGCTCGAAGCATTTGTGCAACAGCAGCGGATGAAACTGCCGGGCTCTAATTACCAGCCCTGCTATCGTATCGTGCGTTAGCAGCCTGCTCCTTATGGCCGTTATTTCGGCGTCGGCATCTCGACCATTTCTGATACTTCCAACGTGCCATCGATATCGAGAAACGGGCAGCTTTTGGCCATCGTCAGCGCATCTTCCAGATATTCCGCCTCTATGATGGTGTAGCCGGACATTGCCATTGCACTGCCAGTGGTGACCGAGCCATCAGGTAGTACCGTTTGAGTGTTCTTGAGCGGGTTGGCCGGACTGATTGCGGCTTCGCCGAGTGATGCAATCCAGTCCATATACTTTTTGAAATGCTGCTGACCCTGTTCCGGGCTGGATGGAGGATGACCACCAAGGTAAACGATCAGGAAACGTGACATGTCAATTCCTTTCGGTTTGTGCGCGCAACCATCATACGCGCCTTGTGGCCGAAGGCCAGAAAACCTGGTAGATCAGACTGCGTTTCTGCTGCAACGATGGCAGCCGGGCGGTGGATGATGATTGACCCGGGTCGTGACTCAAGCGGGTGGTGTTTTGTCCGGGTCGGCTTTTTCATGCAGGATTTCATCGGCCGGGCTGTCATATTCGGACAAAGCCTGTTCCGCCTGTTGCTCTCTCTCTACCTGCTGCGCCTCGGCAATAGCTTGCTGGGCTTGATCGTGTTGTTGCTTGATCTTGAGCATGGCGGTAAAAGCCGAGCGATCGCCGACGATGGCGCGGGTAGCGATATCGGCACTGACCACGGCGATCATGCCGGGCAGGATGATATTCAGGTTGCCGGTCAATTCCATTAATGCTACCAGTGCCGCCAGCGGTGCTCTCAGAATTGCCCCCATCATCGCGACCATGCCGGTCAGTGCATAAAACCCGGCCGACCCTTGATAAAAAGGATACCACTGGCTGGTCAGTAATTCGGTTAGTCCGCCGACCGCACCGCCGAGTATCAACGACGGGCCAATAAAGCCGCCGGGTAGTCGTACACCAACAGAAATCGCGGTCGCCAGCAGTTTGGTGGCGAGCAGGATGAGCAACGCTGTAATACCAAGGTTATTATGAAAGATGCGATTGATCGCGTCATAGCTGACGCCCATGATGGCAGGGGACCACTGCGCCAGCAGCCCGGTCAACAGTCCGGCGAAAACAAAAGCGTACAGTGGGCGCCAGCTCAGGGTATAACGGTTGGCGGTGGCCGCCAGTTGAATGAATGCAGCCGCCAATAAGCCAATGATGATCCCCATCAGCATAATGACCGGCAACTCGGCCAGCGATCCGATCGACAGCGATGGAACCTCGAACGCCGGGTAAGCGCCGAAAACCAGTTGGCTGATGACCGTGGCGACGACCGTTGCCACAATCACCGGCACGATATGATTGACCGCATAGCGCACGCGGAAAACCTCGATGACAAATATCACTCCGGCCAAAGGCGTGTTGTATGAAGCTGCAATAGCAGCCGCACCGCCAGCTGCGGCGAGCAAATAATTTTCATCTTCGGAAAACTGGAAACGTCGTCCCAGCAGCGTTACATTGGCCGCGCCGAGATGAACGCCGGGACCCTCTCGGTCGACCGAGTGACCAGAGACAATTGCGATCAGGCCGCCAAAAAATTGCACGACGGCATTGGCCAGGGGCAGGCGTTGCTTGCGAAATCGCAGGTAATCGAGCAGATGTACAATCCCGACCGAGCGTTTATCGACGCTGATCCGTTCGAAAATCAGGCCCAGCAAGACTGCTCCGGCGACCGGCAAGGCCAGTCTGGCCCAGCCTGGCAGGGCTTCATAATTGCCGATTTGCCCCTCCGGCAGCAGCCATTGCTGGCTGGTTTCGATGGAGAGTCGAAACAGGATCACCAGTAACCCGGCCATCGCGCCGGTGATCGCGCCGAGCAGGGTGATTCTTAAAACGAGTTTATCCATTCGGTAGTTGGATTCCTTGATTGACAGGGAGAATTTTTCTGCCAGACAATTGAAAAATAAAGGATTGTACTGCACGCCTTGATTTTTTGTGACATATTCACAATTATAAGCTGTATTATTGTAGGTATAAATATTAGAATAGTCTAATATACTTTATCGAACCAGAAACCGAACAACAGGAATATTCATGAAACCGATTCTCAAAACATTGATGATTGCAGGCGGATTACTGATCGGGCACGGTGCCCTGGCGCTGGAAGGTATCGAATCAGAAGAAGCCCTTCTGAAAGAAGTCTCATCATCTTATATGCTCGATGGAATTGTCGAGGCCGAGCTGAGGACTACGATTTCGGCCCAGACCAGTGGCATTGTCAAAGCTGTAAACTTTGATGTGGATGATTTCGTCAAAAAGAATCAGATTGTGGTGTTGATCGACAATACCCAGCAGCAAGCCAGTTATCAGCAGGCGATTGCAGCAGAAAAAGAAGCCCGCGCGCGCCTCAAGGAAGCCGAACTGGAATATGACCGGGTAGAAAAGGTGTACGCAAAAAAAGTGGTACCCAAAGCGTCTTTCGATAAGGCTGCGGCTGCATTGGCATCGGCCAAGGCCCGGTTGGAATCGGCAAAGGCAGCCTTGTCCAAAGCTCGGGAATCTCTCGAATACACGAGGGTTCGTGCCCCGTTCAGTGGTGTGCTGACCCAGCGTCTGGTCGAGGTCGGAGAAACGGTCAATGTCGGCACCCAACTGGTCTCGGGGGTATCGTTGGAGCGACTGCGGGTACGGACTCATGTCCCGCAAAGCATATATCAGGCAGTGCGCGATCATCAACGCGCGATCGTGGTAACAGAAGATAGTGAAATCGTGTCGCGTGATATGACCTTCTTCCCGTTTGCCGACCCACTTAGTCACAGTTTCGAACTGCGGGTGCGTATACCACTGACCGAAACCGGCTTGCGCCCGGGCATGTTCGTCAAGGTCGCGATGGAAGTCAGCCGGGAAGAAAAAACCGTCATTCCTTTCAACTCGGTTGCTTTTCGCGGTGAAGTAACCGGCGTGTATGTACTGGAAGGAGATACGCTGCATTTTCGCCATGTCCGTCTCGGTCGACGATTGGCAGACAATGAAGTGGTAGTGCTGGCCGGTATCAATGTGGGTGATCAGGTGGTGACCGACCCGGTGGCAGCCGCTATTACCATCAAGCAAGCCAAAAGTGAATAGGGGGCGTCATGTCTGATTCGAACCTGACTGAATCCTCGGGCAAGCTGGGTATATCTGGCGCACTGGCGAAAAAATTCCTGTTTTCGGAAATCACGCCTTTGTTGGCTCTGGTCGGCGTGCTGCTTGGTATTTTCGCGGTGATCGTGACACCGAAAGAAGAAGAGCCGCAAATCAATGTGACCTTTGCCAATATCTTTATTCCGTTTCCTGGCGCATCGGTGTCCGAGGTCGAGCATCTGGTCAGTTCACCGGCCGAGCAGGTGATCTCGGAAATATCCGGAATCAAACATGTGTTTTCGGTATCGCGTCCGGGCATGTCAATTCTGACCGTCCAATTCAAGGTCGGTGAAGATCGAACCGATGCTATTGTGCGCCTGTATAGCAAGGTGTTTTCGAATAATGACTGGCTGCCACCGAATCTCGGTGTCGGTCAACCGATCATCAAGCCCAAAGGTATCGACGACGTGCCGATTATCACTGCCACGCTGTGGGCGAAAGATGAAAGCCAGGGCGCACACGAATTGCTCAAGGTCGCGCATGCGATTGAGGCGGAGCTGAAAAGGGTTCAGGGTACGCGCGATATTTATACTATCGGTGGTGCTCAGCACATGGTACGGGTAGAGCTGGATGCACAAAAGATTTCAGCCTTCAACCTCGATATCAATGCGATCAAATTGGCGCTGACCAGTGGAAACCGTTCTTCTAATGCCGGAGCACTGATTCACGATGACAAAGAAATTCCGGTTCAGGCTGGTGTTTTTATGACCAGTAGTGATGAAGTCGGCAGTCTGGTGGTCGGTATGCACAAGGGGCGGCCGGTTTACCTCAATGAAATCGCCACGATCATCGATGGTCCTGCCGAGCCTGAACACTATGTCTGGTATGGCACCGGAGCTGGTGCAGGTGAAGCAGGGCTGGAACCGATCCCCGACATGACCCCTGCTGTAACCATTGCCGTTGCCAAAAAACCGGGTACCAACGCAGTCGAGATTGCCGATCGGGTGATCAACCGTTTCGATCAATTGCAGGGCACTTTTATTCCGGAAGGTGTCAAGGTTACGATTACCCGAAACTATGGTGAAACCGCTGATCATAAGGCCAGCAAGCTGATCACCAAACTGATTTTTGCGACGGCAGTAGTGATCGTACTGGTGGCAATTGCTATCGGTTTGCGCGAAGCCTTTATCGTCGGTGTGGCGATCGGTATAACACTGTTGATTACGCTGTTTGCATCCTGGGCCTGGGGCTTTACACTGAACCGGGTGTCGCTGTTTGCGCTGATTTTTTCCATCGGTATTCTGGTCGATGACGCAATCGTAGTGGTGGAGAATATTCACCGCCATATGTCGCTAGGCAGCAAATCGCTGGCCGAATCGATACCGCTTGCGGTGGATGAAGTGGGTGGCCCGACCATTCTTGCTACCTTTACCGTAATTGCCGCGTTGTTGCCGATGGCGTTCGTAACCGGATTGATGGGGCCGTATATGAGCCCGATTCCGATCAATGCCAGTATGGGAATGATCATTTCGTTACTGATCGCTTTTGTCGTCACCCCCTGGCTCAGCTACAAGGTGTTGGCCTCGAAGCAGCATGAAATCGCGGCACATGGCGAGCATGATCAGGATATCCATAAAACTCGCATTTACCGTTTTTTCAAACGCATCATGACGCCTTTCGTCGATGGAGAACATCAGACCCGGAATTTTGTGTTATTGAATTTGATGGTCGTGGTGCTGATCGTGCTTTCAGTCGGTTTGGTGGCGATCGACAAGGTGGTGCTGAAGATGCTGCCGTTTGATAACAAGTCGGAATTTCAGGTTGTGGTCGACATGCCGGAAGGCACGGCACTGGAGCATACTGCGATGGTTATGCACAAGCTCGGCGATGCGATTGCCAAAGTGCCTGAGGTAGCCGATTATCAGGCTTATGTTGGAACTGCGGCACCGATTAATTTCAATGGTCTGGTACGTCAGTATTATCTCAGAAAAGGGGGCAATGTCGCCGATTTGCAAGTTAACCTGGTGGACAAGAAACATCGCGATCGAAGCAGCCACGAGATCGCATTGTCGGTGCGAGATGAAATGCAACGTATCGGCAAGCTATATGGGGCCAATGTAAAACTGGCCGAAGTACCACCTGGTCCGCCTGTGATGGCACCGTTAGTGGCCGAGGTCTATGGGCTGGAATATCAGGGACAGATCGATGTGGCAAAAAAATTGCGCCCGTTGTTTGAGCAGACGCCCGACATCGTCGATGTGGATGACAGCGTCGAGTATCCGGCCAGCCGGTTCATTATTCATGTCGATCGGCAAAAGGCGGCCCGCTTTGGTATCAGCCAGTCGCAACTGGTGGATACCATCAAAACGGCATTACAAGGTGAAGATATCAGTTATATCCACGGCAATAATGTCAAGTTCGCTACGCCGATTCGAATCAAGCTGCCGACCTCAAGTAAGGAAGATCTGATCAATACCCTGTCGATCAAGTTACGCACGTCGGAAGGAAGACTGGTTGCTTTGTCTGAGCTGGTTTCGATTGAGGATTCTCGGATCGAGAATGTTATTTACCACAAGGACTTGCTGCCCGTAGTATTCGTCACCGGCGATATGGCCGGCGAACTCGACAGTCCACTCTATGGCATGTTCGAGATAACCGCCGAACTTGAAGAAAAATTTCCCGAATTGAAACAATACTTCATCCGGCCTCCAGATAATCCATACCAGTTCAGTATCAAGTGGGATGGCGAATGGCAAGTGACTTATGAAACTTTCCGCGATATGGGGATTGCCTACTCGGTCGGCATGATCATGATTTATCTACTCGTGGTGGCGCAGTTTCGTTCCTACGTCGTGCCGCTGGTGATCATGGCGCCGATACCTTTGACCATTATCGGGGTATTGCCGGGTCATGCCTTGCTGGGTGCAAAATTCACTGCGACTTCGATGATCGGCATGATTGCGCTGGCTGGTATCATCGTGCGAAATTCGATTTTGCTGGTTGATTTTATTAACGAACAACTTGCGGCCGGTCATACCTTTGCAAACGCGGTCATTAAATCGGCTGCTGTGCGCGCCAAGCCGATTATCCTGACCGGTCTGGCAGCGATGCTCGGCGCGTTTTTCATCGTTGACGATCCGATTTTCAAGGGGCTTGCAATCTCTTTGATTTTCGGCATTTTTGTATCTACCCTGTTGACCTTGCTGATTATTCCGGTGTTGTACTACCGGGTGTCCGGTTCGCAGGCTAAACCGTAAGTCTCCACGGCACAGGGAGGTGCCAACTTTTCCTGCCGAGTCATCAGCGCTCGTTTCTGCGCTATTGCCTGAACACCATCTCCATTCGCAGCGTGAGTGAAAACCCGGGCTCGAAATTATTTTCCAGCAGGTATTGAAACTGCGGGATGATCTCCCCGAACAGATAGTTGCTGTGCAACAGGCGGCGATAGCGAATCTGTAACAGGTATTCTTCCGCATGCGTATCGGGTTCATTAATGCCGTACACTCCAGCCAGATATACAAGCGCCTGTTTGCCGTCAATGGAATGCGTGAATGAAAATACCTGGGACAGTTGCCACCAGTCTTCCGCCTGTTCGCGTTTTGCAGATGTCTGTGAGCGCAGCAGCCCGTGATCGCCAGATCGGCGATTGAGTTCGAACTTGCTGTCGAAACGATAACCGGTGGAAGAAAAATGATACAGCGTATTGCCGAAATAGCCTTGCCATAATGTGCTGATATCGAAGTTTCGGCTGGCGCGAAACCGCCAGTACAGATCCAGACTGCGATTGAGTTTAATCCCCAGCCCGGGACGAAAACGCCAAAGTTCGAATTCACCGACCAAAGCTTCGAGTCCGGCAAAATAATCTTTCTTTTCGGCGACTTCGAGCGGGTTGTTTTGCAGGGATGGCTGTTCACTTTCGCGCTCCTGATTCGGGTCACTCTCGAATACCAGTCGCATCTTGTTTCGGGTATTGGGTAAAACCAGTCTGGCCCGGGTGCTACCGGTAAAGCCCCAGCCTTCCCCTTCGGTGAAAATGCTGTCGGCGGTCAGGCGAATAAAGCTGCCATTGTTTTCATACTCGGCCTTTTCGCTGGAAAAAAACTCATCTACCGACTTGCTGAAGCCGAGAAATCCTGCAGCGATATATTGCTGCGGTTGATCGAGCATAGTGAAAAACGATGTGTCTTCATCTGCATTCGTCGCTGTCGGTTGGATTTCGGCTTGCACCGGTTTCGGCGTTTGCTGGTTGCCGGTCGAAAGTGAGTCGGGAGGCAGATCGTTTGCTCTCAGCTCGGGAGCTAGTAGCATCAGCAAACAAAGAGCAGAATATTTCAAAATGAGCATTTCAAACGTAAGGTTTTTTCGGGCTGAACCGGTTATCTCCAGGCAAACACTCAGTTCAAGCTATATGGCCGCGAACACTGAAGCGCCGCTGACCGAGTGTTGGTAAATGAGCAGTCAGCATGCCGACCTGTGGTGGAAACGTCAACGCCTGTCATTCGACTGGTCTGGATTGTTCGGGGCCGGGCAGTAAATTGAAAATCCACTATACTGGCTGGATATTTTATTTTTTTTCCGGAACGAAAATGGCAGTACAGAAATTGATTCGCCTGGGGGTGGCCGCCGCTATGTTCGCAGGCTCGGCTCAGGCACTGGAACTGGGGCCGGTGACCTTGTTGTCGCATCTGAATGAACCGCTGCTTGCACGCATCGATCTAGGTGAAGTCGCACAAACTGAACTGGCAGACTTGCACTTCGCATTGGCCGACCAGAAAACCTATCAGAATCTTGGCTTGAGCAAACCGTTTTATCTCAATGATTTACGCTTCCGGCTGATCTCTTCCGGCAATCAGCAGCATGCGGTTGAATTGCGAACCCGGCAGCGTTTGCGTGAACCGATTATCGAGATTCTGTTGAGTGTGGAAGGTATGCAAGGAAGCTTGACCCGGCTGTATTCTCTGATGCTGGATCCTCCGCTGTTACGCCCGGCCACCCATCCAACCACTCTGTCCAGGTTAGCGGTGGCCACGGCGCAGCCGGACCGCGAGAGTATTGGCGAACAGCCGGAGAAGCGTTTGGAGAAAGAACAAACATCCACAATCCAGACGTCCGCAAACAAGGTGACACCACTGCAAGGAAACCAGCCTGTCGCCAAAACCGGAGCGGTTTCTGCGGCGAAGATGACAAAATTACCTGCCTACCAACCCGGCAAGCGCTTGCAGGTGGGACGCGACAGCATTTCGATTATCGCGCAAAATTCGAAGTTGCATGAAAAATACTCGGTTTACCAAATCATGCGCGCCTTTTATCTGCTCAACCCGGATGCCTTCATCGCCGGTAACATCAATCATTTGCAATCCGGCAGCGAGTTGATGATCCCGGACCAGGCGCTGGTGGCCGAAGTGCCGCGCCAGCAAGCCGTCAATTTTGTTTTGTCGGTTTCCAGAGATCACCCTGAAATCAGTCACCCATTGCGCCGCTCTTCTTTTTCGCAAAGCCCGACGATTATTCAAAAAACAGCCGAGACTGATACCAAGACAAGCTCTGTCCAAAAGAAAACGGATGTGGTCGATCGCAAAGTGGCTACGCCTGCTGAGGGTCCGGAAACGCCAATGCAATCTTCTGCCGCGCCTGCGGTCGATGCAACCTCGGTCCAGCGCATGCAGCAGGATGTCAAAAGCTGGCGCTCGATGGCGGATGAATTTTCCGGCCTGACAGCCTTGACGCAGTCCCAGAACCGGGTACTGCAAACTCATGGCAAGGTGTTGAATGCGCTGGATCAACAAATGCAACAGCAGATGGAGCGCATTTCTCGTCTTGAGCAACAAAACACAGGGGCGGCCTCAGACGCAAATGTTCAGCCCACTGCGGATTCTGTGGATGCCGGTGCGAATGCGGCAGCAGTAGGGGGTTCGCTCGAGCGTCTGGAACAAACCATCCAAAATCTGAACCAACGATTGCAGTTGCTGGAAGAGCGTTCGGTACCGCTTGCAACACCAGCGAACCCGAAAGAGGTCGCAGATCGCATACCCGCGAATGAAGAAAGCAGCTGGTGGAATTCGGCTTTGCCGCTTTATCTGCTGCTCGCTGTAACGATGTTATTGCTGCTATGGCGAGAAGCCAGTTGGCGACGTCGTGCTGCCAGCGTGCAGCAGGCATCGAAGGACCATAGTCAAGCAGACAGGGCTCAAACGGATACCGAGACGAATGACACGCGTTCTGTGGAACCGGCTTTGCAAACACCGACTGAACATGGAGAGGAAGTCAGGCAGGAACCCAAACTGGATTCTCAAATGAATATTGGCCAAACACTGGTAGCATCGAACCTGCAAGCAGCTGAAGCCGAAAAACAGACCGAGTTAACAGAGCTGCCAACGACGGAAGCGACGGTTGATCTTTCTGCAAATCCTGATCACTCGCTACCCTCGGGCGAGGCCGTCGAGCACAAACCGTCCGGGGAGGACGATATTCAAGCCACGGTCGCCGAAATCGATATTTTGCTGGCTTATCAATTATATGAAGAAGCCGAGCAGCATATCGCCAGGTTGAAACAATCGGGTGTGGAATCTGCGCAACTGGAAGTTCGGGAAATGGAGGTGATGGCGCGACTGGGCCAGAATGATTTGTTCATGATGCGATATGAAGAAATGGCGACCACTTTGAGCCAGGCTTGTCCGCAATGCTGGAAAAAGATTGAAGCGCTGCGTGCCGAAATGATTAAGGGTTACCCGCGCGCGGTCGAGTTATAGGATTCACCTTGCAAGGATTCGCTCAGCAAGGAACAGGTCCAAAAAAACCCCAGCGAGAGCTTGCCTCTCGCTGCGGCTGGCCGGTTAGACTGGCAATTTCTTAGACCGGGACCGGCAAATCCCTTTTCGAAATCCCGGATTATTCCGACGCTATTTTTGCGGGGCGGAAACCTGCGGCTTGGCTTCTAGATGAATCAAGTCAGCCAAAGATTTTTTCAATTCTCCGTACAGCCGTTCTACCGCGTTGGGTCCCTTGACTGCCCAGCGCAAAGACTTGATTTGCGATACCAGCGCTTCATAGGGGGCAGAGTCTTCATTGGTGTATCCCAGCGCGATTGCCAGTTGCACCTGATCTTCAGCAGCGTTGAGTAAATCCAAAGTCTGGTCTTTCTGTTTATCCTTTTCCAGTTCGCCTGCTTCAAGCAGGAAGGCTTCAGCTCGTAATAGTGGCAGCGGAATTACTGACTCGCTGACCACGAAGCTGGTCAAGCCTTGTGTCAGAATTTGACGGGCCTTGTCTGTTTTTCCATTGACCAGAGCGGCGGCCGCCAGTTTGATGGTGTCCGGGTAGGTTGCCATGGGCAGATAAGTCGTTGTAGTCACCAACTCATCCTGCAATGGCAGCAGTAACTTTAGAGCTGCCTGAACCTGATGATCGCGTAACAAATCCAGCGCTTGCTCGGTTGTGTTTTCGACCATTTCCCAATCGGTGATCAATTCGAAAATATTGACGCTCGAATCAATCGAAACCAGACCCAGCTCTGGCTTGGCGGCGAGAGCGATGTCAAATTTCCCAGTGGCCGCTTCGAGTGCGGCAATGGCTTGTCTGATTTTGTCTGTCTGTTCCAGCAAGCGAATGGCTTTTTTCACTTCATTGAAACCATCCAGAACATTCTGGTTGATCTTTTGTTTCAGTTCATCCTGCTTTTTAACGGCTTTTTCAATGGCTTTATCCGCAGTCGCTTGCTGCGCTTGATTCAATCCATTGTCTGCGGCCAACGGGTTATCGGCCGCCGCACTGGTTGCGAACGCGAGTATTAACAAAAAGGTTCGTAAGATTTTTTTGGCATTCATTTTTCTCTCCAGATGTCGGGTTATTTGAATGCACTGAAAGATGGGTTTCTGACCAAAATTTTCTGTCTGTCAGGTGACAGATGGCGGGAAAAGTCAGAAAAGTCATGTGCTTACGAAAGGGCTGGGAGCACGGCATTGTTCTTTCGATTTGTCAGATCTGCCCGCTTTTTTGGATGGGTTTACTGCAATGTGAAATTTCTACATTATTAAGGATTTATAAAAAGACTATTTATATCAATGGGTTAAGAGTGCGAATGGCTTCCGCAAAGGGTATGGGCAGTCATTGATCTTGAAATATTAGAAATTACTAATATACTAGAGACTATCCCGAAGTTCTTGATGGAGGTGTTTCCATGACCGTTTTGACATATATATTGATGGTGATATTGGCCGCTTTACCAGTTGCAGCTATTTTTTACCTGAAAAAACAAAAGTAGTTTTTTTATGGTTTCTGACCGAACCTGAGTGTCGTAGTCGGACTGATATCAACCACAAAAACGATTTACGGTAAGGCCGGATGGTCGTCTAACTGTCGTTGCAGAGCATCGATCTGGTTTTGCAATGCCTGTCGTTCGAGCTGGTATTTTGATTCAATCTTGCGCTGCTGCTCGAACAATTCCTGTTGGCGAAATTCAGCCAGAACAACATCGTCAATATCATCGGAATTGAAATCCAGTGAATCCATCTCTTCGCTAATCTCTTTCAGCGCTGTCTGTTTGTTTTTTTCCAGCGCTCTGATTTCTGCACGCAAGCGAATAATCTTGCGCCGCGCCTCACGTTTTTTTCTTTCGGCTTCGAGCCCCTGATTGAGTTGGTGATATTTCTCCTGAACGCTGCGAGATTGTCTGCGAGCATCCGGGGTTACCGGTTTTTCAGCGGGCAGCGCAGTTGACTGTTGCCCGCTGGAACACGGCGTATCACTATAAGTGATACGACCCTGCTGTGTGCATTTATAGGTTGCAGCATCGAGCTGAGTCGAAAAGCCGGTTGCGACCAGCAGGCCGAATAGAGTTACGCAACGGACGATTGCTGGAATGGCGGTGGTGGCTGTCTGGCGTTTATTCATTTGATTCGGGTTCGCAGGCAAGGCGGGGTACAAGAAACGCAATGAAAGTATCATAATCCATTTTCAGGGTTGCCCAAAGAGTAAACACCGAACCGGCAGATAGAATTGACCGTATCCGGTTTTGATCGCTCTCCCGGGCAAGCCGTGCTGGTTTTTCATGCTACCCGGGACAGGCTGGTGGTCCGGCATCATTCGATTTATTCTTTCGGCAGTTACCGTGTCGGTGTTGCTGGGTAAAAGCGAGCAGGATGTCGTGCAAACCCTGCAAGCCGCGGGATGGCAGCAGGCAGATGGAATCAAGCTGGATAAACTGATCCGGCTGTGGTGATTATCAAACCACGCCATTGACGTCCGCCTTCTGGAATTCACGGGTTATTGATACAGCTACTGTAGCAATATCCGCAACCGGCGTACGATAAACGCTGCGGTTGTGGAAAACTCGCTGTCGAATCAACAGCAAGAACTTTTTTGTCGTGGTGGAAAGAGAAGTTGACGGTATCCGCTTTGGCTTGTTTTCTGATGTCGCACCGGATGTGGAGATGGCTACCGACGCGGTGGATGGATCCCTGTTTTCCAGCGGTCGAGCCGTGTCGGAATCGAACTTGCCTTTGCAGCAAGCAATGGTCGGAAATACCTGCCGGGTGGATCATTTTATTCGGGTAGTGATGTGCGGCAGGTCGAACTGAAATGATTTGGCAGGTTTTCCTGACTTCGGGCAAAGTTGTTCTTGCCTTACAATCCACCGGAGACTGGAGCAGGCCCGAAAAGGCTGAAGCGGGAAATCTAACGAATTCTCAACTGAATTCTTAACAAAGGTAATTTCGATGAAAAACCAGCCGATTTCGATCAAGATTCGTAATGCCTTGCACGGGCTTCGCATCGCCTGGCGTGATGAAGATAATTTCCGTTTCCATATTGTGTCCGGTATTGCGGTATTGCTGCTGTTTGCATGGATTCAACCAGCAGCCATCTGGTGGGCCTTGATCATACTGTGTATCGCGCTGGTGCTGGCTGCCGAGTTGGTCAATTCGGCGATCGAAGCCCTGGCCGATCACTTGCACCCGGAACTTCATACCGCAATCGGCAAGGTCAAGGACATACTGGCCGGGATGGTGCTGCTGCTCAGTATCGCGGCAGCAGTGATCGGTTTGCTGGCATTGTTGTCCGTAATTAGAAGTTGATCACTCGTCTGGATTAAGGCGCCATCAGAACACAGTGATAAATTGCAGGCGACGTATGATTACCAAAGGCATTGCGGATTTTTACGGTTTCCGTGAGTAAATTGGCCGAAAATTGAGCAACAAACCTGAAAAGAAAGCCACAAGGTACAGGCATTGATTGACTTCGATTAGTTAAACCTTGATTTTTTGTCTGAGTGGAAAATAAAAAACACTCGAGTACTTTAATTATCAAAATTTTGGGAGTACTCTGCGCCGATTATAGTATTAACTTTAGAACAGGAGAGCAGCAGTATGTTTGACCCTACCTTTATCGAGCTGTCCCGCTTTCAGTTTGCGATGACGGCGCTGTACCATTTTCTGTTTGTACCACTGACACTGGGCTTGACGTGGATACTGGTGATCATGGAGACGGTGTATGTCATGACCGGCAAGCAGGTGTACAAGGATATGACCCAGTTCTGGGGAAAATTGTTTGGCATCAATTTTGCGCTGGGCGTGACCACTGGTTTAACCATGGAATTCCAGTTTGGCACCAACTGGGCTTATTATTCCCATTACGTTGGCGATGTCTTCGGTGCACCGTTGGCGATTGAAGGCTTGATGGCATTTTTTCTCGAGTCGACTTTTGTCGGTATGTTTTTCATGGGTTGGGAACGCCTGTCCAAACGCCAACATCTTACCGTTACCTTTCTCACAGCTCTCGGTACCAACTTGTCGGCGTTGTGGATTCTGATAGCCAATGGCTGGATGCAAAACCCGGTTGGCTCGGAATTCAACTGGCAAACCATGCGCATGGAAATGACCAGCTTTGCGGATGTTATTTTCAACCCGGTCGCCCAGGTCAAGTTTATCCATACGGTTTCCGGCGGCTATGTCGCCGCATCTATGTTTGTGCTTGGTATTTCCTCCTATTACCTGCTGAAAGGGCGGGACGTCGGCTTTGCCAAACGCTCGTTCGCAATCGCAGCGGGTTTTGGCCTGGCTTCTATCTGTTCGGTAATCATTCTGGGTGATGAATCCGGCTATGAGATCGGCGATGTGCAAAAGGTCAAGCTGGCGTCGGTGGAAGCGGAATGGCATACCGAAGAAGCCCCTGCCTCGTTTACCGTATTCGGCTTCCCCAATCAGGAAACCGAACACACCGATGGTGCGTTCAAGATTCCCTATGTGATGGGTTTGATCGCGACACGCTCGACCGATGAAGAAGTGACCGGACTGAAAGATATCATGAGTGCCAATGAAAACCGCATCCGCCGGGGTATGATTGCTTATGATTATTTGCAAAAGCTGCGCGCAGGCGAGGTAACTCCGGAAAACGAGGGTTTCTTCGAAGAATACAAGGATGACCTCGGGTATGGCTTGCTGCTGAAAGCCTATACTCCGAATGTCACGGATGCCACCGAAGAACAGATCGCGATGGCGGTGAAAGACACCATTCCTCAGGTCGCGCCACTGTTCTGGTCGTTCCGTATTATGGTTGCCTCTGGTTTCCTGATGTTGTTTATCTTTTTGGCCGCGTTTTATTACAACGCGAAACGGGTGATCGAGCAGAAACGCTGGCTGTTGCGGCTTGCACTGTACGGCATTCCGCTGCCCTGGATCGCCATCGAAACTGGCTGGTTTGTGGCTGAATTTGGCCGTCAGCCCTGGGCCATTGGTGAAGTGCTGCCGACTTTTCTGGCGACCTCCAGCCTGACCACGACCGACTTGATTATCAGTATTGCCGGATTCATGGCTTTCTACACCTTTCTGGCTGTCATTGAGTTATGGCTGATGTTCCATTTCGCTCGCAAGGGACCGAGTTCCATTCATACCGGTCGTTACCATTTCGAAAAGCTCGCCCATTCGGGTTCCGAGTCACACGCATAAGAGGTATTGCATCATGATTTTGGATTACGAAACACTGAAACTGATCTGGTGGTTGTTTGTCGGCGTGCTGTTGATCGGCTTTGCAATCACTGATGGAATGGATATGGGTGTCGGCAACCTGCTTCCATTTCTGGGTAAAACTGATGACGAGCGACGGGTCATGATCAACACGGTCGGACCGCACTGGGATGGAAACCAGGTTTGGTTGATAACCGCCGGCGGCGCGATTTTTGCCGCCTGGCCTGCGGTCTATGCGGCTGCATTTTCCGGCTTTTATTTCGCCATGTTACTGGTGCTGTTTGCATTGTTTTTCCGTCCGGTGGGCTTCGATTACCGGGGAAAATTCGAGGATGAACGCTGGCGCAAGGCCTGGGACTGGGGCTTGTTTGCAGGCGGTGCAGTTCCATCGCTGGTATTCGGCGTTGCCTTTGGCAATCTTTTGCTGGGCGTGCCTTTCCATCTGGATGAATTTTTGCGGCCTTTTTATACCGGTTCTTTCTGGGCATTGCTGAACCCTTTTGCCTTGCTGGCCGGAGTGGTTTCCTTTGCTTTGCTGACCATGCATGGCGGCATCTGGATTCAGATGCGCACCCACGGTGAAATCACCGAACGGGTGAAGGGCTGGATTACGATTATGGGCGTGGTTGCGATTGCCGCATTTGCTCTGGCTGGACTCTGGTTAAGTCTGGGAATCGATGGTTATCGTATTGTTTCAATGCCAGCCGGTGATGCACTGCCCAATCCGCTCGACAAGTCGGTAGAAATAACCGCCGGTGCCTGGCTGGCCAATTATCAGGCCATGCCATGGACCCTGATTTTTCCCGCGCTCGGATTTGCCGGCATGGTGTTGACGATTCTGATGTCGCGGGCCAATCGACCGGGGACCGGCTTTGTGACTTCATCGCTGGCGATTGTCGGTGTCATCATGACCGCGGGAGTTTCGATGTTTCCGTTCATCATGCCTTCGAGCACCAATCCGGGGCACAGTCTGACCCTGTTCGATGCCAGCTCCAGCCATTTGACGCTGACCGTCATGTTCTGGGCGACCGTCATCTTTTTGCCGATCGTCATCAGTTACACCTTGTGGAATTATCACAAGATGTGGGGCAAGTTGAGCGTGGATGAAATGAAAGATCGTTTCTCGGCCTATTGATTCCGTAAGCCCGAAATTAAACCTGCCGGGTGAGTGTAATCACCCGTCAAACCGGAGATAGAGATTATGTGGTATTTTACCTGGATTCTTGGTGTAATGTTGGCGCTGGCTTTTGGCGTAATCAACGTCATGTGGTACGAGTCGGAAAATTGCCTTGGCGAAGAAAACGACGAATAAATTCACACCAGCATGAACAACAGCCCCGGCTTGACCGGGGTTTTTTTTGCTTGCAAATGATGATCGGGATGCCGTGAAATCTTCTACTCAGAAATCAGAAAATCCAGCACAGGAGTTTCTCGGCCAGCAGCAAGCGCGGGTACGCAAGCCAGTATCGCTGGCGATTGCACTGGGCAGTTTTTCCGGCTTGCTGATCATTGCCGAAACCTGGTGTCTGGCCAATGTGGTCAATGCCGCGATGATCGAACAGCAGGCGCTGGCCGAGTTGATGCCGTGGCTGTGGGCGATGCTGTTGATTCTGCTGGTCCGCGTCGCCACCGTGTATCTCTCCGAGCAAGTTGCATTTTCGGCTGCAGCCACCGTCAAGCAACTGATTCGTCAGCGGCTTGTTAATAAACTGCAGCAACTCGGGCCGCTGGCTCTTGGCGATACGCACAGCGGCGGTCTGTCAGCACTGTTGCTGGACGGGGTCGAATCGCTGGAAAATTATTTTGCAAGATACCTGCCGGCAATGTCGATCGCAGTGTGGGTGCCGCTGGCGATTTTACTGTTCGTTTTTCCGCTGGACTGGAAATCTGCTTTGGTGTTCCTGTTTACTGCGCCATTGATTCCATTTTTCATGATTTTGATCGGCAAAGGTGCGCAGCGGCTGAACCAGCAACAATGGCAAGTGTTGACCCGTATGGGTGGACATTTTCTGGATGTAATTCAGGGTTTGACCACGCTCAAACTGTTCAATGCCAGTCGCCGTGAAATCCGCCTGATCGAAAAGATTTCCGAAGATTACCGTCTGGCCACCATGCGGGTGCTTCGGCTGGCTTTTTTATCCTCACTGGCGCTGGAATTTTTTGCCACGGTGTCGATCGCTATCGTCGCGGTACTGGTCGGTTTTCGGCTGTATTTCGGCGAAATGGATTTCTTGACCGGCTTTTACATTTTGCTGCTGGCTCCCGAATTTTATCTGCCCCTTCGCAACATGGGCACGCATTATCACGCTCGTATGGATGCCCTGGCAGCCGCAGAATCGCTGCATCAATGGTTCACACGGCCATTGCCAACCCGCCCGCAACCGGCTGAACCCGAGCAGCCGCCAACCTTGCCCGCATCGGCGGCACCGGCCATCGAGTTTGACCGGGTCAGCCTGAGTTATGGCGATCGGCAAGCGTTGCAAGGGCTTTCCTTTGACATTCAAGCAGGCGAGCAGATCGCTCTGGTGGGGCCATCGGGCGCCGGTAAATCCTCGGTGATTCACTTGTTACTGGGTTTCGTGCAAGCGGATGCCGGGCATATCCGCATAGACGGCCAGCCGTTGCAACACTGGCAGCTGGACGAGTGGCGCAGGCAGATTGCCTGGATTCCGCAGCGTCCCCGACTGTTCCACGGCAGTGTGCGGGAGAATATCTGTCTGGGACTACCGGCATGCAGCGATGAGCAAGTTCATCAGGCGCTGCTGCATAGCGGTTCGCTGGGCTTTGTCGAGCGCTTGCCGCACGGCCTGGATACGCTGGTCGGAGAATCGGGCCAAGGGCTTTCGGGCGGCCAGGTGCAGCGTCTTGCGATAGCCCGCGCGTGGATGCGCGATGCCCGTTTGCTGTTGCTGGATGAACCGACCGCGCATCTGGATTCGCACACCCAGCAAGCCGTCAACGATGCGCTGCAGCGATTGAAGCAGGGCAAAACCGTACTGACCGTCGCGCATCGCCTATCGACCATCGAAGATGCGGATCGTATTCTCGTGATGTCCGGTGGACAAGTGGTCGAGCAGGGCAGGCCTGTCGAATTGCGTGAACAAGACGGCTTGTATCGCCAGTTGCTGTCTTCCCAGTTGCCTTCTTCAGAGTTCGGTGGGGAGCTGCGATGAAAAACCTGCTTCGGTTGCTGGCCCTGTTTAAACCCTACCTCGGCTGGATGCTGCTGGGCTATGTGCTGACCTTGATCACTTTGTTTTCGAATGTGTTGCTGATGGCGGTTTCCGGCTGGTTTATTGCTTCGATGGCGCTGGCCGGTCTGGCCGGCGTGAGCATGAATTATTTCAGCCCGGGCGCGATTATTCGTGGAGCAGCGATTTTTCGCACATCCGGCCGCTATGCTGAGCGTCTGGTTACGCACGAAGCCACCTTCCGTTTGCTGGCGCATTTGCGGGTCTGGTTTTATCAAAAAATCGAACCGCTGGCTCCGGCAGTGCTGGAGCAATACCGCAGCGGCGACTTGCTGAGCCGCATCCGTTCTGATATCGATGCGCTGGATAATTTTTATATCCGCGTGCTGCTGCCGTTGCTGGCCGCCATCAGCGGCGTATTGCTGTTTGTGTTCGTGATGTCGCGCTATGATGCTGCGCTGGCCGCAGTGCTGCTGTTTTTTTTATTGCTGG